>JASMTJ010000064.1:0-6947 GCA_041694335.1 Bacteroidales bacterium
CTGGAACTTTAGCTCTGAAACCCTGTTTCCTTCAATTTCATTCAGCCCACTCAAAATCCCATCCCTGTCGCGATAACTGGTAGACGCATAACGCAGCCAAAACGACATGCGCTTCCACTTGTAGCTGAGCATTACAAAATACCTGCTACCCTTATAATAATAGGCCGGAAAGCTGAAAGCGTATAAAACATCATTTTCATAGGCATAAATCCGGCTGGAATAATCATCGGTTTCGAAAAACGCGTAACGACCATAAACCTTCAGGTCAGGTTCTTCGAATGAGTAAATGATGTCCTGGTAAAACAAAAAGCCATTGCTGGTTTCCTGCTCAAGCTTCACTATGCTGGTTTCAGCCCTGCTTCGGAGGTCCAGCCGGTTGATGGTTTTGCTAAAGTGAAACCTGAGCTTGCTCCTTTTTCTCAACCCGGTTTGTTGAATCATATCGAATTCCGATTTGCTGTTCACCTCCTTTTCTTCGTAATAAAACCTAAGATAAGCTGAGTTTTCGCGATCAGGGATAAAAGAGAGGCGGGCTTCCATTTCTTTACCGGTTGAAGGGGATTCTGAGCCATAATTCAACCATTCCGATGAAAAGAAATCGATATACCCATTAAAAACCCAGTTTTGATGTACATCGAACTTCATTCCGTAAAGCCACCCCTGTTCATTGTTGCTGTGCGAGTACTCTCCGGTTGCAGCCGCATAGAGGTTGTTGTAGGCTTTGTCATAATCGCGGTGCAGAATAAAAATCATCATGCGCGGGTGAAGGTAAAAGTTGGCGCCGGCCAGCCAGGCCGGCTCGTTCTCAGAGTCGAGACTCATCTCACCGAAAAACTCCGCATGTTTCATCGTCCACGAAAAGTCGGCCCCTTTCACAAAAAGCCCATCTCCCGAAAACCTGAACTTATTGTAGAGCTGTGGCCTCGGCAGAATTTCATGATCAAAATTTGAGCGAAAAGCTGTCAACCCGAAATGCAGCCCGCTGTGATTGTACGAGGCGTTCATCCCGAAAAGGGTTTCTTTCAGCGTGTTTTCATCTTCCAGCTCATTGGGCGTGCGGTGGTAGCCTCCGATATCTATGGACGTGACATGGTAATCTGAGCTATCAGCATTGTAAACCTTGTTCCCATCCAGCTTTTGATTGGAATAAAAGGCACTGAGCGCAAACTTACCTTTCTGCAGCGTTGTTGCAGCCCCTCTGAAAAAACCTCCCTCAGTAGCAGAACGATAAGGCCTGACTCCGTATGGGAGCTTCCTGGCTCCACTCACCGGGTTTGATTTCCCCATTGTAAAGCCAGTCCAAAGATTCAGGCCCTGGCCAAAGGAAAGCGAGTAATCCCCAACGGAGAGTTTCTTTAAAAAGCCCAGGTTTTCGAGGTAAAGATGAGCGGAATAAAAATCAAACCCCGACGCATTGGGCTCTTCAAAAAATGGCTCTCCCGCGTCCTTGTCTGCGGTAAATCCCGCCTCACCAAAGTCTGTTTTCACGATGTAGCGCATGTAGTTCTTCATCGGACCACCCAGATAGGCACCCGGCAAAGAATCAGAAATATATCCCTTTTGTTGCTGCAACACCCTTGAGCTTCTTATCATTAAATCATGATTCACGAAAACCCTTTTCTGATCAGATAACACCTTTTCCTCGTCCTCAAGTGTGACAAAAGGCCGGATTAACTGAATTGTCTTCCGATCGAGCCCTTCCACACTTTGCAATTCAAAAATGGTGGCAAAGTCGCCAAACCGTTTTCTGTAATCGAGAAGCTGATTAATCTGGTATCCGCTGAGCAGCGGGATTTCGGAAAGCCTTGCAGCATCAGCCTGATTAAGAGGAACCGGACTGGAAGCCAAATCATACAGCCGGTCGGTGATTTCAGATAAATCCACATCCTCATCGTACTGCCCGGCAATGTTGTCGAGAATCTCTTCGATGACCGGACGCAAATCCTCTTGCGCAGATGCTTTTCGAACACCACTCATGCAAACCAGCAACAATATCAAAGCACAGACTTTTTTCATGATGGTGGAGATTAGAATTCATACAATACAGAAACCATCGGCGAGAAACCAAGCACTTCATGCATGGAAGAGGCCAGTTGCAGTGTAAGCTGGTTCCAGGATGTTTCAAACCCGAAAGCGAACAACCCGGGGTTTGTGGCCACCCCGGCACGCAAAAATGTTTTATCCACCACTTCATACTCCACTCCTGCCCTTACCGATTCGCCAAAGCCTTGCGTTTTTTCCACCTCCGTGGTCAACAACAGCTTATCATCCACCCTAAAAGCCGCTCCCAGGCTGTAATTAGCCGGAATTATCTCTGTGGCAGCACTGCTGTTCATCGAAACTTCAAGCGGATTGTAGGCATGAACTCCAATCGATATTTCAGAGGTGAGTTCATACAAAAGCCCTGCTTCAAAAGTCACAGCATTATTCTTCACGAGCTCTTCCGAGTCTGTAAAAGAAGAAAAGTAGTCAAGTTGAACACCCGCCGAAAACCCTTCGGCAATCTTCATCCCATAGGCCAAGCCGAAAGCACTTTCATGATAGAGCGCATCGCCAAAATAATTGGCAGTGACTCCCAGCGCGCTGTTTTGAAAAGGATAAACAAACCCGGCACTTTGATATCCCAACTCCTTCATACCAAATCGATTTTCATAGAATAGCCCCGCGGCGGGATTTTTCAGGCTGGCCAATCCGGCCTGGTTATTTCTCAGTGACCAGAAACCGCTTAAAGCGACATCTGCACCTGCCAAAGCTGCTGAACGCGCCCCATGATCAGCCTTGTCATGTCCGGCCCGGCAAATAGTTGCTGACAGAAAAAAGACGAGGAATACGGTTATGTATTTTCTTTTCATCGTTTAGGTTGTTGATTCAGAACGACAAGATACGAATAATATAAATAAAACACATCATGCCTTTGTAACTTTTTTATGGTTTTTCTGTCAAACAATTATCAAACTGAAACAAAGCTGTTATCAGCACGTTTATCAAAAAAATCTAACTATGAAAACAAAAATCACTCTGCTATTCTCACTCATCGCATTTGCTGCCACCTCTCAAAACTTCAATACCCAAAGGATGGACAGCCTTTTTACCCTTATTGAAAATCATGACAAGGGAATGGGCAGCGTGTCCATTTTTCATGAAGGAGAAGAGGTTTATCAACGCACTATCGGTTATGCCAGTGTGGAGGAAAATATTCCGGCCACAGCCGAAACAAAATACAGGGCAGGCTCTGTTTCCAAGATTTACACGGCCACCATTATCATGCAACTCATCGAAGACAAGCAGCTTTCGCTGGATGACAAGCTGAACCAGTTCTATCCGGATATAGAGAACTCGGAGAAGATAACCATCGAACACCTGCTTCAACACCGCAGCGGCATCTTCAATTTTACCAGTGCCAATAACTACCAGGAATGGCTTGATCAGGAAGTAACCCATGAGCAGCTACTCGACACTATCCGTTCTAAAGGTACTGTTTTTGAGCCCGGCGAAAAGATGGAGTACTCAAACTCTAATTATGTTTTACTTACATACATCGCCGAAAAAGCTACAGGAAAAACGTTTAACGAACTACTCGAAAAACATATTTTTAAACCCTGCCAGCTCAGCCACACAGAGTTTGGCAACACCATTGAACCAGAAAAAAACGAAGCCTATTCTTATGCGCGCCTCAGTCAATGGTCGAAAGATACCGAAACAAACATGACCGTGCCCTCCGGAGCAGGCGCCATCGTTTCCACTCCCACCGAGATCAACCGGTTTTTAACTTGCCTTTTTAAAGGTAAACTGCTTACGAAAGAAACCGTTGATCAAATGACGACCATGAAAGATAATTACGGGTACGGCATGTTCCAGGTCCCCTTTCACGAAAAACGTGCCTACGGACACACCGGTGGCATCGACGGGTTCAGGGCCAGTGCCTTTTATTTCCCAAAGGAAAAGGTGGCTGTAACATACCTTGGCAATGGAGTGGATATGCCGGTAAATGATATCCTCATTGGCGTGCTAAGTATTTACTTTGGAAACGAAGACTATCAACTTCCTGAGTTTAGCGAGCCAATGGAAGTAAGTGAAGAAATACTCAAACAATACACCGGCACGTATTCAAGCGATGCACTTCCGTTGAAGCTTACTATTTCTGTAAAAGAGAATACCCTTATCGGGCAGGGCACCGGGCAACCTTCTTTTCCGCTGGAACCTTTTGAAGAACACAAATTCAAATACGATGCTGCCGGATTGGAAATCGAGTTTATTCCTGAAAAAGACAAAATGATTTTAAAGCAAATGGGACAAACCTATGAGCTAAACAAAGAGTAAAGAAACAGGATGACGTGTGGTAAAATAGTTGATTGGTATAACTTGTGGAAGAATAATCCGTATAAATTTAGTGTTCAACTAATTAGTGTTCGTCTATAAAGTCAATTCTTTCGTTTTCACCCCTCTAACTCTCCGCCTTAGGCGGAAGAACCAATTAAATTATTGGTTGTGTGGGAGTTATCCGCCTCAGGCGGAGATTAAGGGGTAGCGGGGAGGAAATTAACATGGTTCGACATCATAGACAGACACTAATCAACAAATTTACCAATTAACTAATCAACTCTATACCTGCAGGATATGCGAATTAAAGAGGGTGTAATGAAAATGTGCAGGTACGTTGTCGAAAACGTAGCTGTATTTGAAGACCTGGGTGCGGAGTTCAAAATTCACATCACGGACATAGTTGTAGATTAGTTCGTAGTGCTTTGAAAACTTCTTGATATTACCGCTCAACTGTAGCTCCACCTCTTCGGGATTGTAGCCAAGTTGCTCCATCACAAACAACAGGTAATAAATCACATCTTCGGGAGCAGGAGCAAAAAATGAATTGAAGAATTTCAGCCCATCTTTTTGGCAGGCCACAATATCAATCTGCTTCTCCCGGACATTCAGAAACAAGGTATTGTCGAGATGACGATTTTTGTTGTTAATGATGATGCTTTCGATAAGCGGAACCGAATGATGAAGAATCGTTTTCTTTCGGAAATACTTATCGAGACGGTATTTGAAGCAATCGGGCAAGGCAAAAACCTGGTAGGCATCCACATTCGGAAGGAAATTCGACACCACCTGCTCATATGAGGAGACCGCGTGATTAAACTTCAGGAACAACGACTTTTCTGTTTCGTCGTAAAGCGGCTCGGGGATGAGGGCAGACTTGCGGCTCTCATATATTACCAGCACATCCTTAAACGGCCCTGAAAGCCATGGATTTTCCTCGAAGAAGGTATCGAGCAGCTTGCAAAACTTAATATCGCTTTCCACATTTTTCAGCGTGTAAGTCTCCAACCCGGTAAACTTTTTCCTTTCTGCATCCAGAAACAAAAAAGAAAATCCATCCAGCGCAAACTGGATGGATAATACATACTTTTCCTGAGCATTTTTATTCAAGGTTTCATCATGATACTGAATTCCGGGAACGATATGCTCAGCCATAGCTATAAGTTTATTCCCAGTTACCGTCGGTAGATGGCTCCTTGAGCGATCCGAATTTCAGTCCGGGATACTTATCGATATCTTCCTTGGTCTTGATTTGGTTGATGATAAGCTGCTCTTCCAATCCTTTCAGGAAGGTCTTGTAATGAGCTTTCACCTCAACAACGTCTACTTCCACTCCACCTTTCTTAATGGTGTCGGCCTGCAGTTCAAACTCTTCTCCGCGACTAAACGGAATATAGCGCAGACTGTCGGCATGGAAATGACGTCTTTTGCCAAAGAGCGAATCCTCCACGTTGATATAATCGATAGTGTCGGCAATTGTTTTAGTAAAAGTGGTATCGTCCGGGTCCTGGATAATATAAACCACCGGAATCTCACCGTTTTTCACAAAGTTTATCAATGTATCGAAAGAACCGGTGTAAGAATCGTTAATACCTTTATAAGCTGTTTGGGCACTGCGGATATCTCTGAGACGCTCAACCACCTTATCACTGCGGTCTTGCAAGTTCTTTTTGAACCTTACGGGCTCCATGATGCTCTCATAAACAAGGTAACCCAAAACCAGAATGCCGATTGTCAGAACGGTCTGAAGGACAATTTTTAACGTTTTGTTCATTTCTTTGATATTTGTATTATTTATATGATCTTTTTCTTTTTGAACGGATAGGGCAAATTTAAAATTTTTTTTGGTACTACCTTGAACAACAATCCTTATTTCATATTTAAAATAAATTTAAACTGTCTCACCCCTTAACATCTCCTCATAATGGGGCAATCCTTTCAATGCGCTGCTTTTGTTATTTTCATAATCAATAAAGAACCCCATGTGCTGTATTCCGTTAGTAACGAGCAGGTAATTAACATGCAAGGCCATATTATATCTGAGTGCCTGGTCGATGGTGGCCTGGCTCAGTTTTACCAGTGGCGCCTTGCATTCGGTCAATAACACCGGGTGGGTCTGGCGGTCGTATACCGCAATGTCCACCCGCTTCTCCATCCGTTCCACCTTCATCGACTGCTCCACTACCATCAGCGTTTTAGGCACCTCCAGGTGATTCAGGAAGTAATGCACCATGTGCTGCCTCACCCATTCCTCCGGCGTAAGTACAACATATTTCCGGCGAATCACATCCAGCACCTCGTAGCTACCGTCTTCACGCTGCCTTAAAGTGAGGTGGCATTCCGGAAGATTCAACTCAGGAAAAGATGTCTTTTCATTCATCGCAGCATTGCTTTCGTGCAAAAGTACAACCGAACTTCCAAGCAATCCAAATCATTTATAAATCGCAAAAAGCAGAATACACCTAAATAAGGAGAGCGGATGTTGATTTTCGGGGTTTTCACCTCATCCCCTAACCCCTTCTCCTCGAGGAGAAGAGGAATTCGTTGGGGTTTTTGGGGAGGGTTACTAATGAATTACCCATTAATTTACAAATTCATCGTTTAAAAGCTATTGCCCTGAAGGGGCA
>JASMTJ010000065.1:0-8829 GCA_041694335.1 Bacteroidales bacterium
CAAATCTTTCACCATGCGCTTGATGATGGTGTCTATCTGCTCATTATATTTTTGAACACGCGGATTGGTGTTTACAAACTGTTCTTCGTCAAAATCGTCACCAAAACGCTTCTTTGCTTTCTTGATTTCTTTCTCAATCTTACCGCGGATTTTTTCCACGTGGTCTTCAATCAGCACATCGGCACGGTAGCGCTTTTTTGAATCTTTGTTGTCGATCAACGGGTCATTAAAAGCATCTACGTGGCCGGAGGCTTTCCATACCGATGGGTGCATAAAAATAGCAGAGTCGAGCCCCACAATATTTTCGTGGTATTGCACCATCGATTTCCACCAGTATTCCTTGATGTTGTTTTTCAGCTCCACACCGTTGGGGCCGTAGTCGTAAACGGCGCTGAGTCCGTCATAAAGTTCACTCGATTGAAAGACAAAGCCATACTCCTTAGCATGGCCTATGATTTTTTTAAAAAGATCGTCGTTGTTTTTTGCCATGGCGCAAAAATAGTAATGTTATGTTTTTAAAACTAATTTCAGCTTTTTACTTAGCTGGTAAAGAAGTCGAAGACGTTGCCAAGCGTGCTGGTTTTTCCTTTATACAGTTCTGAATAGCCGCAGTTGGTGCAGGTCACCACCGTGAATTTTTTATTCTGCACATCGAAAATTTTCGCAAAGGCTCCGCCGGTTGCTCTAATCATATCGGTTTCGTAATGTGTTCCGCCGCACTTGGCGCATTTGTATCTGATTCTTTGATTCATAACTGGTTTTTTAAAATTATCACACGAAATTAAAATATTTTATATTCTACAGAAATTGTTTTTTAAAACTTGCAGAAAGGTTGCTGATAGCCAGCCTGAGTTCTTTTTTTTCCAGGTGCGAAGGACCTGTGGGCGTATTGTTTACATCTACCACGTATAGCTTACCGTCATCGCGGTGTCGCAAAGCGTCCATCTCGCCAAAATCGAGATGCATGGCTTTGGCAAGGTGCAGAATAGAATGGATTTCACTATCCGAGAGAATGTCATGTGTCTTTTTTATCTGGGTTGGTTTGTCTTTTTCAGTTTCCCTGAAATTGGCAAAACGGCTATCCAGAGGTTTATACTTGAGGTAAACATGCGGAATCTCATCCCCGATAACAGGAACACGGATATCCTCAGCATAACCATCTTCGGTAAGGTTGTTAATCAGCTTTTGATAAATCACCCCTTTTTCATGATGCTGAACAGGGCATTCGACCACCACCCCATCGTGGGCTGCATTTTCATTGCTTTTTTTT
Organism: Bacteroidales bacterium; assembly: GCA_041694335.1. Classification (GTDB taxonomy): domain Bacteria; phylum Bacteroidota; class Bacteroidia; order Bacteroidales; family JAIPAH01; genus JAIPAH01. The sequence goes on from JASMTJ010000065.1 coordinate 1,271, forward strand.
ACACACTTTCCGTGATAGGTGTTCGGATCCACAACAGTGGCATAACCAAAAGCCTTGTGGTGAGCCAAGTCAACAAGGTCTTTGCTGATGTTTGTGGCCTCCCCGTTAAGGATTTTGTGTTTGGTAGCGCGCTTTTCCAGGAAAGGGTCTTTGCGTCTGATGGTTTTGTCTTCCCAGTGAGCAAGCAAATCATAACGCGATGGTGCTTTGTTGGTGATGGCATAACCCAAATGCGTGGCTATTTTATATAAAGTGGCGTTTCTGCTGGGGAATTCGGGGTAGCAATAAATCACTTTCTTCCTGAATCCGTTAAGGATGAAAAGCTTTAGGTTCTTGAAAAAGAAAAAGAGATCCTTAAAGACCACTTCGGGCCATGGCATTTCTTTTCTGTAAAAATTAAACCACCCTTTTCGTAATTGTTTCTGAAGGCTTGCAGTCGGTTTCAATTTGATTGCTTTTGGTATTTTTGCAAGATGACAAACGTTGTCATCAGCAGCAAAATTAATAGAAAAAACTATGGATCAGAACAAGGAGATTTTCTATCATCCGGGATTGGGGAAAACAGGAACCACCTACCTGCAATACAAGTTTTTCCCGAAACTAAAAGGGATAAAATATATTCAACGTACCAAATACAACCGGATTGCAGAACTGATTCAGAAGTCATCAGCATCGCGTATTTTAGTCTCTCGCGAGTTTGATCGCCAGTTTTTTGATGAAGTGGAAAAATTCGCTGCCCATTTTCCGGATGCGCACCCGATACTTGTCCTGCGCCGCCACGATAAGTGGATTGCCTCACAGTATCGCCGCCTGACCAAAAATGGCCGCGGACATACGTTTAAGGAGTTTGTTGACATCGAAAAGAATGATGGCCGCTGGGACAAGCGCGTGCTGAATTTCTATGAGCGGATTCAGTTTTTGGAAGAGAAATTCAGCCACAAGCCGCTGGTGCTCTTTCACGAAGAGTTAAAAAATAACCCGCAAAGCTTTTTCGATAAGATTGCACAGTTTACGGGTGCTGATTACACCCTGGACAGTATCTCGCTCTCATCGAAGCACGTATCTTATAATGAGCAGCAGTTGAAAGCGGTGCGGAATTTTGCGCGTAAAACATTTTTCAAGTGGAAAGGGAAGCAGCTGGGGCATGACGGTGGTTTTGAAAGACGATTCAGGAAAGTGGTTTGCCACCTTATTATGTATGTTCACTTCCTGTTTCCAAAAGATACGCCCAAAAACGAACCTTTAATTCCCGAAAAGGATTTGGAGGAAATCCGCAAGGCTTATGCCGATGACTGGCAAAAGTGTGTGGATTATGCGCAGAACAACCCGGTGGATCAGCGGGTATGATTAAACAGGCTCGTTGTTTTTTCTTGCAAACTCCATGCATTGCTGCCAGTCTTCCTCGTAAAAGTCTCTAATCATCGACATTTCCTCTTTTGGAATCAGCGGATTCTCACTAATCCAGGCGTTTGGGATGGCTTTGGCAAGGTAGAGTGCCGAATAGCGCATCGCTTTGTTCCCAAACTTAATCAGCTTACTCATCGCATGCTCATCTACATATTGCTTTTCGCGAAGGAAGGTGTTTCTTGAAATCCACCTTCTTACCTTCAGCTCTTTTTCATTGTATGAAGTATGCCTTGGAGTAAAATCTATCTCATCATTTCTGTCGATCTCCAGGTAGTTCATGATTTGCCTGAGGAAACGTTCAGGCTGGTCTTTCAGGTCATGATGAAAGAGCACCAGCGGCTTGTGCCTGAAGTTCTTCAGAATGCTTTCTATTTTAGGATAATAGTACAAATCCTGTTTTTTCCACACTCCCTCATCGTTTTGAATATCGAAGTACTCGCTGAAAATCCACGGATGACCGTTTTTTACGACTCTTTTGTAGTGGCTTGCAATCCATTTATCATGACGCCTGAAAACAATAATAATTTTTGCATCAGGGTATTTTTTGGAGAAGCTTTCTAATTCTTCGGTGAGGGTGCGGCTAAACTCATGTGAAAGCAAAATTTTCTGGTGAGACTCTTTACGGATAATTTCATCCGCCTGACGAAATCCTTTTTTGGGGATGTAGTGGATTCCTTTTAGTTTTGGAAAAATCTGTGTTTGCGTGAAAGTAGTCGCTGTTCGGCCCAGTCCTACATGCCAGTAAATGCTTGGTTTCATCTGCATAAAAATTTCCGCAAAATTAGTCTATTTCTGAGGTGTTACAAATCCGTTTTTCTGCGTTCACCTATCGGCTTAAACGAAAAGAGAAAAATGCTTAAAAAGATGCTGAAGAGTATGGCAGGGCGCTGCTGATCGAGAGGGACCTCAGAAATCATTGCCAGCAGCAGGATAAAGAAAACCATGCGGGTCATAAAGAAGCGGTGCCCTTTCTGGACGATCCAGGATCCCGCAAAGGCAAAAATAAACCACGCAAAGCCAAGCAACCCGAAGGTAGCCAGTATTTTCAGGTATTGATTATGGCCACCAACAAGATTCATTTTATCGGCATTTTCATATTTATTGCTGAAATAGTTGTCGTAGGCCTTTTTGATGTCCCCATTGCCAACCCCTACTATCGGGTGGTCTTTAAAAATGGAAATCATCGCCTGATATGCTTCGGCACGTTTGGTTACCGAGTCGAAAGGCTTTCCGGTTTTCAGATAAATATCGAACGATTGTGCGATGGTGTAAAACCTGTTATAATAAAAATTCCTTGGTGAAGCGTAGATAGGGTTGGTGTGTCCGTTCTCCACATTACGGATATCCTGACTGCTAAGCGTTTTCATGCCTTCTGCATCTTTTTTGAGGCCTTTGGCGGTCATGTACCTGATGAGCGTGGCATAAAGCGGCTGGCCTTTTTTGTCTTTGGCATCAAAATCAATATCGCTTCGCTTGTTCCATTCTTTCCTCAGTTCTTTGCGTGAGTTGTACAATCCGACGTAATGCCCGTTTTCCATCAGTTTATTTTTAAGGTTATGATGGTATTTATTGCCCCGGGCAGTTTCTTTTTCCAGCTCCGAAAGGTTTATTTCATGGTCCTGAAAATTCTTTGCATACACTTGCTGAAAAATATAAACCGGAAGAAGTGGCGCCAACAGCATCAGCAAAATCACCGGATATTTGATGAAGTGCTTTATCTTCAAAAGCCTCACAAAAAGCACAATCCAGATAACGGCCGACATGGTGATGATTCCTGAGAAAGAACGAAGAAAGTAAACATAAATCACCATCCATCCTGTTAAAGCAAGTGCGAGTGTGTATTCCCCGGATGTAAGTTCGGACTTATGGTAACGCAACAGATAAAACAGCGTAGTGGCTGTCACAATCACCAGGTACGTAAGGTGAACGTTAGAGCTGAAATAACTGTAATCTCTGAAAGTATTTATCTGAACGTCGATAAATCCTGCAAAGATGCTGTAGCTTACAAAGGAATTGATAAGCACGGACACAGAAATGGAGGCCAGGATTAGTTTAAGTTCCTTGAGGCTGATAGCTCTGGACGTTCCTATGACCAATGGGGCGGCTAAGAAGGCCAGTCCGTTTTGCAGGTGTTGCACTACCTGCCTGAATTCTTCGCTGTAAAAAACACCCAGCACTCCGGTAAGGTAAAAAGAAGCAAGCATCCAGATTCCGGGATTGCTTTTAAGCCGTTGCCATTTCTCGCGAAAGTGTCCCTCCAGAATCCAGTTGGCCGCCATTACAATCACTCCGATGCTCGACATGGCTCTGTAAAACGGCAGAGAGGCCAGCGTGAAGCACAGGGCTGCCAAGTACAGCCAACGGTGATATTTATCTTCGATATAAAAACTACCTATTCTCATTTTCCACAGCAAAAGTAAGAAACCCAAGTTCAAAATATGATAACAACAATGTGAATATGTTTATTATTCCGTTTGGTTTTTTGTCTGTTTCAATAATTCGATGCATCTTGCGGGCTTTTTCGCGGGGGAACGAAAACTACTAACCGACAGATAATTCTGTTACGTCATTAACTGTTTCCCGATAGGAGAGGTTGAGAGCAAACGAAGAGAGACATGAGGAGAAACAGAAAGCTGAAAAAATATTTTAACCTGTTGTCAGGATACCACCGGGCCTATCCCGATTTTCTGATAATCGGGGCGCAGAAAGCAGCCACCACATCTTTATTTCATTACCTGACGCAGCACCCGCAGGTGGAGCCGCCAATCAAGAAGGAGGTAAGATATTTCGACTTAAAGTACCATTGGGGGTCGGTGTGGTACCGCTCACACTTTCCGCTTCGTAAAAAGCTGAATGGAAATAAAATTACCGGCGAAAAATCAACCGATTACATTTATCATCCACTGGCTCCACAGCGCATCAAAAGCAGCGGACTGAACCCGAAGCTGATTCTTTTACTCCGCGACCCTTCTTTGCGTGCCATATCACAGTACAAACATTATTCGCGCCGGGGCAGGGAGACACGCAGAATGCGCGATGCCTTTGAGCAGGAGAAACAGCTGGTGTCTGAACTGTATCCTTCTTTGGAAAAGAAGACCATCATGAATCAAAGAAAAATCAAGGATTTTATCAGGTATTCTTATTTGCAGAAAGGGCGGTATCTTGAACAAATAAAGCGATACGAAGAAGTGCTCGGAAGGGACAGCCTGATGATTGAATCGATGGAGAAGCTGATGCGAAATCCTGAAGAGGTGGTGTTGAAGTCGTATCGGTTTTTGGGTATCGACGATCGTTTTATACCGAAGGATTTATCCACTCAAAACTCAGGGAATTATCCGCTGGACAAGGAAACAAGCAGTGTCAGGTCGTGGCTCGACGAGTATTATCGTCCGCACAATCAGCAGCTTTTCGAGTACCTGGGCCGGAGGTTCAGGTGGGGGGAGGAGGAAAACACCTGAGGCTTCTGAAATTGGGGAAGTGCACAGAATCTCATGATTTGGTACTTTTGCAATCTAAACAGAAAGTTTATGGCAAAGAAAAACCGGAAGGTGTTTTTTCATGTGGGGTTACCCAAAACGGCGTCCACTTTTTTGCAGCGCAATGTTTTTCCTCAGCTTGAAGATGTGTTTTATGTGAAGAAGCATGACTTTAAGCGCCATCATAATGTGGTGGCGCAAAGTGATGAGAACCGGGTGCTGCTCTCTGTAGAGTTTAATCCACATCCCGGAGATAAGGATGGCGAGCAGAAGCTGAGTGATGTGAAGGAAGCCTATGATGAAGTATATCCCATCATCGTCTTAAGAAGACACAGTTCCTGGATAAAATCGCGCTACAAGTATCACATCCGCAAGCACGGCACTTATGACCTGGAAGAGTTTGTGGACCCTGAAACCCGCCTGGGAGGACAGATGCGTAATTTTCTGCAATATTACACCAAAATCGAACTGCTCGAAAAAACTTACGGTCATGCTCCCCTGGTTCTTTTCCAGGAAGAATTAAAGAAGCATCCGGTGAAAACCATTGGAGCCATTGCTGATTATGTGGGGGCTTCATTCGATGAGGAAAACATCCGGATAGAAACGGTCAAGAAAGGGTATGATGAAAAGCCCTTGAAGTGGGTGCTGAGGTTTAACCGGTTTTATCCGTTCTTTCCCAAAAAAATCCATCCGAAGTTTTTACGGAAGGTGTACAAGAAGATCAGCCAGTCTTTTATCCATGCCGTTGCTTTTGCAGGACAGTTTTTACCTGATCCTGAAAAAGATAAGGCTCTTGTCCCTAAAGAGGTGCTGAAGAGGGTTGACCGTGAATACCAAAACGATTGGAAGAAATGTTTGGCTTATGCCCGCGAGCAGCGGGATGTGTTTTTGAACTAATACGGATGAAAAACAGTTAAAGACCTATCTTTACCACGAACGATTGAATGATTATGCCGGAGGGGAATCCACAGAAAATCCAGGAAAAAGTGATATGCTTTTGCAATACCACCAAGGTGTGGGGCGGTGGCGAAAAATGGCATTACGACATGGCTGTGCTTCTGCGGCAGCAGGGTTATCGCATCCTGACCATCACCCGCAAGGGAAGCGCCCTGCAAAAGAAATTCCTGCAGGCCGGACTCGATAATGTGGCGCTGAACATTTCCAACTTCAGTCTGCTGAATCCGCTGATGAAGCAAAAGCTGGTGAAGCTGTTTCTGAAGCATAAGGTTACCACCCTTTTCATGAACCTTCCCAGCGACCTGAAGACGGCCGGACCGGCAGCAAAGCGTGCAAGTGTGAAACAAATCATCTACCGTCGCGGCAGCGCCATTCCGGTGAAAAACACTCCGCTGAACAAACACCTCTATCGCAATGTGGTAGACCTTGTGCTGGTGAATTCCGAAGCCACCAAAAGAACCATCCTTGAAAATAATCCTTCGCTGGTTGAGCCTGATAAAATAAAGGTCGTTTACAACGGAATTGACCTTGAGGCTTTTGATAAACAGCAAGTGCAGCCGGAAGGATATCCGGCGAAAGCCGGCCTTGTGATTGGGAATATCGGAAGGCTGGTGCACCAGAAAGGACAGAAGCAATTGGTAGAGGTTGCCAGGATATTGCGTGATAAGGGAGTGGATTTTCACCTGATGATTGGTGGCGAGGGTACTGAAAAAGCTGATCTTGAAAAGCTGATTTCAAAAAACGAACTTGAAGAAAAAGTCACTTTAACAGGATTTGTGGATGATGCAAAATCCTTCCTAAAGGCAGTGGATGTGTTCGCGCTGTCATCGCACTGGGAAGGGTTTGGGTATGTGCTGGCCGAGGCCATGTCGTGTTCAAAACCTGTAGTGGCCTTCGACGTGAGTTCGAATCCCGAACTGGTGAGCGATGGCGAAACCGGATTTTTAATTCCTTACGGGGATGTTGCCGCTTTCGCGGAAAAGTTGGCAGAACTGGCCCGAGATCCCCAATTAGCAAAGGAAATGGGAGCAAAAGGAAGGGAAAAAGTCGAGAAGCAATTCCGCCTGAAGCATACTTTGCAGGAGGTCGTTGCTTTGCTGAAGTGAGTCGATTATCCTGATTTTAATACTTTTGTGGATATTATTTAGGTTTTGATCAGTGTTAATCAGTTTCATCATTTAAATCAGTGTGCCATTATTGAAAAACAATAGAACACAGATGGAGCAGATTGGACTGATTTTCACAGATTTTTAAGTCAGCTAAATAATTACTTTTAGAATTAGTTTATTTTCAAGGCTACATATGAAACAGACAATGTCTGCGATGAAATAGATGCCGCAACGCATAATGAATATTAGTACAGAGCAACCAGGTCACAGAAAATATTAACAGATGAAAGCGATTAAAACAAACACGAACGACGACTGGCTGGTGGTGGTGAATCCGAATGCCGGAAGGAGAAAAGGGGAGAAGGACTGGGGAGAGATTGCCAAGCTGCTCGAGGATGCGAATATTTCATTCGTTTCTGTTTTTACCCAGCGGAAGTTTCAGGCCACTCAACTCACACGCAGGCATATCGACAAGGATTACAAAAAGATTATTGTTGTTGGTGGCGACGGGACGCTCAATGAGGTGGTCAACGGAATTTTTGAGCAAAAGAAATACGACCCTTCCGATATCCAAGTGGGGATGATTCCGGTGGGAACGGGCAACGACTGG
>JASMTJ010000066.1:0-1821 GCA_041694335.1 Bacteroidales bacterium
ATGCCCTTGGCTCAGGCGAAAATCAGAGCATTATTACCATCAATTCTGATTTCATTCATAAATCCACACCAACAATGTACGGAGGATTGATACTGAACTATGCGCCTTCAGATCACTGGAATATAAACACCAACTTCTACCGCTATGGCAAGCAAAACTTTTTCAGCATCGATGGAATTACAAAGATTGAATCGAAGACCATCATGAATCTGAAAACATCATACAGATTCTACGAAAACAATCATATCTATTTTAATGCCAGGAATTTCCTGGATAACTCTTCCTATGAGTTTCCCTTTGCGGATAAAGCGCGTGGCTTGTACATGATTGGTCTGAACCTAAATTTCTGATAAATGCTTATCCGGAACTTTAACATATATAAAAAGCTTACGCTGGGTTTCGGTATCACCACTTTAGCCATCATTGCCGGAAGTATTTTCAACTATTATATTCTTGAAAGGAATATCCGCATAGTAAAAAACATTGCCAACGTGCATGCCCCTTCAGGACAAGCAGTGAATGACCTTTATGCTGAAATTTCGAACTCGAAAATGCTTATAAAAAACTGGGTTTTCATCGAAGTGAAAAGCAACACACCCAACAAGCAGCAGTTGGTCAACTTTCATGAGAAACGGTATCCTAAAATCCGCAACAAGCTCTACTACTTAGCCGATTCCTGGGAGCAGGAGGAACAAAAGTTACTCAACAATATCATCGATCTGATTGAAGACAGCCTGATTCCTCAGCACCGCTTTATCATGGATAAGCTCGACAGCTTTGAGTCGTATGATAACCCGATGATTCTTTTTGAAACCATGTCGATGGTGGAGCAGGAAGACGATCCGGTGATGGACCTTTCAAACAGCATTCTTACCGAGCTCGACCAGCTTAACAATATCATCAGCAAAAAATATGACCAGGCTAAAAACCAGATGGAAGCCTCAAACGAGCGCTTCAGGAATGCAATCTTAATCATAGGTTTGTTGCTGATGATGACTAGCATCGGCACCGGACTTTTCCTTTCTTACCAGATTATTAAACCTATCAGAAAGTTGCAGACAGCGGCCCAGGAAATCAGCCGCGGCAATCTGAACGTAAAAGTTGCCTTAAACAGCCGCGATGAGCTTCAGGATCTTGGCGACAATTTTGACATCATGGCCGAAAACCTGCGCCATAGCAGGCAAAGGCTTCAACGCGCGAATGAGCAACTGCTTCAATCGCAGCAAAACCTTGAAAAATCGAATGCCACCAAGGACAAGTTCTTCTCGATTATTGCTCATGACCTGCGCGCGCCGTTCAGTGCTTTTGTGTCCGTTTCTGATGTGTTAGCCAACTCGCAAAATGCTTTAAGTCCTGAAAGACGACAGTCGTTTGCGCAAAATATCCACCAGTCGGCGTTGCACCTGAATAGCCTGATCGAAAACCTGCTGCAGTGGTCAAGGACCCAAACAGACCGGCTGGATTTTGAACCGGAAAATATTGATCTCAATATGCTGCTCGACGAAATTATCCCGGTAACGCAAACACAAGCACAAAACAAGGGTATCAGTATCCTGAAAAAGACAAATGCGCCAGTAGTGGCAGCATGTGATAAAAACCTTATTTCGGCGGTCATCCGTAACCTGGTTTCCAATGCCATAAAATATTCCAACGAAGGCTCAAATATTGAACTCTTTGCGCGGGATCTGAAAGATGGATTTGTGGAGGTGTCGGTGAGGGATTTTGGAATCGGTATTTCGCAGGTGGATATTGATAAACTTTTTCGGATAGACATCAATACGAAGTATATTGGTGAATCTACTGAAAAAGGCACCGGACTGG
>JASMTJ010000067.1:0-18205 GCA_041694335.1 Bacteroidales bacterium
TGGCTGGAGAACTAAAAGAGATGGCATTGCAAGCAATATGCGTTCAGCTATAAGAAAGGCTAGAAAAGGCAAAGAAGAAAAAATACTGAAAGAGAAAAAAAGAGAATATTTGAAAGAAACCACCTATGGAGAGCTTGAACCAACAAAAGGTGCTGACATTGATAAAAAAGGTGAAGGCCTTATCGAATGGCCCATTCCTGACCTTGAGTTAATCGATGAAAACGGCAACAAGGTATCATTAAATGAATTAACTAAAGGGAAAGCTACCGTGCTGGTTCTATTTACTCTCAATGGCATAACCTGGAAAAAGGCCAACAATGATGGGGAAATTGAAAAAGAATGGAAAGGGGTTGAATTGCTAAACGAAAGGCAATACAACAAAATTGCTGAAGAAAAATTCATTAAGGAAGCGAAAGAAAAGGGTGCATTTAAAACTACTGCAAAAATGGTGGCCAAGGAAGGATTCGGACGAAACCGTTCGGCCATTCATGCTATTTTCAGTGGAGAGGGGAAGCTAACCGATAAAGAAAAATACTTAGCTTACATTTATTTCTTAAAGCACATAGATTTTGTGCGTTCTTTATAGAAATGAATAGACAAATTATCTCTACCTGATAGAGCGGCCTTGGGTAGGGTATTTATTAATCCGACATGTCATGAGGATATGACATGTCGGTCTTTTCATTTTTGAGTTTTGATGCAACTAATAATATTGTACTAAGGCATCTTCTAAACACACAAGTGCCATTTCAGTAACAAACGGAAAACAAATATCAAAAAAACATGAACATAAAAGGATTACTCTCATTGGCTTTGCTTTTTGCTGCAGGAATGGTATCTGCACAAAACCAGCACTTTTTATTTTATGAAGCACATAGCGGGTCGGGACACATGTACAATATAGCAGATCATGGAGGTCTGGGCTCGAAATTCAACTCCATCAACAATGGATGGCGAACCACCTGGACCGACATCGAGTATTACCGTGCAGGCGGGAAAAACCTGATGCTGTTTTACCAGGCATCCGGAGGTGGTTTTGCAGAGATGTACGAAATAAAAAACGATGGAAACCTGGGGAACAGTGTTGGCTCCACATCAAACTGGAAAGCTACCTGGACCGATATCGAATATTACCGTGCAGGAGGAAAAGATATGATGCTGTTTTATGAAGCATCATCGGGTTCGGCTGATATGTATGAGCTGGCTGACAACGGAGGCCTTAAAAGAAAGGTGAATACCACTAACGGCTGGAGAACCACCTGGACAGATATTGAATATTATCGCGTGGACGGAAAAGATATGCTGTTGTTCTACGAAGCTTCATCAGGTTCGGCAGAAATGTATGAAATAGCTGCGGATGGCGGTCTGGGCAGAAAAGTCAACTCTACAAATGGCTGGAGAACCACCTGGACTGACATTGAATATTACAAAGCCGGAAATAAAGATATGCTGCTATTCTACCAGGGCTCCGACGGTTATGCGGTGATGTACGAGGTGGCTTCGCACGGAAGTATCGGAAGAAAAGTTACCGAAACGAACAACTGGAAAAACACCTGGTCGGATATAGAATATTATTCAACCGCCCGGCACGCAAAAAGGAGAGCTTTTCCATTAGGCGGAAATTAACGCAAACAAAATTGATAGAAACTTATAAAACCTTGCCAGGACAGGATTTCCGGTGAGGTTTTTTTATGACGAGAAGTTCAGAATTGATTAATTTAGCTAAAAAATTAGCATGAGCGATCAATTTAAGTTTTACAATTACACACTAACAACAGACCCTCACCACCTGGAAAAGGAAAATCAGATTCCGCCCGAATTGGAATGGAAAATGGAAAAGTTATTCACAAAAGCACAAAAAGGGGGTGAAAGCAATATCAATTATATCAAGAAGGCCATTGAGAAATATCCTAACACTCCCCATCTGAAAAACTATTTGGCTGTAGCCTACATGAATTCGGAGATGGAAGAAGAGAGTTACAAAGTCAATGACCGCCTGGTTCAAGAACACCCTCAATACCTTTACGGAATATTAAATAAAGCAAGCGAGTATTTGAATAAGGGGGAGCATGAGAAAATGCCCGGGTTAATGGGTGATAATATGGAGCTGAAAGATCTGTATCCTGAACGGGAAATATTTCATGTTACAGAAATGATTTCTTTTCTCGAAACAGCTATTCATTATTTTATTGCTGATAAAAACTTTGAAGCAACAAAATCGCGTGTTAAGCTTCTAAAAGAGCTTGACTCTGAACATCCGGTAGTTTTATCTTTTGAAGGCACTTTATCAATACTAGGAATAGGAGAAGAAGGAATGCCATTTGAAAGGGATACGTTTTACCCTAAACCCGATTTTAAAACTTACGATAAGTCTGTGCAAACCGAAGAGTCACCAACATTTCAAAACGAAATTATCAACAAGCTTTATGAGGCCGGTTTTGATATTGACCAGGGCATTTTTGAAGAGATACTGGATTTGCCACGCGAATCGGCCATTCAGGATCTGAAAAAGGTATTGCGCGATTCCGTTTGCAGGTATGAATACTTTCTCGGTCAGATCGATAAAGGCATTGTTGGTGAAGCCAAACTTAGTTTCCCCATCCATGCCACTTTCTTGCTAGGCGAATTGAAAGCCAATGAAGCGGTAGAAGACTTTTTAGAGACCCTGCGTCAGGGTGATGATTTTTTAACTTTCTGGTATCACGATGTTTTGTTCGAAGTTTATTGGCAAGCTTTGTATAAGGTTTTGCCTGAAAACCACAATGCTTTAAAGAGATTTATGTTGGAACCAGGAATTTTTACCTACGCTAAAAGCGTGATTTCTCAAACATACCTGCAATACTATTTGCATAATCCCGGAAAACGGGAAGAAATTGCAGCATGGTATAAGGAAGTCCTGAACACCTATCTTACCACCGACAGTGACAATTTAGTAGATGGCGAACTTATTGCATTTCTGGTATGTGACGTGTTAGATGCAAAATTTGATGAATTACTTCCATTGATAGAGCAGCTCTATGATACCGATTATGTAGAAGAATATATTGCAGGCACTAAAGAAGAAGTGCTAAATGATTTTGGGAAAGTACCCCCGATATCACCTAAGCATCCTCTGTTAAGCATATTCGAGCAATATGATGAGATCCTGAATGACTGGCACTTTGATGAGGAGGAGGATGAAGAAGATGAAGAACTACTCTTTGAAGATTGGGATGCAGATAACTGGGATGAGTCAGATGAGGACTTCGATAATGTGCTGTTGGAAAAATTATTGGAGTCCAAAAACAATCAAAATGATGTTGACCATTCTGATCAGGCTCCAATACGCAGGATGCCCAAAATTGGACGGAACGAACCTTGCCCATGTGGCAGCGGGAAAAAGTATAAAAAGTGCTGTGGGAAAAATGGGTAAAAAAATGGCTGGTTTGTGAGCGGCTGTAATACCACTCTCAAACCAACCAGTTAAACACCCACGTTACGCAGGCACATTATAAATATTTACGGAGCATCTACCTGCGCATCCTCAACCCAAACGCGTACAGGAACAGAAACATCTTCGGCAAGCGGAGCCCACAATTGTATGGTGTAGGTGCCGGCTTCAAGCCAGAAAGCATCCTGGTCAGATCCCGAAGGCATTACGCCCCGATCAACATCTGCTTTTGGAACACTGTACTCTATCGTTTGGGATATTCCTTCAGCATCATAAGCAAAGTTTACGGCAAACCACTGATGCTCCTCCCCCGGAGCAGGATCATCCTGTTCACTCTCCACGGTAAACTTAACAATGGTAGCTGAGTTACCCACCCCATCAACAAGCTGGGCAGAAGTACTTGTGGAGTTAACGGTAATTTCGGGTGTGTCATCTGACACAGATTCTACCGCTGTGAAATCTTTGCCAAAACTAAGGTTTGGTTTTTCTTCAGAAGTAGCTGTAAGCCTGAAAGAACCGGGCGCATGAATATAAACCCAACCATCATTGTAGGCTCCCGGCTCTACTTCAACAGTTGCGATTGACTCATCACTGCTTTCCCATTCAACACGGGTGTTGGTTGGCTCTTCGCCAGGACCTAACCACCAGTTTATTTCAAGGGCATACCGGCTTCCAATCAGCAATTGATCATTGTCTTGATTAACGTCTTCCAAACCAATTGTGAAATTATCACCGACTTCGGTTTTTTCATCACTGACAGTAACGGTGAGGTCATCTTCTGTTCGAACCGTTGTACCACCAACAGTGATTTCACCATACAATGTATACTCACCAGGCTCCATATAAACAACGTCTTCCACAATGCTAAAATACCCTTCTACATCAGCACTAATAATCACATCTTCGTTCCCGGTGTCATTGTGTGTACGGTATACTTTGACTGTGGCTGGTTTGCTAACATCACCCTTAAATCGCAGCAGCACATCGCCTGTCATATCTACACTGGCTTCGGTGTGCGTGCTATTGTTGAGCAAAGTAAATAAAGATACTTCCGCATCAGGAGCAACATCATCATTGTCATCACTACAACTCGTTGTGAATAAAAAAATCGTTCCCATCAAAAGAAATGGAATTAGAAAAAATCTCTTTGTCGTCTTCATAAATGTTTGTGTTTTAATTTTGGTTAATAAATAGAATTTGCTTTTCTGATCCTTGGGTTGCACAAACATTAGTTTTTTGAAAAAGACAAGGCAATCTGTTCATTATCCTTTTTCACATGTCTTGATAGGCGGGGTTTTAAAAGTTAACAAAAGCGAATGACGAGACGCGAATCCCGAAAAACTTGTTTTTCGAGGGCCCTCGAATTTCTCTGAAATTCGGGGCTCGCGACCCTTATCCGCCACACGCGGATCATGTCTTACCAACTAAGCTACTTTCCCAGTTTTACAAAGTAACGGAGCAGGAGGTGAACCCCCACAGCAGGATGGGCATAAAAAAACGCCTGATGTAATAACACCAGACGTTTCGTTGAGCAAATGACGAGACGCGAATCCCGAAAAACTTGTTTTTCGTGGACCCTCGAATTTCTCTGAAATTCGGGGCTCGCGACCCTTATCCGCCACAGGCGGATCATGCCTTACCAACCAAGCTACTTTCCCAGGTTAATAAGTACCCGGAGCGGGACTTGAACCCCACAGCAGGATGGCATCAAAATATTTCGGATGGGCATAAAAAAACGCCTGATGTAAAAACACCAGACGTTTCGTTGAGCGAAAGACGAGACTCGAACTCGCGACCCTGACCTTGGCAAGGTCATGCTCTACCAACTGAGCTACTTTCGCAGTTTAATAAGTACCCGGAGCGGGACTTGAACCCGCACAGCCACAATGGCCAAGGGATTTTAAGTCCCTCGTGTCTACCAATTCCACCATCCGGGCCCAATTGATTTTAAGAACGTTTTTTGAGCGAAAGACGAGACGCGAATCCCGAAAAACTTGTTTTTCGTGGACCCTCGAGTTTATGTGAAACTCGAGGCTCGCGACCCGCAACCTTCTGAGAACTCTTTTTCTTTGAGCGAAAGACGAGACTCGAACTCGCGACCCTGACCTTGGCAAGGTCATGCTCTACCAACTGAGCTACTTTCGCATTAGCGGGTGCAAATATAAAAGAAAAATTAATTACGCCATAATAAACCCCGGAATTTTCTTTGTGCTCTTGTTATTTCTCATGAATCAATCGTTTCAATTCGCCACAAACGCGCTCTGTATCACTACCCTTAAGCTCAGCATAAAAAGGCAATCGTATGATAGTATCTGAAAATCTATCGGTATTCGGGAGTTCGCGACCATCATGTTTCGGACTGAAAAAGCGACTTTTATGCAATGGAAGATAATGAAAAACCGCCAAAATACCAGCCCTTTTCATTCCCTCCAGAATAATATCCCGTTGTTTGCGTGCCGATACGGTTACGTAGAACATATTGCCGTTTTTTGTGGCATATGGCGGGATATCGGGGTAATAAATTTTTTCTTCTGCTTTTAATGGGGTAAGCAGTTTATTATATTTTTCCCAGACAGCTATTCGCTTTCGCTGAATTTCTTCCATTTCCTGGAGTTGTGAGTACAAAAAGGCCGCCGTCATATCAGAAGGCAGGAAACTCGAGCCAAGGTCCACCCAGCCATATTCATCAACTTCACCACGATAAAAAGCCGCCCTGTTGGTTCCTTTTTCCCAGATAATCTCTGCACGCTCGACAAAACGCTCGTCATTGATCGCCAATAACCCTCCCTCACCCGAGATGATGTTTTTGGTTTCATGAAACGAAAACGTTCCGAAATGCCCTATGGAACCCAACGGCTTTTCCTTGTAGTATGAATCGATGGCATGAGCAGCATCCTCCACCACCAAAAGATTATTTTTCTCTGCAATCGCCATGAGCCGATCCATATCCACAGCCACACCCGCATAGTGTACCACTACAATCACCTTTGTGCGGGGATTAATCAGCTTTTCCACCTCATCCAAATCAATATTCGGAATCTCCGGCTGCACATCCGCAAACACGATTTTAGCTCCGCGCAAAGCAAACGCATTGGCCGTGGAAACAAAAGTAAACGACGGCATAATCACCTCATCACCCGCTCCTACCTCGCTTAGCAGGGCCGCCATTTCAAGTGCATCGGTACACGAGCTGGTCAGTAAAGCCTTTTTAAATCCATACTTACTCTCAAAATATTCATGGCACTTTTTTGTGAAAACGCCGTTGCCGGAAATTTTTCCGGTATAGGCGCATTCTGCCACCAGATGCGCTTCCTTTCTCGTAAAGAAAGGTTTATTAAAAGGGATATCCATAAAATGACTGCCTTTATTCATTGCAGGCAAATTTAAACATCTTAATTTAATTATTTTTGCCTCAAACAAAAGACTGCATGGATCAAAAGAAAAACAACCTTTCACTCGATGAAAAGAGAAAGCTTCCGATGTTTTTTATTATTGCCCGCCCAAGGTCTGGCACCACCCTACTCAGAACGCTCTTCGATCGGCATAGCAATGTAATTATTCCACTGGAGTCACCCTTTATCCTCCGTTTTTACTGGAAATATCATAAGGTGAAAGCGTGGGACGAGGAGAAAATACTGGAGTTTTATAAGGATATCATTAACAAGGAAGAAGATAAGTATTTGAACCTCAACATCTCTGCATGGAAAATAAATTATGAGCAACTCAAAAAGGACTTGCTGGCCCTGGCAGGGAATACCAATTATGCTGAATTGTGCAGAGTTGTGAATGCGAGCTACCAGTCATTTTTCCCAAAAGAAGAAATTACGTTGGTAGGCGACAAAAACCCGGTCTATTCGCCACGATCGCACTATCTGCTGAAGCTGTTTCCGGACGCTAAATTCCTTCACATGACCAGGGATTACAGAGATTATCTTCAGTCGATGCTAAGGGCAGGTTTTGTAAAAAAGATCACGCCCATTATCATTCAACGCTGGGTAAAGTCACTGAAGCTGAACATGCAGCTGCAAAAAGAGAATCCGGAAAGGTTCTTTTCTTTCAAGTATGAAGATCTGGTTAAGCATCCTGAAAAGACTTTTAAAGAAATATGCTCATTTTTAGAGATCCCTTATGAAGATCAGATTTTCGATTTTCATGAATATAAGAACAAGTTTCTGGAATTTTACCGTGAGGAAGACATGGAGCTCTATCACAGTAAACTGTTTCGGCCCATTAGCAGCAAAAATGTAGGTGACTGGAAGCAAAACCTCTCACACGAACAACTGGAAGTTGCTGAGCTCATGGCAGGGAAAGCGGGAGCACAAGTTGGCTATCCCCGCAGCCTGAAAAGGATTTCCCTGAAAACACGCTTAAAAGTGCAACCTATTCGGCTTTACCTCTTTGTCACGAAGATGATAGGCGATATTCTTCGTACCTTCCCCCACAAGAAAGGGTTGCGGCAGTTTATCGAGCGCGGCCCTGTGCTGGGAAAAAAATACTGGGATAGTGTGAAAGAGAAGTCATGAAACAGGCAATGCTTTATCTTAGAATAAAAAAGTTAAACTTACATGAATATCTAAGCAGATGAAAAAAACCAGCCTTGCCAGGGATATTTCGGGCGTATTTGGCAGCAATGTGCTCGCCATCATATCTGCTTTACTGATTGGCATCATTGTGGCGCGCTACCTGGGTCCTGAAGGCAAAGGCCTTTTTACCGCCCTCACGGTGGTACCGGTCATAGTGGCCAGTTTTGCCGCTATGGGTATCCGGCGGACAGCCGTGTATTTTATGGGTAAAAAAGAGTTTGCTGAAAGTGAGGTAGCCTCTGCGGTTATCCAAATCCTTGTCATTACAAGCCTTGTCGGGATGGGCGCTTCCTTTGCAGCTTTTCAGTGGATGGATAAGCAAAGCTACACCCTGAGCCTTATTTTGATTACCATTCTGATCATTCCCTTCCGGCTTGCCACCATCTACACTGGCGGAATCTATCTTGGACGCGAGCAGTATCGTTTTGCCAATGTGATGAAGTGGTCGGTGCCAGTGGTTAATCTGCTGTTATTGGTTGTGTTCGTCATCCTGCTGAAAATGGAGGTGGCCGGAGCACTTTTGGCAGTAATGCTTTCAGGTGTGATCATATCCGTTGTGGCTGTTTCAAGGCTTTCCAAAGATTTTTCACTCACCCTCAAATGGAACAGGGTATTGTTAAAGAGGATGCTTAGTCTGGGCTCTCTCTATGCCGCGTCCCTGCTGGTGATGAAGCTAATATACCGTATTGATGTGTTACTGCTTGAGCAGTTATCTGATTTAAAGGAGGTGGGCTTCTACAGTATCGCTGTAACTATTTCAGAACAGTTGTGGCAACTACCGGCTGCGGTAGGTATTGTGATTATGTCGAAAAGTGCAAATACACATGACACTGCACTGATGAACAAAAAAGTAGGTCAGATGCTGCGCTTTTCAATTTTTGCAGGGGCCGCAGGTGCTGTGGCGATGTATTTTATCATGCCTTACCTCATTCCTCTCATCTACGGAGAGGCTTTTGGCAGGTCAGCCATGCTGCTCCAGACAATACTTCCCGGGGTTGTGTTTTTTATCATCTTCAGGATACTGAACAGTCATCTGAACGGACTGGGCAAACCCATGCCGGCCATCTACGCCATCATCCCGGCACTTGCCCTGAATATCGGACTTAACTATCTTTGGATCCCAGAGTTTGGTGGAAAGGGAGCAGCCATGGCCACGAATGTCAGCTATGTTTTTGGCGTAGTGTTAATGATTATTCTCTACATCCATACCACTAAAGCAAAGCCAACGGAATTGCTGCTCCCGCAAAGTGAAGACATACGCATCATCATGCAAAAACTGAAAGGGAGGAAGCGTTGAAGTCGCCAGAAAACATACCATTCTTTTTTATCATCGGAAGACCACGTTCGGGGACCTACCTGCTCAGAAGCCTGTTTGACGCGCACCCCAACGTGGTTATCCCCACCGAATGTCCGCTCATTGTTAACCTGTATCCAAAGTGGGGCAAGACCAAGCAGTGGAATGAAAGAAAGCTTTTACGGTTTTATAAGGACCTTCTTTTTCACAAGGAGTTTCATAAATGGGATTTAGATAAGGAAGCGTTGAAAAAAGAACTTCTTTCCTTTACAGGAAAGCATTCCTTCCAATCGCTTATTAAAATTGTTTATCTTCATTCTCACAGTGCTTTCCCCAAAAAAGAAATCACCCTTATCGGGGATAAGAATCCGGTTTATTCCACAAACACACACAAGATAATGCGTGCCTTTCCGGATGCACGATTTATCCACCTCACACGCGATTATCGCGACAACCTGGTGTCGATAAAAAAGGTGGATTTCGAAGCGCCTTACACGCCACTTATCGCTTACCGCTGGCTGCATTCTGCCAGATTACTTCACAGATTGAAAAATCGTCACACAGAAGCGTTTTATACCCTGAAATACGAAGACCTTGTTTCTAATCCTCAGCAAGAAGTGAATAAGCTCTGCGAATTTCTTGGGATTCCTTACCAAGAGCAAGTCTTTGACTTTTATAAACAACGGGATGCCTCTTTCAAAAATCATCCCGACAAGGAATTAAAAACGTACCATCAAAGCCTTAGTAATCCCATCAACAATAAAAAAATAGGCGTGTGGGAAAAAAGTCTTATAGCTAAAGAAGTGGAAATGCTTGAAACGGTTATCGGCGAATATGCTGAGCTGAATGGCTACCAAAGAGCCTACAAAAACAAACGAACAGCGATGCGTTTTAAAGCGCTGCCCGGTATCCTTTACGGCAAAGCATCTTATCTGTTCGCTGACTTTCTGGATTTGCTTCCCTTTCGTATCAGAGTTAAGGTAAAACAAGCGGGTTCTTTGATGGCGTTTGTCTACAACAAACTCTCTGGATAGTCTGATGGTGCTTTATTGTCAGAGACTATTTGGAAAAAGGGAGGATGATTAAATAGAGACTTCCGGTTGATCCACCCCTAAATCCCCTGAAGGGGACTTGAAGAACACCTGAAAATTCACCTTTGAGTTAGCTTAAAAGCCTCCCTTTAGATAGGTTTGGAGGGTGGATGAGCGGTGGAAATATCCAAATCGATAGATTATTGTGATTCTGATTTTATAAGACTCTTTTGTGTCACTTGTGAATTCCTTAGTGAACCTTGTGGTTAACATGCCTTACCTCCAAAAGATTTACATTCTGAGTTTTATTTTTGAACGCCCACTAATAGAAAAAAAGCCTCCCCTGAGCCACATCCTTTGATTTGACCTGTACAGGCAAATCATGAGTGGCGATGATCTTTTCAAATTTCTGTGCGATTCCCAACTCATAATCAACCTTCTCAAAAAGCACCGATCCGTTTGGGTAATCCTTTGAGGTCAATCGGGAGGCCGCTTTTCTGATTTTGGCTGTTTTCTTTTCAAAGTTCTCAGGCGAAAGAAAATATTTTTGGTTTTCAACGCTTTCCTGTCCCTCGCACAGAGTGTATCCCAGACTTTTGTTGTAAGCAATTGCTTCTTTGTTATCCCGCAGCGTGCGTATGTAGGATATTTTCCCGCCAAGGATATAAAAGTTAACTTCCAGAAGCATCAGCGAAGCTAGCAGCGGAATATGAGTCTTCTTATATTTTTCATTGGCAATAAACAATCCCGACTCTGACGTTCCGTCGCCTTTGCGGTCGATATTTTTTTCATTGATCAAACCCACACTTTCACCTTTATGAATAATCAGGTAATAGAAGTTATTGTAATTATTGATCGATTGAAACCATTTCTTCTGCATTTCGGGAGTGATGTACTCCCGGTATTCCATGTAGCGGTTCACATGCTCCGAATTGCGCCACTGCCGCAGTAGCTCTATGTCATCTTCAGTTATGCGCTTCAGGGTAACACCGTACTTTTGAATCTTCATTTTCTAAGGCGATTATTTCAGTACTTTCTTGATGGAAAAAGGCGGTTTTTTATTTTGGACCATGTAGATACGATTCAGATACTCGCCAATGATTCCCAGGCTGAACAAAATAAGACTGGCAGAAAAGAGCACAGTTACAATAATGGAGGTGTAACCCAGCGGCACATCGAAAAATATTTTCCTGATGATGAACCTGATAGCAAACCCAATACTCACCAGCGATGAAATAAGTCCGACAGCGGTCATCAACTTCAAAGGAACAGCCGTGTAATAAATGGTGATGTTAAAAAACAAGCGCAGCAGTTTTCCTGTTGAATAGCCTGAGCGGCCTCCCTTGCGGGGATGGTGCTCCACCTGCACAAAATCAATATCCTCGGTGTACCACAAGAAAAGCTCATCGATATAAACAAAATTCTGATAGTGGTTCAGGATGTTTTTCACCAGTTTGTTCTCCACCAGCTTAAATGAAGATCCTTCGCCGGGAGCATCATACAAATGTTTTGATGATTTCTTAAGCAGCTTGCTGCCAAAATTCCGAAGGAAGTTGTGCTTCTTCCGCTTATAGTATCCATAAACCAGGTCTGCTTCCGACTCATTATATTTGTTGATGAGCTTTTCAATTTCTTCGGGAGGTGTTTGCAAGTCATCGTCTATGGTAATCACGTGCGATTCGTTCACAAAACCCAGCCCACAAAACAGGGCATTGTGCTGGCCATAATTTTTTGACAGACGAATCGCTTTTACCTTATCGGGATGGGCTTTCTTTAAGTCTTTCAGCACCTCCCAGCTTTTGTCGCGACTTCCGTCATCAACAAAAATGACTTCAAATGATTTATCAAGTTTATTGAAAACCTTTCCCGTTCTTTCAAACAGCTCTTCCAGGGTATCCTGACTGTTAAACACAGGCACCACCACCGCAAAATCAACGTTATGGGTTTTATCGTTCATTATCCTCCCCCTAGTGTAAGTTCAGCGCCGGTAATCCATTTGGCTGCATCCGACAAGAAAAAAGCGATGGTATTAGCTACATCCTCAGGCTCACCAAAGCCCAGCGGCATCATTTTCTCAAAGTTTTTCAGCACATCATCCGAAATGGTTTTGCCAGCTTCTTCCACCATAGGCCCTTTTACGAATGAAGGCTTTAAGCAGTTTGAACGTATTTTTTTTGGCGCAAGTTCCACCGCAAGGGTTTTGGAATAGGCTTCGATGGCTGATTTTGTTCCGCTGTAAATGGCACCACCGAAGTAAGGATATTTTGTGGCGATAGAAGAGAGAAATACAAGAGAGCCTCCTTTTTCTATTTTTTTCTTCGCCAAAAGCCGCGCCGTTAAAAGAACAACAGCCTCATAATTAACCTTGAAAAGCTCGTCCAGATTTTTAGGGCGAATAAAACGTGCAGGCATGTGTGCCGTTGCTCCTGCCGAATGGACCACTCCATGCAATGCTGGTAATTCTTCAACGATACTGTTTCTCGATTCTGTATCGGTCAAATCACCCAGCACCAGCTTATGGCCATCTCCCGCCAGTTTTTCGAGGATACTCTTCGCACGTTCTTCACTCCTGGCATTCAAAAAAACAGTAGCTCCCAATTGAGCACAAGCCACTGCCGCAGCTGCTCCAATGCCGCTTGAAGCACCAGTGATCAAAATATTCTTTCCTTTCAGTGAAAACCGTTCCATAGTTGAAAAATTATACTTCCACGAGTTCAGGAATCACCAGATTCTCAGCATGCACATTTACAGAACCCCATGACAAGCCCACACCGAAACCGCTGAGCACCACGTCTTTGGTCTGGCCTGTAAGTGCTTCTCTGAGTTCAGTAACGATGGTCAAAGGAATGGATGCCGAGCTGGTATTTCCATAGCGTTGAATGGAGTTTGGAAATTTCTCCTTTTCAAGCTTTAGTTTTCTTCTGATAGAATTATTCATCAGCATATTTGCCTGGTGAAGCACGTAATAGTCAAAATCATCCAACGATTTTTCCAGTTGTGTTTCCACAAGCTCCCTGATGTTCGGCGCCACTTCGCGCATGGAAAAGTGAAATACCTTTTCGCCATTCAGCGCTACCTGGATGCCGTTGCGCATCATCCCATTGCCGTAATCCTTGTACTTAAAAGATTCTTCACTGATAAAATGTCTCAATCCTCCTTCAGGAATTATTATCGCATCATACCCTGAACCATCCGACATGAGATTAAACGTCATGGCAGGCGCTTCTTTATCAAACTCAAGTGCGGTAGCGGTTCCGGCATCGCCAAAAAGCAGATACGTACTTTTATCGCGATACGAAGAGGTGGCAGTGGAAACGTCTCCGACCAGCATCAAAGCTTTCCGGATACCGCCTGTACTGATCAGGCTGCTAAGCTGCGACATTCCGTAGATGTATCCCGAGCAGCCCAGGTTTACGTCATAGGCCATCGTTGTTTTAGGAAGGCCCAGCCTGTCCTGCAAAATAATGCCTGTGGCCGGCAAAATATAATCCCCTGACTGCGAAATAAACACCAACGCATCAATGTCCTGCTTATCCCACTTAAGTTCTGCAATCAACTTTTCAGCCGCCTCATAACAAAGATCGGCGGTAGTTACTCCGGGTTCGGCCACGCGACGCGTTTCAATACCCGTGGTTTTAACGAACATCTTACGCTCCTTCTCGGAAGTGAGTTCGTAGTCATAGTTCGATTCTTCCTTTTTAGGAACACAGGCGGCAACGCCCCGAACACGAGTGTGTGGGATATTCAGTATGGCCATTAGCTTGCCTCCTTCAATTGAACGACTTTATTGTATAAATCCTGTACAGTTTCTGAATTCTGGATATCTTCGGCATTAATAGTCACATCATACTCGCTGTCAATCAAGGCAATAATGATCAATGCGTTCACCGAATTCCATTCAAAATACTCCCTGAAATTGCTTTCTGGTTTTAACGAACCACTTTCCAGCTCCTCAAACTCTTCTTCAACCTGCTCTATAAACTTCTCTACACTCATTTTATTCGTTTTTAGATAAATGCTTTGTTAGATTTTTTGTCCCGCTAAATTAATAAAAACTCATCAAGTCATTATTCAGAGAAAAAATTTAGTCTTTCAATATAAGCAGAAACATATATGAGTTTAGTCTAACAAATCTTAGTACCTCTTTTTAGACTGGACTCATCTATTTACCTTACTCAAACAAATAGATAAAAAATTAATATTATAAAGTCACGATCGTAGATGAAATTATTTGTACCTTTACAAGTATCAATAATTAATATTAAAAACTACAAAACCATGAAATTAAATATTTTAATTGTTGTATTCTTCATTCTGACAGGAGCATGCAACACTTCCACACCGGAAGCCGAACAAAGCGATGTTACTAAAGAAAAAGCAACTGATGCAAGCACTGAATCTCAGTCGAAGTTTAAAGACATCATTGAGATGACATGTCTCGGAAAAACCTATACTGAACATGACAACCAGAATTATATCCATTACAAATTTTCGATAAAAAATATATCGGATAAAGATGTGGAGACGATCCGCGGCAGAATTGTCTTCACCAACAAAAAAGATGTGGAGATCAAATCATTTGTGATGGCCTACAATGAACCCATTAAAGCGAAAACAGAAACCATCTGGGAAGCAGAAACCATTTTTGACCAGTTTATGGATGATGAAAATGCCTTAAAATCCATGGATTCAAAAGATCTTTCCTGTAGCTGGGAACCCATCGAAATTGTCTTCAAGGATGGTAGCAGCATGGATACATTTTCAGATTAGACCACATTGAAGACTCAGGTATCAAGCACCTTTCTGAGAAGTTTTTCAGTTAATGAATACACATTCTCAATAAATCGTCTTTTTCTTATCCAAAAAAGAAATCTCTTATTTTAGCGTTTTGAAAAACGCTAAAATGAAATTACTTTTAATCAATCCACAGAACAGGCACAGAAGAGGGTTTGCACTTTCAATAACATCCCGGTATCCTCCTTTAAGCCTTGGAATTATTGCCGCACTGACACCCTCGCATTGGGACGTGGAAATTTTAGACGAAAATTTTGAGCAGTTTGAAGACAAAAAAGACAAAACAGCCGATTTAGTCGGGATCACCGCTTTCACATCGAATGCTTTCAGAGCTTATGAAATTGCCGGATACTACAAGAAATCAGGAATTCCAGTTATCCTGGGTGGAATTCACGCCTCGATGCTTCCTGAAGAAGCTGCTCAATATGTTGACACCATTTTTAAAGGAGAAGCTGAAGATCTTTGGCCGCAAGTAATACAAGATTTTGAAAATCATAATTTACAACCGCTTTATGAAGGCGGCTGGCCTTCGCTTGATAAAATCCCGGTAGCCCGTCACGATCTGTTTCATCCTTCCTATCTTTTTAATTCAATTCAAACAACCAGAGGCTGTCCTTACAAATGTGATTTTTGCACCGTACATCAATTTAACGGAACCAAACACCGTCTGCGCCCGGTAAATGATATTTTAGATGAGATAGAGCAATTGCCCGAGGGAAAACTGCTGGGCATCATAGATGATAATTTTTTTGGTTATTCGACCAAGAGCAAAGAGCATTCGTATGAACTGCTCGAAGGAATGATTGCAAGGGGAATTAAGAAAGACTGGTTTATCCAGGCCTCATTCAATATTGCAGATGATCTTCGGTTTTTAAGGCTGGCGGCTAAAGCCGGATGCCGGGAAGTATTAATTGGAGTGGAATCAGATAACCCTGAGCAACTCAAGCAGGCGAATAAGGCGCTTAATGCTAAAATTAAACCTGAAATGTTCAGAAAAAAGTTTAAGAAAATCCAAAAACACGGAATTGCTGTTTTAGGGGCTTTCATATTTGGATTGGAGGGGGATACACAAGAAGACTTGTTCAAGCGGCTCCGCTTTATGAAAAAGTCAGGCGTAGATATATACCAGGCTACCATTGCAGCACCTTATCCGGGAACAGCACTGTTTGAAAGATTAGCTAAACAAAACCGGATACTAAGGAATCATTTCCCTGAAGATTGGCAACATTACCATGCAGAAGAGGTTGTGCATATCCCGGATAAAATGTCTCCGGAAAAACTTGAACATTCGATGTACATTATTTGGCATAAACTATTCAATAAAACATATATGCGGATACAGTTTGTCAAATCACTTTTCCGGCTGAGGAAATACAAACCCGCTTTCTGGTCATATTACGGAAACTGGCAATATCGACGGATTGTTTTCGAAAAAGGAGGATACAATCCTGACATTCATCCTGACAAACAGAATAGAAAAATTCAGGATGAAAAACCTGAAAATACTCCGTAAATGATTGAAATCAAAAAGTAATTATTCAGGATAGGACTTAATTTTATGGCCTCTAAATAGTTCTTGCATCAGGGTAAATGCTAGCATATTACACTCTTTCGCAGAAACCGGTATTTATACCTTACTCAAAATAAATTAAATTAGCGGAATCAAAAATTGCATGCAATGAAATTATTACTCATAAATCCACTGAATCAATACCGCAAAGGTTTTTCTTTGTCATGGACCAATGTTTATCCACCCATAGGCTTGGGCATTTTGGCCTCGCTCACTCCTGAAAACTGGGAAGTGAAGATTATAGATGAGAATTTTGATAAGTGGGAAAAAATTCCTCCAGAGGATAAAGAAGCTGAATTGGTGGGCATCACATCATTCAGTGCAAATGCACCACGCGCCTATGAAATTGCAGCTTACTTCCGCGAAAGAAACATTCCGGTGGTATATGGTGGTAACCATGCTTCAATGGTTCCTGAGGAGGCAGCGAAATACGTGGATGTGGTTTTCAAAGGGGAGGCAGAAACAAAATGGCCTGAAGTGATTCGGGATTTTGAGAATAACGAACTAAAACCTGTTTATGACGGCGGACAACCCGATTTAAAAACAATGCCCCCGGCAAGGCATGACTTATTTCATAAAAGATACATTTTCAGTTCTATTCAAACCACTCGTGGCTGTCCGTTTAAATGTGACTTTTGCTCTGTTCACCTTTTTAACGGCACGCGGCATCGCCTAAGGCCTGTAAACGATATTCTCGATGAATTGGAAGCCATTCCCAATAAGCTTGTCTTTTTTATCGATGATAATTTTTACGGATATTCCACAGCCAGTAAAAATCATGCCTATGAGATTATGGAAGGCATGATTGAAAGAGGCATGAAAAAAGACTGGTATGCCCAAACATCCATGAATGTTGCAGATGATGAAAAGTTCCTGAAGTTAGCTGCCAAAAGTGGATGTCATGAACTTTTTATCGGCGTGGAAACCGATGATCCTGAGCAACTGAAAAACAACAACAAACGCCTTAATGCCAAAGTGTCTCCAGAAAATTTCCAAAAGAAATTCAGAAAAATTCAGAAACACGGAATCGCAGTTCTGGGAGCATTTATTTTTGGTCTTGAGGGCGACACCGTTGAATCAATATACAGAAGAGCGCAGTTTATTGAAGATACGGGCGTTGATACCATTCAAACGTCCTTACTGATGCCCCCTCCCGGCACTCCTTTATATGATCGCCAGAAAAAAGCGGGCAGGTTGTTACGTACAAACTTCCCTAAGGATTGGGAACGGTATCATTCAGCCGAAGTTATCCTTCAGCCCGAGAACATGTCGCCACAAGAACTGCAGCATCACATGTACATTATTTGGCATAAGCTGTATAACAAAAAAGCCCTCCGTAAGAGGTTTTTAAAAACCTTGTGGCGCACGAAAAGCTATAAAGCAGCACTTTGGGCTTATATTGGAAATACACATTACCGTAGTATGTCATTCGAAAACGGAGGATATAATCCGGATGTGCATCCTGACAAGCAGGAACGGATCTTTCTGGAACCCGTTACCCAT
>JASMTJ010000068.1:0-13424 GCA_041694335.1 Bacteroidales bacterium
CAAATCCCGACTCTTGCGAAGCGCTGTGCCAGTTATCCCGGTCAGCAGATGAAGCATAAGGGTCGATTCTCTCTAATGACACGTCCCGGTCATCATTCAATAACCCGAAATGCATGTCTTCATGGTAGGTCAGGCTATCCAGGAAATCATCTCCTGCGGATTGAATAACGAGCTTTCCCTCCGCTGAGGGGAAAGCAGGAAACTCCTCAACAGATAAGAGATTTCTTTCAGGAGCATCCGGATAAAAAGCCGCAAGCTTCTTTTCATCCCGCGAAAGCGCGAGATAGGAATGACTCAACAACATCAGCTTTTCATCCGCTATGGCAACTTTCTTCTCCAGCTGATTCGTCAGCGGATCTCTGAGAAGCAAAAACATCGAGGACAAATCAATCGCATTTTCTGAAATATTATAGATTTCGACAAAATCTTCGTTATTCTCTCCGGCATTAAACAAGACTTCGTTGATGACTATATCTCCTGTATCTGCCGGCAGAGGGAATGCGAAAAAAACATCCTCTGCAATCAACACCCTATTCCCTACGCAATCAGTTACCTCCCCGGAAATTGACAGCCGGTACTTTTCGGTGGAACTCATAGGCTCATCAAAAACCAAATCCACCGCCTTAGACGATGGAAAACCTACATTCGCCTCCTCCACCAGAAGGGATGGCTCAATGCTGTAGGCTTCTTTGTTTTCGAGCAATGCACGGCTCATAAGTTCGTCAAAATATACACGAATACTGTTTTCAGATAAGGCTGCAATTCTCAATACATCCGGATGGACTTGGTCAGGGTTCTGAGCAGCAACCGAATTCTCATCCCCCGGCGTACCACCATTAGGGTTGACAGAAGCTTTCCAGTTGTTGTGCTGACCACAAACGTTCGCTTTGTCTATCATTTCGGCCGACCAGCCACCCTCTGACTTCAGCGGATCCAACATCCAGCTGCGACTGTAATCCAGGAAATGGATAATGCTTCCTTCGCTGTTAAGAAGAGCTATTTCAGCGCCATCATTGGTGATTGATAACCCCGACACCACCACCTCATTATCAAAGCCCGCCTCCTGTTCAGTCAAAACAAGATACTCTTCAGGGTTGAGCGTGCTTCCTTGCGGGATTTCATTTTCCTTTTCGTTTGTCAATAATACCCACCCCGATAGGTCTAGTGAATAGGATGTGTTGTTGTATATTTCGAGGTATTCGATGGCTGGTAAACCCAAAGGCTCGGGATTGACATCAGCCATCACTTCAGTGATTAAAACATCAGCAAACCCCGGATGATAGGTAGAAAAATGATATTCAGGGTTCTGAAGATGATTTCCGGCGCAATCAACCAGTGAGTCCATTTCTAAAATATATTTGGTGTCCGCAGTGTAAACAGATTGTTCAAAAACAAGCTGGACCTCCTGATAAAAAGGCGCTGAGATTAAAACCTCCTCCGGATGGATCTCTTGTGGAAACAGCTGGTAGTTTTCCGGATTCTTTAGCGCTACTGTATCCATGGTTTCGCTAAAGACCAGGCTTAAAACAGAATCAGAGCTAAAAGTAAGCTGTGAAAGAAGGGGTTGGGTTTCATCGGGATTAACGGAAAAAACAGAGTTTACACTTCCGGGAGTTCCGCCGTCAGAATCATTTGAGGCTCTAAAATTCTCAATCCCACCACACGGGTTGTTGGGGTCGATCATTTCAAGCGACCAGCCACCATCCTCCTTTTCCTCATCATGGTACCATTCTTTCTGATAATTCAGCGCATGAAGGATTTGTTGATTAGAATTGCGAATAATTAATTCTGCCTCCGTATTCAATGGCAGCGAGCTGAAAGTAAGCACAGGAATATCCGGACTAAACCCAGCGTCCTCATCTGTCAATACCAAAAAGTGTCCGGGCATCAGTGTGGTGCCATCAGGAATAACTCTTTGGTAGGAGCTCCATTGTATGACGCAACCACCCAAATCCATCATCCGTTGTGTGGTGTTGTAAAGCTCCAAATAATCATAAGCCGGAAGAGCATTGGGTTCAGGATTTACATCCACCATCAGCTCATTTACTATAACCTCATGACGCTGCGGCTCATAGGGAACTAAATAAATAAAGGTTCCGGTATATGGATTCATAACATTACCCTGAATATCTTCGACTCCGGAAATCAATAGATCGTAGTTTGTGTTGTTTTCGAATGAGTTCTCAAATGTCAGAGTTACATTGTCTTTAAGCTCATCATCAAAAATCACCTCATCAGGATGTATGCTTCCATTCAGGAGATAGTTCATGGTGTTTACAGCAGTGGACTCGCTCAATGGCTCGGAAAACACAACCCGAAGCGAATTAGAGGATGCCACCTCCAAATCATCCACCTCAGGCGGCGTCACATCAAGCTGAAACGGTCTGACCATAAAATTATCAAAAACAAAATCCTCGCTGTTGCTGATGGTATACTTACAGAAAACAATAAAACTAGAGGCACTGAAACTAACCGGGTAACTACCTTCAGCCTCCAGCACATAATTTCCGTTATTGAGCGGATCGATAAATATCCGCCAGACTCCCGGATCGCGATAGGTGACCTTCACTGACAAGCTGAAAGAAGAACTAATCAATCCTTCACTGCCCCGGCAGATCATATTTTCTTCATCGCCGTTCTGATAAAACAAAGTCAGCGCATCATCCGAGCCGCTTTCTCCCATTTGCAGAAAAACCGCCTGGCTAATCAACCCGGGATTAGCAGCGTTTGCCGCCAGATAAATCCTGGCATTGTTATTCCCGGAGGGCGAGAATTGCAACTCCGCATCAAACAGCCACTCTGTGCTATCGATGCGCTGTTGGTTCACCGAGAGAAAAGCAGTGCTTTCCTCTTCATCGGCCAACTGAAGCTTAAAGTCCTCGTTAATTATGAATTTTTGAGTATCGCCATGCCAGGATGGGTCGTTGCTGAAGTCACCATCCGAAAAATCATCAGAAAACTGGCCGGCAACCATCACCGGAGCTAAGATTAATAACAGGAGTAGTTTATTCATCATCGTTGGGTTAAGGTAATTAAACTTTTATGTGTTAAACAGCGTCTATAAAATTAGTATTTTTGTTAATGAATATCAAAAAAATCTGGAAAAGAGGAAAGGCTAGATGGAATATAAATTTGCAGTAGTAGGTGCAACAGGCTTGGTGGGCCGCACGATTATTAAGATCATGGAAGAGCTGAACCTTCCGGTGGGGGAGCTGATTCCTGTTGCTTCGGCACGCTCACAGGGTAAAACTATCCGCTTTCGCGGAAAAGACATCAAAGTGGTGGATGCTGAAACAGCTATTGCTAACCGTCCGAAGATTGCCATTTTTTCGGCAGGCTCCGAAACCTCCATGAAACTTGCTCCGAAATTTGCTGATGCCGGCGTATATGTTATCGACAACTCCTCGGCGTGGCGGATGGATGAAGAAGTTCCGCTGGTTGTTCCGGAAATTAATGCCAGCCTAATCCAGAAAAAGCACAAGATAATTGCTAATCCCAATTGCAGCACTATCCAGATGGTAGTGGCGCTTTATCCCTTGCATAAGGCTTTTGGATTGAAGCGGGTCATTGTTTCTACCTATCAGTCAGTGACCGGCTCCGGGATAAAGGGCAGCAAGCAGCTCGACAGAGAACGTAATGGCGAACTAGCTGAAGGGCCTTATCCCTACCAGATTGATCTGAATGTGATTCCGCAGGGAGGTAGTTTTGAGCAGAACGGATACAGCCAGGAGGAGCTAAAGCTGGTGTATGAAAGCCGGAAAATACTTGATATACAAAACCTCAGCGTTTCGCCCACAGTGGT
This sequence comes from Bacteroidales bacterium, assembly GCA_041694335.1. GTDB lineage: Bacteria > Bacteroidota > Bacteroidia > Bacteroidales > JAIPAH01 > JAIPAH01. Next base: position 3,803 of record JASMTJ010000068.1, read on the forward strand.
TCGCGTTCCTGTTAAAGGAGGACACAGCGAATCGGTTACGGCTGAGTTTTCCAAAGACTTTGAAATCACCAATGTTCGGGATATCCTCTCAATGCACGATGGTATCCGCTTACTTGACGATCCCTTTAAAGAAGTGTATCCTATGCCGCTATATTCTGAAGGGCGTGATGAGGTTTTTGTGGGGCGGCTCAGAAAAGACCTGTTCCGGAAAAACACTCTGAACATGTGGGTAGTAGCGGATAATCTTCGCAAAGGCGCAGCTACAAATGCAGTTCAGATAGCTCAATATATTCTCTCTCAAAAACACCTTGCTTCTTGAGAATCCATACCGACACAGAGAACCTTTCATTAAGGAGTCCGGTGGTGGCTGTTGGTACTTTCGACGGTGTACACCGCGGTCATCAGTATGTGATTGAGCAGGTGAAACACCGCACGGCTGAATTGGGGGGCGAAAGTGTGATTGTCACATTCAACCCGCATCCCCGCGTCTTCCTCAACTCAGGAAATTATTCATATAAGATTCTTAATACCCATCTCGACAAAGTTGACAGGGTTTACCAGTCAGGTGTGGATCACCTTATCGTTCTTCCTTTTAACCAAAAAATATCCCGCCTTAGCGGAGAAGATTTTATCGAGAGCATTTTGGTAAAAAAGCTGGGCATGCGGCACCTGGTGTTGGGATATGACAATCATTTTGGAACAAATTCGTTGAGCAGCGACAAAATTATTGAACATCTTGGCAAAAAAAATAATTTCAGCTTCGAACGCCTGAAGAGCCATACCTACAAAGGGAAGCTGGTATCCTCATCGCTAATACGCGACCGGCTCAACACCGGAAACGTGAACCAGGCCAACGACTTGCTGGGCTACGAATATTTTGTGTTTGGAAGGGTGACCTACGGGAATCAGATTGGAAAGAAAATTGGTTTCCCTACGGCCAATATCGAATTTAAAGACGGACATAAAATGTTGCCGTGTAATGGTGTTTATGTGGTGAAAGTAAACTGGAACGGCAGCACCTTTTTCGGGATGTGCAACATTGGAGTGCGCCCCACCATCAATAAAAGCAGCTTTTCGATTGAGGTTCACCTCTTCGATTTCAGCCACGAAATCTATAACGACTACCTCACTTTGTTTTTCCTTGAAAGGATTCGCGACGAAAAACGCTTTGGCAGCCTCGATGAGCTTACCGAACAGCTGGAGAAAGACAGAAAATACGCGCTGAATTATATCGACAGCTATCAAGAGTCAGGCTACTCCTCTGAATAATATACCTTGACGCCGGCCTTATGAATGCCTGCGGTGCTGAATTTGGGTATTATTTGCTCGAATGATAGCGATACTTCTCCCTTTTCAGGAAAACTGACTTCCTGCCAAAGCGGAGCTTCCAGGTGATAATATTTACTGTCTTCGGGCCTTTTCCCTTTATCTTGTCCTGTGGTATCCCTTACCTGAATATGAAAGGTGTAAATCCGTTCTTCTCCTGAAGACGAATTGAGAATGGCATGCACCGGTATCTGGTCGTGCTGAAAATCGTTACTGTAAACAAGATTGAAATACAAATCATAGATTTTGTCCGTCTTTTCTACAGGAATATTAAAATCTAGCTTCGTAAAGCGCTTCCAGGTGTCATTTTCAAAAGACTTGCTATCCGAATAAATCGCTTGGCGCGAATCAGAGCACTGCACCAACGCAAATGCCAACATCAAAATCACTAATCCTCTTTTCATCCCTTAATAGTTGTCTTCTTTGTTTTTATTCTCGCTTTTTAACCATCAGCAAGCTCTGTGCTTAAATGCAACTTGAAAACTTTCAGTGCTGTGGCTTTACCCAAAGTGAATTGACTCTGTTTAATCAGGATACTAAAAAAGCCAATTCCGCGATAATCTCAAAATCGGAACTGGCTTTTTTAACACAGTTTATGAAAATGCTAATTTAGCTCCTCGTCAAGTTTTTCATGGAGCGCTTCCCCTCTTAAGTTCTTGGCCACAATCACCCCGTTTTCATCGAGCAGGTAATTGGCCGGAATCGACATCACACCATACAGGTTGCTGGCTTCATTTTCCCAGCCTTTCAAATCAGACAGGTGTGTCCAGGTCAGGTTGTCTTTTTCAATGGCTTTCAGCCAGTCTTCGCGCTTACGGTCGAGCGAAACCCCCAGTACGGTAAACCCTTTGTCCTTGTATTTCTGATAAGCTTCAACCACATTTGGGTTTTCGGCACGACAAGGGCTGCACCATGCGGCCCAAAAATCGAGCAAAACATATTGCCCGTGGAAATCGGAAAGAGAAACCGGCTCACCATCCACATTATCCATCGTAAACTCAGGAGCTTTCTTTCCAACGGCCGTGCTTTCAAGCTTGGCCACTCTTTCATTCAACTGCTCTACGTAATACGATTCGGATATCGATGGATCAAATCCTGAAACAATTTCTTTGAGCTTATCTAAATCATAGGTGTAAGAAAAGCGCATAGCCACATATCCGGCCACCGTACTTTTTGGATGGTCTTTTATAAACTTATCGCTGTAGCTGTTGCGGATACTGTCGAGCGACATGTATTGCTGTTCGTAAAAGGTCATTTGCTCCTCGTCTCCACCGGCTTTAGCTTCCTGGTATTTGTAATAAATATCGCGCTGCTGGTTTCTGATTTGCGTCAGGCGGGTCTGATACTTTTCAAACAGCTCCTGGCTGGCCGAGCCTTCTACTTTAGTTTTTTGAAGAGAATCAGTGTTACCTGAAATTGTGATTTCAGATGGTTCATTAAAAAATGTTATCTCCGCGTCCAGATCATCGAATGTGATGTAATGCTGCAACGGAAGACCAATTTCTCCCTCGAATGAAAATTTACCTTCTGTTGATTTTACGGAGTCAAGAACCACAAAATCGGTCTCGCCCATCTTTTCCAGATACACCAACTGATCGTCCAGGCCTTTAATGTCTCCTTTGATTGAGTAATTGTTTTCGCTCTTCTGGCTGCATCCTGCAATAAAAGCCAGTAAAATGCTTAAATAGATTAACTTCCTCATTAATATTGTTTTTGTTTGTACAGAAAAATAATGGTGAAAATAATAATTTATTGTTTTCTCTGGTGTTAAAGTGTCGTTAAAACAGATTTATTGAAAATCACTTCCTTTTCGGGAAGAGGTACTGCACTATAAATACCAGGGCCAGTGTAATCACAGAGTTTAAAACAATCCGGTACGCCAGCAAAACCAGGTGATTGAAGTTAAATGCCTCCAGGGTGAATAACATGCCATGATGAAGAATAATCAGCACGGAACTGTAAAAATAAAACCATCGCAGCCCCATCTCTGATATTCCCGGTTCATAGGCAGTTTCATACTCCTGTTTTTTCGATACCATCCTGATAATCCCCGGACGGGCAAAGGCCATCAGTGTGGTGGCCGCCGCATGCACTCCGTAGGTATGTGAGAAAATATCGATAACTGCACCGGTAAAAAAACCTATGAGCAACAACGCCCATTTCGGGGTGCTAAATGGCAGGGCCAGAATAAAAAAGACATACAAGTATGGGTCAACATATCCTGTAAAGTTGATCTTATTCAGGATAATGACCTGCACGGCCACCAAAACCAAAAACCGTATGATATTTTTTACTGCCACTATCTGATTGGTTTACTTATGTTACTTATGCTATCTATCTCCTTTATCATCAGATTCTTGATGACGTACCCATAATCAAGACTGTTAAAATCGGCGGCATACCTGAAACGAATGTTATACAGGTTCGTGCCCTGGTTTACGGAGGCTTCCTCCACAAATCCGATCAGGATATCCTCGGGAAATACCTGCGAAAACCCACTGGTTACAATGGTGTCGCCCGGAAAAACATCGATGTGTGCTGGAACATCAGTGAGCCTCCCGAACCTGAAATCTTTTCCATCCCATTCCACCGTTCCCAGCTGGTTATTTTTTTTAAGCTTGGCACTAAGCTTAATATTGGTGTTGAGCATAGACATGCCCCACGAAAATCTTCCCGATATATCGGTGATAATACCTACCACACCCTCACTGTTCACAATTCCCATATCCTCACCTATCTGGCTTTTTCTTCCCTTATCAGCCATCAGGTAATTATTGGGCTTGTGAATGGTATTGTGAATAAAGTTTACGGGTTCATATACAAACTTACTGAAAAACAACGAGTCGCGGGTATAGTAATGCAGTGTATCAAAGACCAGACTGTCAACCACCTGGTAATGCCTTTTTTCTGCCAGCTTGTTTTTCAAACGGGTATTTTCTTCCAGAAGTTTTTTGTTTTCCCTTCCCAGATTCGCGAAGTTGGTAATGTTGTTTACCACACTAAACACACTGCCCGACAGGCTGCCCGACAAGTTTGCCATCACACTGCGCTGGTATGCGAGTCCGTTCATCATCCAGATAAAAGCAGCGGCTTCGAGCAGAATAAAAAGAAAGAAGAAAGAATACTTCTTCAAAAAAGCCAGCAGATAGCGCATAAATCATCTATTTGATGAGGAAGGTGAACTTATCGAAGTTCTTCAGTGCCACTCCGGTACCCCTGGCCACCGCTCTCAGCGGGTCTTCTGCCATGTGTACGGGCAGCTTTGTTTTCATGTAAAGGCGTTTATCGAGTCCGCGCAACAACGATCCGCCACCGGCAAGGTAAATTCCCGTACGGAAAATATCTGCGGAAAGCTCCGGAGGAGTCATCTCCAGCGCGTTGAGAACGGCTGTTTCGATCTTGCTGATCGATTTGTCAAGTGCATGAGCGATTTCAGCGTAGTTCACCTTAATTTCCTTTGGAATACCGGTAAGCATATCGCGGCCATGCACGGCAAGATCATCCGGAGGATTGTCAAGCTCAGTAACGGCAGCACCTACCTCCAGCTTGATACGCTCGGCTGTGCGTTCACCGATGTTGATATTATGCTGCTTCCGCATGTAATCCATGATATCTGAGGTGAAATCATCGCCGGCCACCCTGATGGATTTGTTATTCACAATCCCGCCAAGGGCAATAACAGCAATCTCGCTGGTACCCCCTCCGATATCTATAATCATGTTTCCGGTAGGCTCCAACACATCGATACCAATACCAATAGCTGCTGCCATCGGCTCGTGTATCAGGCGCACCTCTTTGGCTCCGGCTTGCTCAGCCGAGTCTTTTACGGCACGCTCCTCTACCTCTGTTATCCCCGAAGGGATACAAATCACCATTTTCAGTGCCGGCGGAAAGAGTGAGCTTGATTTTCCGACAAGCTTAATCATCTCGCGCAGCATATATTCTGCCGATTGGAAATCAGCAATAACACCATCGCGCAAAGGGCGAATGGTTTTGATATTCTCGTGGGTCTTCCCATGCATCATCATGGCTTTTTTACCAAAAGCAATGATTTTGCCGGTACTTCTTTCAATAGCTACAATGGAAGGTTCGTCGACCACCACCTTGTCGTTGTGAATGATAAGGGTGTTGGCTGTTCCTAAATCTATCGCTATCTCTTTGGTTAAAAATGAAAATAATCCCATCGTAGTGTATGTATTTATTAATGTTTAAAGTGACGGTTTCCGGTAAACACCATTGCCATGTTGTTTTTGTTGCAGTATTCGACAGATTCTTTGTCCCTGATTGAGCCTCCCGGCTGTATGACGGCATTAACGCCCGCCTTATCAGCAATTTCAACAGAATCAGCAAAAGGGAAAAAGGCATCTGAGGCCATCACTGCTCCTTTCAACTCGTGTTCAAAATGCTCCGCTTTCGCGATGGCCTGTTTTAAGGCATCCACGCGCGAAGTTTGTCCTACCCCACTGGCCAGCAACTGCTTGTTTTTCGCCAAGACGATTGCATTCGACTTGGTGTGTTTTACCAGAATATTTGCAAAGATAAGATCTTCTTGTTGATTCTCTGCGGGATGACGTTCTGTAGCCACCTCAAAATCTTTGATGGATTCGGTTTTGGTGTCACGGTCCTGAACTAAAACACCGTTGAGCACCGTACGGAAAAGCTTATCCCCGCATTCCAGGTTATTTGCTTCCAGGATAATTCTGTTCTTTTTAGATTTAAGGACCTCCAGCGCTTCATTTTCGTATCCGGGCGCCAGCACAATTTCGAAGAACAGCTTGTTCATCAAACCGGCCGTCGTTTTGTCGATAGTCTGGTTGGTTACCAGCACCCCTCCAAAGGCCGACACCGGATCGCCGGCCAGCGCATCCTTCCAGGCTTGCTCCAGCGTATCGCGCGAAGCTATTCCACACACATTATTGTGCTTCAGGATCGCAAAGGTGGTTTCTGTAAACTCGTTGATAAGATTCACGGCGGCATCCAAATCAAGGAGGTTGTTGTAAGAAATCGCTTTGCCGTGGAGCTGGGTAAACATCCTTTCCAGATCGCCGTAGAAAATGCCTTTCTGGTGCGGATTTTCGCCGTAGCGCAGCGGAAAGCGATGGTTTTCCGAATGCCTGAAAGCAGCAATATCCTGGTCCTGGTTAAAATAGTTGAAAATGGCCGTATCGTAATGCGAGCTTACCGCGAAAGCCTCGCCAGCAAAAGCCTTACGCTGCTCAAGGGAGGTAGAGCCACCCTGCTCCTCCAGCATCTCAACCACTTTTTCATACTGGTTCATCGAAGAAACAATCAGCACATCCTTAAAATTTTTTGCGCCGGCACGTATCAGCGAAATTCCTCCGATATCGATCTTTTCGATAATCGCTTTTTCTTCAGAGGTGTTGGATACGGTATCCTCAAAAGGATAGAGGTCAACAACAACCATATCCACTGCCGGAATTTCATAGGAATCCATCTCTTCCTTATCAGAGGGGCTGTCCTGCTTGCCAAGAATACCGCCAAAAACCTTCGGGTGAAGGGTCTTCACTCTTCCTCCCAAAATGGAAGGGTAAGAAGTAAGGTCTTCTACCTTCTTTGCCTCAACGCCCATCGACTGAATATAATCGAAAGTGCCACCGGTGGATAAAATTTCTGTGTTTTGTGAATTGAGCTGTTTGATAAGTTTATCGAGGCTCTCCTTATGATATACTGAAATGAGCGCCCTTTTAATTTTTTTCGTTGCTGACATGAATTGTTTCTTTCTGAAAATTATTATAAATCAATGTTTTCCAACACCAATCCCCGCTGATTCTTAAATTGCAATTTTAATCAAATTCCATACATTAAACAATAGAATACGCGCATTATTTACGCAGAATCATGGAAATATATTTCTTCACTGCCGATTGTTGCGCCACCTACCAGGATAATCATAAAAAGATTGATTTTCAAGACGTACGAAAAGCACAGCCGCCTTGCTGATTTATCCCAAACGAAAAACCAAAAGATTAATGGAATTATCATAACTTTGGAGTTGTATTGGCAACGAAAATAATACTGCTTCCATGATATATCTCAGGCTTTTTCGCGAAAGTTATCTTTTTGCCCTCCAATCGATTTTTTCGAACAAGGTAAGAACTGTGCTTACCCTGCTGGGGATTACCATTGGAATTTTTGCCGTGATTTCTGTTTTTACGGTATTCGATTCGCTGGAGAAGCAGATAAAAACCTCGATCAGTGAACTTGGACAAGGCGTTCTTTTCATTCAGAAGTGGCCCTGGGCGATGGGTGGCGGCGATTATCCGTGGTGGAAATATGTGAACCGTCCGCAACCTGCCACAGAGGAGCTGGATGCCATACTCGAACGCTCGCAAACGGTTGCCAATGCAGCCTTTATGACCGGAATCAGCCGCACCGTGGAAAAAGGATCCGTAGCTGTCAACAGCACCACATTAATCGGGACCACCTATGAGTATAGCCAGGTGATCACCTTCGAAATACAGCGCGGACGCTACTTTACGATGAATGATTTCCAGGTCAACGCCAATGTAGCGCTCATCGGATACAAGCTGAAAGAGACCCTTTTCGGGGATCTGGAGGCGGTAGGAAAAACCATCAAGGCCGGAGGCAGGAAAATGCTGGTCATAGGGGTTCTGAAAGAAGAGGGCGATGATGTTTTTGGCGACTCGCACGACTGGCAGGTGCTTCTTCCGGTAGGATTCCTGAAGCGACTGGCCGATTTGGAGCGGGTGGGCTCCACCATCATGGTAAAGGCGAAACCTAACGTGTCGGTTGAGCAAATGCGTGCCGAGGTCAAAGGGATCATGCGGTCGGAGCGCAGCCTGCGGCCGGGGGCCGACGACGATTTTGCGATCAACGAAACCAGCCTCCTCACACAAGGCTTCGATGCCCTCTTCGGCGTGGTGTCGATGGTGGGATGGATTGTTGGAGGATTCAGCTTACTGGTGGGTGGATTCGGTATCGCCAACATTATGTTTGTTTCGGTCAGGGAGCGCACCAGCCAGATAGGAATTCAAAAATCATTGGGCGCGAAAAACTATTTTATCCTGCTGCAATTCTTGTTCGAAGCCATCTTTCTATCCATCATTGGCGGGCTTGTGGGTCTGCTGCTGGTGTATCTCGGAACGCTCATCTTTAACAGCATGGATTTAGGACTCGCGCTTGTCCTCACTTTTGATAACATTGTTCTGGCAATCATGGTGTCGGCTCTAATCGGATTAATAGCCGGAATGGTGCCCTCCTACAAAGCCTCCAAGCTTGATCCGGTGGAGGCAATCAGAACGGTGTGATGATTTTGAGTGAAAATGATTTATTGATTCGTACCGGAATTATTCTGTATATCTCTGCTTTTCGGATGCTGATGACTATGCACTATATTTAGAACCTGAACTTCATCACTTGATTGAAGGAAAATAATAATATAACTCCATATTCTTACCGAACGATAATCCTCAGTATATGATCCAAGAAAACGCTCTTTAGAATAACCAGAAAAATCTTTTAAGGAGCGGCATTTATCAATTAAAGCCTGACGAACATAATGTGCTTTCGTGGATGATTTTTCTCTTTCCTTTATAAAATAATAAATCTCACGTATTGATCGCTTTGCTCTTTTAGTTATTATGACCCTCTTTCGTGTCAGTCCCATTGGGATGAATCTTTATCAAAATCATCAATCGGATCAAAATCTCCACGTTTGATCTCTTCTTCTGCTTCCTTTAATTCATTGTGCAGTTCATCGGAGGTTAATGAATCTCCTGCACGATAAGCAACCGGATCGCTTTGCTTGCTTTTATATTCTTTAGCAAGCGAATTAACCATTCTTAGGAAGCGCTCATCCGCATTTTCAATGTATAAATGCACTTGCTTTCTTAATTCGGATATGCTCATATCAAATGTCTTTATATCAAAGATACAACAATTTGCAAATCCTACAGTGGATAAGCCACCACCAAACAACAGATCACTGATTTAACTGATGAAACTGATTCACACTGCTCAAGACTTAATCAATTAACAAGAATCTATAATAGCATGTTTCGTATTTGAAAACATTGTTGTCCGGTAAAACTATTGAGATTTCTCCCTGCGGCACCAATGACAACTTTTCGTTATGCTTTGATTATAAGCTTTTAACATCCTTGACAAATGCAGTAGACCGACAGGTCTCAATATTGTACTTTTGGCTTGACCCAAAAGTACCAAAAGGTCAAGGCTGACGAGGGCATGTTCGCAAAAGCTACGCGTGGAATTATCCACGCCATTCGAGCCGTTCGCTTTTTAGGTACTAATTACA
>JASMTJ010000069.1:0-7801 GCA_041694335.1 Bacteroidales bacterium
GATGAAGGAAGCCCAGCGCGGCCTGAACATCCAGCGCTACAAGGGTCTGGGTGAAATGAACGCCGAACAGCTTTGGGATACCACGATGAACCCTGATACACGTATCCTGCGCCGCGTGAATATTGATAACGCCACAGAAGCCGATCGCATTTTTTCAATGCTCATGGGCGATGAAGTACCACCGCGACGTGAGTTTATTGAGAAGAATGCAAAATATGCGAATATTGATGCGTAAAGATTAATCTTACTAAAAATCAAAAGGAACGTAGCCACAGCTTCGTTCCTTTTTTTATACTCTTGAATTATCCTTCCTGATCTTCTTCAATCGCTTCATTGATAAAATGCAGGAAAGGCTTGGCCGGTTGCAGCAAGTTTGCCAGATGATCGGCTAATTCAGGATTTGTCATCCAATCATCAGATAATTCAGTACCGATGATGTAGCTTTTATACTTCAGATAATCATCGGCCGGATGGCCTTCGTCATACCCTTTAGGCATGCGCTTCAGCTTTTCATCGCTGCTGACTTTTCCGAAAGTCTTATTGAAACCGGGGTTGTTGATGATGTTGAAAAACGATTGGTATTCATAATAGATCTTTTTGCGCATCGCATCCAAAACGGGTTTGGCAGGATGGTAAATTCCTCCTCCGGCAAACGAAGCGCCGGGCTCTACGTGCACATAATAAGATGCAAACTGGCTCTTCCGTCCTCCATGGCTGATTACCACCCCACGCGCGGTTTTGTAAGGCCTCTTATCTTTCGAAAAACGCACATCGCGATAGATCCGGAAAATGGTATCTTTTGGCTTAAGAACGCCAATTGCAGGATCAAAACTCTGAATCCTTTTAATCAGGGCTTCGGCAAACGACAGCAACTCTTCCTGACTCTGTTGATATTCATCGCGATGAGCTTCAAACCATTCGCGGTTGTTGTTTTCCTTTAGTTTATCCAGAAAAGCAAGGTTTGTATTTAGCATGATAATTTTTCTTTTAAAAACATGATTCTTCCTGAAATGTTGTTTCTGCTAAGGCAAAGCTAATAAAGTTATCCGGCCAACGGAATTCTGACTTCATGAATTCAATTACCTTTGCCGCATAAAGAAGAGGTCTATGAGAATTATAGGAGGACGAAAGCAACGATTACAGATACATGCACCCAAGGGGCTGCCGGTGCGCCCTACCACCGACAAGACCAAGGAAAGCATTTTTAATATCCTTAACAACTGGTTTGACTTTGAAGAAGTGGAAGTGCTGGATCTTTTTTCCGGAACGGGAAACATGTCGTATGAATTTGCATCGCGCGAATGCCTGCAGGTTACTGCGGTGGAAGAAAATCCGAAAGCGGTTCAGTTTATCCGCGACACAGCGAAGAAACACGATTTTGATAACCTCGAAGTGGTGAAAGCTGATGTTTTTACCTTTCTGCGAAAAGGGATTGCCGCTTATGACCTGATTTTTGCCGATCCTCCCTACGACATGGAAGAGATTGGGCGCATCCATGATTTCGTTTTTGAAAACAAGCTGTTGAAACCAGGGGGCTGGCTGATGATAGAACACTCAAAAACCACCGATTTTTCGACCTACAACTATTACAGCGATGTAAGAAAATATGGCCGCACCATGGTGTCGATTTTCAAATTTCCTGAAGCCTAAGTCGCCTATTTCAAAGAAACGTTGATTGTTTTCGGCACAAAGTGGCTGATGTCGCCGCCATGCTTTAAAATATCGCGTACCACACCCGAATTTACGGCTGTATGCTCAGGCTCGGTAAGCAAAAACACGGTCTCCAGTTCGGGATACATCTGTTTATTTACCTGGCCTATGCTGCGCTCAAACTCAAAATCAGCCGAAGTGCGTAAGCCACGCAGGATGTATTTCGCTCCCACCTTGCGGCAATAATCAACGGTAAGTCCGGAAAAATTATCTACCATCACCTTACTTTCACTGGCAAAGACCTCACGCAACCAGTGCTTTCGTTGCTCTACCGAAAAGAAATATTTTTTTTCAGAATTCTCGCCGATAGCGATAATCAGCTTATCGAAAAGTGGTAAGGCCCGCCTGATAATGGATTCATGACCTACGGTTATCGGGTCGAAAGACCCCGGAAATACAGCTATTTTCATTTCTTCTACGCTTTTAGAAATTGAGTTTTACATGTTCTTAAGCAAAAGTATTGAAAAAATTATCCTGTTAAAGCTCAAAATGGTAAAACCGTTGCAATGGTAACAGAAATCTTTGATCGGGAACTACTTTAAGAAGTAATCAAACGTGCCCTCATTCGTATTTAATCAATCATATTCTTGAAATATTTGGCAAAAAACCACAAAATTTCCGGGTAAAGGAGAAAAGGCACCTTCCCCCTCAACCTGGATAAAATATTGTTTGGATTGGTGCTTGTCCTATTCAGGAGTTTTTTTCATCAAAGTATCCGTTTAACAGATGGCGCAATGAGTGATAACTGTCAGAAAAATAATCGTTTATTTCATCAGGCTTAACCCATTTAACTTCTTCAATATCCTCCTCCTTTTGCGGGGTGATGTTTTCGGCATCCTTCACTACCATTTCATACCAAAAAGTTGTTTTTAGTATTACTTTCTGCCCCCTCGGGTAAATATGATAGGTGCGCAGAGGCTTCATTTCGAGGTCGGCAGCGTGTACACCGGTTTCTTCGAGCACTTCTCTTTTGGCAGCTTCTCTTTTACGTTCATTTTTTTCCACCTTCCCTTTAGGCAAATCCCACAAGCCCCAGCGCTTTATGGTCAGCAGCTCGCCATTGTTATTGAAAACAAGGCCTCCGGCCGCATCCACACGCTTAAACAAAGAAAAGAAATGAACTTTCAGGGCCTTGAGGTTTTTGGTGTGAACGATGAGTCGAGAAGTTTTCTTATCTGTCAGAAACCATTCAACCACATCTTCAAAATCCTTATATTTTTGATAATCAACAACCATATCCGCTTCTGAAGGAAATATTTTATTCTTCTTCCCGGTAAGGATTATCAATTTATCATAATAAAAAACTTTATACATTTGCTTTATGATTTATTCAAAGGAAACAGCCAGGGAAACGGCTAATAACCTACTGCAAATTAAAGCAATAAAACTGAGTTATTCAAAACCCTTTCAATGGGCTTCAGGATGGAAGTCTCCGATATATTGCGACAACCGCAAAACGCTTTCTTTTCCGGAGGTGCGAGATCAGCTGCGTGAACGCATGAGCGGGATTGTGAAAAAGGAATACGCTGAAGCGGATGTTGTTGCCGGTGTAGCCACCGGAGGCATTGCACTTGGAGCGCTTGTTGCTCAGGAGCTAAAGCTTCCGTTTGTTTATGTCAGAAGCTCTCAGAAAGGACACGGTCTGCAAAATAAAGTGGAAGGCGTGCTCGAACCTAAGCAAAAAGTGGTGGTTATCGAAGACTTGGTTTCCACCGGGAAAAGCAGCCTGAATGCGGTGGATGCCCTGCGGGAGTCAGAAGCTTCTGTGCTGGGAATGATTTCCATTTTTGACTACGGTTTTGAGGTGGCAAAACAAAATTTCCATGACAAAAACTGTCAGCTTTATTCCTTATCCGATTATGAAGCACTGCTTGAAGTGGCTGTAAAAAATGGAGCTATCAAGCCCGGGGAAGTTGAGTCACTGTCTGACTGGCGGAAAGCTCCTGAAAAATGGGGCCGGGATTAATCAAGATAAACTAACTCTTTCAAATCGCAGGCATGGAGCTGCTGCTCTTCGTCCTTAAGAAGGAGCAGTCCGGTTTCATTAATGTCGGTAATACATCCTTTAATTTCAATGCCTTTCAATATGTACTTATGCCATTCACCTATTCGGTATAGGTGCTCAAGAAACTCTGATTTTAAATCTTCCTTCTTATCAAGGTTATGGAATGCTGAAGATAATTTTGCGGCAATTTCTTTTAAAAGGAATTCCAGGTTGTAGGAATCTCCGGAAATCAAGCGCATGGAAGTGGCTTTGCGTTCAAAGTCAGGAAAATCGACCTGGTTCACATTGAGGCCCACCCCAATAACAGAGTAGAGTATTTCTGCACCCATGAGCGCGTGTTGAATTAAGATCCCGCAGATTTTCTTTTCCTCCACAAGAATGTCATTTGGCCATTTTACGTGTATTTTCGTGTTCAGTTTTTCCTCCAAAAACCTTCTGACCGCATTGGCCACAGCCATGTTAATCACATACTGACTGGCTGCCTCTATCCTTTCAGGCTTCAAAAAATAACTAAACGTAAGGTTCATTCCGGGCGCACTCACCCATGCGTTTTCGCCCAGGCCTCTTCCGGATGATTGTTTCCGGGTGGCAACAATATCTCCTGAAGCCAGGGTTTTAAACTCTTTAGCCACCTCCAGGTTGGTTGATGCCAACTCATTATGCCAGATAATCTTTCCTGCCTTATTCATTCTGCAAATGTAAACAAGGAATCATTTGCCCAAGCCATTTCTATTCATGAGAAAGACTAAAATCCGGTAATCATAGACAAATTGTCAGGTGTTTACTGATAGGTGTTATCAAATGAACAAATTATTCGAAATAACAGTTAGAGCGGCTGAAATGATGTATTTGTTTGATTCTGCTGAAGCAACAAAACCGCCAGCATGAATACATCTGATACAGTTCATATAAAGATGAAGATTTTTGACTAATTTTGCATATTTATTGCTATTAACCTTATATGACATTAACGAAGAAAAGCAAGCAGTCGGGTGAAGTTGTAAAAATAGCCCGTGAATTATTATTAGATAAAAAGGCAAAAAATGTAGCTGTTATCAACCTGAAAGACCTTGAAAACAGCATTTGTGATTATTTCATCGTTACGCACGGCACCTCCGACAGGCATGTTCAGGGGCTTGCTGAAAACCTGGTGGATGAACTGGAAGAAAAGGAAGATATCTCGCCCTGGCATGTTGAAGGAAAAAACAGTTCAGACTGGATTTTAGTAGATTATGCCGATATTGTTGTGCATATCTTCAGAGAGGAGATGAGAGATTTTTACAAAATAGAAGAGCTCTGGGCAGATGCCGAGATTGAATATTATAACGAAGACTAAATTATTTATTTTAAGATACATCCGGAATGGCAGAAAACAAAGAAAATAAAGACACTAATCAGAACAAGCAAGGTGGCAAGGGCAACCTGAAAAAGCCAAAATTTAATTTTTACTGGATTTACGGGTTGATCATTCTTGTTTTCCTCGCTTTCAATGTTTTTAACTGGGATTCAGGTACGAAGGAAACCAATTGGGGAGAGCTGAAAACCATGCTAAAAAACGAGGAAGTCAGAAAAATTGTTTTAGTTAACAAAGACTTCGCAGAAATCTACCTGACCCAGGAAGCGCTTCAAATGGAGCAACATAAAGATGTTGGTCAGAATACGTTTTCGGCCGAAAACCCTCACTACATCTACACCATTGGCTCGGTAGACAAGTTTTATGAGAATGTAGAAGATGCCCAAAAGAACCTGGAAGACCCTGTTTACGTAAACAACGAAAAGCGCCGCAACTGGGGTGGGGAAATCCTTAGCTGGATATTTCCCTTATTGCTACTGGTAGGTGTTTGGTTTTTCTTTATGCGCATGATGAGCCGGGGTGGCGGCGGTGGCGGCGGCCAGATTTTCAATATCGGCAAATCGAAAGCACAGCTCTTCGACAAAGAAAACTCGGTGAATGTCAATTTTAAAGATGTCGCCGGACTGGAAGAAGCCAAGGTAGAGGTGATGGAAATCGTGGAATTCCTGAAAAAGCCTGAAAAATACACCAACCTGGGAGGGAAAATCCCGAAAGGAGCGCTGCTTGTAGGCCCTCCGGGAACCGGAAAAACCTTGCTTGCCCGCGCTGTAGCCGGCGAAGCGGGTGTGCCTTTCTTCTCTTTGTCAGGATCAGACTTTGTGGAAATGTTTGTGGGCGTGGGTGCCTCCAGGGTGCGCGACCTGTTTAAGTCGGCAAAAGAAAAAGCGCCTTGTATCGTATTTATTGATGAGATTGATGCCATCGGCCGCTCGAGGGGAAAAAACACTTTTACCGGCGGTAATGATGAGCGTGAGAACACATTGAATCAGTTGCTCAGCGAGATGGACGGTTTTGCCGCCAACACCGGAGTCATTATCCTTGCAGCTACCAACCGTGCGGATGTACTGGATAAAGCATTGCTGCGTGCCGGACGATTCGACCGTCAGATCCACGTGGAACTTCCTGACCTGAAAGAGCGTCAGCAAATCTTTAACGTACATACCCGTCCGCTTAAAATCTCTGAAGAGCTGGACGCGGAATTCCTGGCAAAGCAAACACCCGGTTTTTCCGGAGCAGATATTGCAAATGCCTGTAATGAAGCGGCACTGATAGCCGCACGTAAAGACAACAAAGCCATCACGAAAGCGGATTTTATGGATGCCATCGACCGGATTATCGGTGGACTGGAAAAGAAAAGTAAAATCATATCAGCACACGAGAAAAAAACCATTGCCTATCATGAGTCGGGCCACGCCGCTGTAAGTTGGCTTCTGAAGCACGCTTCGCCATTGGTAAAAGTTACTATCGTACCGCGTGGAAAATCGTTGGGTGCGGCATGGTACCTGCCTGAAGAACGCCAAATCACCACTTATGATCAAATGCTTGATGAGATGTCGGCATTGCTCGGAGGAAGGGCGTCAGAGGAAATTAACTTTGGAGTGGTTTCTACGGGAGCACTCAACGACCTGGAAAGGGTAACCAAGCAGGCATACGCCATGGTGGCTTACTTTGGACTAAACGATAAGCTGGGAAATATCAGCTATTACGACTCCACCGGACAACAGGAATATTCGTTCCAGAAGCCATACAGTGAGAAGACGGCAGAGGATATCGATGAGGAAGTTCATAAGCTGATCGAGCACGCATACCAGCGCGCTAAAACTATCCTGGAAGAAAACAAGGAGAAAGTGGACAAGCTGGCCAGCAAGCTCCTCGAGCGTGAAGTTATCTTTACGGATGACCTCGAAGAGATTTTTGGGAAGCGACAAAAAGATAAAGACACGGATGAGATCCCTCGCCTGAAAGAAATAAAAGAAAACGAAGCAAAGAACAACAAAAAGAGCGAGGAAGATGCTGAAGAATCTAAGGAGCAAAAACATGGCGAATCAGATGATCAGGAATCGAAAAAGACCGGCGATAGCAATGATGATACTGACACATCTGACAAGAATGAATAATCAGTAAACGGGATATGGAAGACAACTGGACGCAAGTTTACTCATCATCGCAGCAGTTCCAAATTGAATTGATAAGAGGACTCCTGAAGGAGCATGAGATCGAAAGCGTGACCATGAACAAACAGGATTCCTTTTATCATTTTGGTTCCGTGGAATTGTATGTGAAAGTGGAAGATGCGTTCAGGGCAAAACAGATCATTGAAAAACATCAAGGTGAATAATTTTTCCCTTCGGGCCATAACAGGTGTTCTTTATGTATTTGCGACATTGGCCGCCATTTACATCAGCCCGCTGACTACTGCCGGACTATTTCTTATTGTTTCTGTGCTAAGCCAGATGGAGTTTCTGAGAACCTTTAAAGGGCGCTCCAAACCCCATATTCTGCTTTCGGTAGTCTCAGGTATTTTAATTTACTCAGGACTTGCACTGCATGGGCTTGATTATATCTCCTACAAAAGCCTGGTGTTATTATTTATACCTATCGGCGGGGTTTTCATATTCGAAATCTACCGGAGTAAGGAGAATCCGTTCCTGAATATAGGCACCACCCTAATGTCGGTAACCTATATTGTAATACCAATAGCTTTTCTCAATTATACTTACTTCTACGGCAGC
>JASMTJ010000070.1:0-1251 GCA_041694335.1 Bacteroidales bacterium
AGTTGCAGCAAAGTGTTGATTTCTACTGAAGCGTTTTACAACCATCCTGAGTTAATTCATGAGGTGGCACCAGACGCGCATATTATTGTGTATTTCCGTGATCAGCTTGAGTTAGTGGAATCGTCGTATAACCAGGCTGTCAAGCGGGCAGGCCAGAAAGCTCCATTTTCCGTTGCCCTTAAGCGAGTCATTCAGAAGAAGGAGGCGTTCTATACCGGAGAGCTTATTCTAAAGTGGGCTGAACTTTACGGTACAAAGAACGTTTCTTTTCGTCGTTACGAGACTGAGTCATTTTTTAACGGCAATATCTATGATGATTTCTTGTTCGTATTGGGTATCGGCAATGCAGTGTCTTTTAAACAGCCTGCCTCTAAAATTAATGTGTCTTATTGCCCCGAAGCGCTGGATTACAAACGGTGCCTGAATGCCTTGATCGAGGTTGTGGATGTACCCGTGTTGAAAGCTCTCTCCGGGTTGGCGCAGGACTATTTCATGCGCCAGGTGGATACAGCTTTGCAAGCTTACTCCCATGATTATTTTATGGGTGGTGGTGGTAAGGCCTCGCTTTACAGTCCGGAAGAGTTGAAAGAGGCTGATAAGTTTTTTGCTCCTTACCGGCAGCAGCTAGCTGAAATTTTTGGTTTCAGATCTGGAAAGCTCTTTCGACAGTCATACAAGTTGAAGCCGCGAATTGAGGATCCGAAGGTCAAGCTCGCATCTGTTGAGGAAATTTCCCAACTGTTGATTGGCAGGATTCGGGGTTTTGAGTCTGTGCTGGTGAAGGGGGTGTCTGAAGGAGTATTTTCATCTTCCCCTTTAACTCGGGCGGCAGCCTTGGAGTTCTCCCCGCTGCTTGCAAAGGCCCGATTTTATGAAGCTATGCTGGGCAGGCTCTCCGAACAAGACCTAGGGGCTTCATGGTTTAATGACCAACAATTGACACATATGGCTCAAGGCAAGTACCAGGAACCGGATTACTTGCGTGATATCGCAATCCAGGCAGATCGGCGTAACAAGCCAGAATTGGCTTATAAGTTGATTTCCAGAGCGCTCGACTTGCGCCCAAATGGGCCCAGAATCATTGAGTTGGAAAAGCAATTCGCTGAAAAAATCCGCCGTTAAGCGGATGATCTTGATAATTATTAAATAATTTGCTTTGCCTGTTCAGCCTTTGTTTATTATGATTTGAGTGATCCGATTTAATTTCGTAACAGGGTTTATTTGTATGGCTACTAAAATTAACGATTATTA
>JASMTJ010000071.1:0-2217 GCA_041694335.1 Bacteroidales bacterium
TATGTGGTTAAACGCTTCACTTTTAGCAGTTCTGTATGTTACGTGGCTTAATTGTTCGATGGATGAAAAGTTCTTTTGAGAAACATCTGCTTTTAAGATAAGCGGGATTTCCTTTTTGATAAGTGACAGGAGCGGTTGTCCGGCTTCAACATGCTCGCCGTTTTCAATAAATACCTCCGACAAATATCCGGTAAACGGAGCGAAAATAATCCTTTCGCCGTCATCGTAATCCTTGCTTACTATTTCGAATGATTCCTTTGCATTTTCATACTGCATTTTTATTTGCAGATAATCTTTTTCAGGCATAATGCCCTTATCGTGTAGGGCGCTGGCCCGCTCAAAATCCTTTTGTGCAGTCTCGAAAGAGCGCTTTGTTTTATTATAGGTTAAAATGTTGCTCTTCAGATTTGTTTCATGACTGCTAATATTAAGTAAGATATCTCCTTTATTTATGAGGCGACCCTCAGTAAGCTGAACTCCTGAATACTCAACGTGCCCGTGATTACCGGCCGTAAGCACTTCTTCGCCCCCAGGGGCAACCGCAATAACGCCTGAGGTTTTTTCAGTGACAGCAAATGGGATTCGCTTTACGCGGAAAATGCCGAAATTATCCTTCCAGGCTTGCTCTTTAAGGTAGCTGATGCCACCGGATGCTTCATGCTCTTGAGCATGATCGTGATTATCCTTAAAAATAATTTGATTATCATTCAGCTGGATACGAATGCGGTGATGAAAATGAGCATCGGAATTGACTTTATAAGATGCAGCATAAATTCCATCATGCCGATGCTTTAGCGCTACTCTTTCCGTTTTGCTTTTTGAGTGGAGTATCCAAACTGGCTTTAAATTTGAAAGCGGAGAATAGCCATCAATTTTGGTGAAATGAGCCATGATTTTCAGGCTGTCTAGTGTATTATCCACTTCAGCAAATAGCTCTACCCCCTTTTCTATCAGGAGGATTTCCCGGATGTGATGATGTTCTTCAGTGTGTGATTCCTCTTCATGTTGGTGATTGTGTTTCTCAGAACATCCTGTAAAAAACAGGATAAACAGGGGCAGCAAGCCCAATGCAATATTTTTTATCATATCAATAAGAATTAATAATTAAACTTTTCGGGGGATGAACCCCGGGTAATCAGAAATTTAAACGACTATGATAAAAAAGACGGAGGGCCTCTGAGACAGTGTGGCAGAATATCAGGTTTGACAAAGAGGTTTCGTAAAAACGGTGTGGTAATTCGCCTGGCCGCTACCTTATATGAACAACAATGCTGTGCTTGCGGTGCGATGGCCGTTTGATTACTTTTCTTATCGAAAAATGAGTTTACATGACAGCTAATGTCATGATGGTCGTGGTGATGTTCTCCTAATTCATCAGAATGGTGATGATGAACTTCGTGCGAACTCAGGCAGTTGCTGTGATGATGATGCGGAATGTAATCGTGCGCTACAAGGGATCCCCATGCCAGCAAGGAAACGATTATCAAAAAGTTTTTCTTCCACATCATGCGGCAAAAATAGCATATTTAGAAAAAATCCAATTACATATAGTATAATTTAGACGTTGGAGTTCTTGTAAAAATCAGAATATCTGCGTGATATCTATGTCAATAAGGTTATTATTCCAAACAACCAGCATGGAAGCTCCGGACGAACCGGAGCCAATCCATGCCCCTCTCTGGTTGTTATTCTTTCATAATACGTTAGAAACCAACATACAAAACATTATAGATGCCTTGTTCTTCAAGGTATCCAAAGGGTATCTGATTAGAATTAAGGCGATTGTTCAGGTCAGCCTCCATTTGTTGTTTTGAGTTATAGCCTTGTATGGCCCATGATTTGAATGTGGAGTTTTCCACCTTGACCAGCAAGGTGTAATACCATTGGCTATAAATGGATATTCCGACGGGAATGTACCCTTGACGGATGTAAGGATCGATATCTCTGGAAACCTGCTGCAGATTTTGAGATGATTCTATCAGTTGCCATGCGGTGCCATTCATATTTCCTTTGGCATACAGGACATACAGCCGGTTATTTGCACTAGATAATCCCATGGGGAAAAAGCCTTCATTCTGCATCTTAGAAGTAATTCCATTACTTACTGCGTTTCCGTCGGTGGCACTGTACCAGTCGATAGCCCATTTGGTGATCTTAAACGGGTCCTGGTTAAGGTAAAGAATATCGAAAGGCTCCCTTCTGGTTTGAAGTCCTACG
>JASMTJ010000072.1:0-25986 GCA_041694335.1 Bacteroidales bacterium
GCTCAATAATGTGATAGGATAATGCGGTGTTTCTCCGGGCTTACCTAGGTTTCTTAGCTTTTCATCTTTTGGATTTGTCTTACGCTTTGGCAATGTAATCGTGCTGTTTCCAGGATATATATTAATGCGGGCAGATTCCGGTGCCGGCCATACTAAAGGCCAGTATGATGTGGATATAGACAATCGAATTTGATGCCCTTTCGGAAAACGTTGAGCAATGTAATTCAATGGCACCGTTACTTTGTACTTCTTATGTGGTTCAAGTAATTCCGGTGATTCATCACTGTCACGATGTGTCAGATTAAGAACACCATAAGTAACTCTGGTGGCTCTCCCGTCAGGAGCCACATCACTTATGCGAACGGCCACGGTAGCTACAGGCTTATCTGACGATAATTCCAAGGTAACTGAAGGACTCCCTAATAACTCAAAATCCTCTTCAAGTGGAGAGCTGTCAAAAACCAATGCCCCTCCGTCTTCTTCACGTTGATCACTTGGTAAATCTGTAACCTCTGAATAAGAGCACCATTTCCCTGCAAAAAGCCCCACGTTCAGCGGACTTTGAATTGAAAGATCGTCCTTGTTATCGCATTCCTCCTTCTCAAAGGCAATTCTTCCGTTAAACAAAGGATATGTTTCTTCTTCAATCCGTTCACTCTTTACCGGCCAGTTTTCTTCCGCCACCCAACGACCCGGCCTGCGGGAAGATAGTGGAGAAATCGTATCCTGCATCCATACCCTGATTATTGGATCGTTTTTGGTTCCGTTATCAATACCCTTGAGCCATTGATCCCACCATCTGATACATTCATTAAGAAAGTCTATTTCCGGACCGGGGCCTCCCATATGGGGGTATTTATGTCCCCATGCCCCAACAAGCCCTTTGCGCGGGACCTTTAGGTTTTCCATTAGTCTGAAGACCGTATTTGAATAACCATCAGCCCATCCGCTCACTGCCATAACCGGACATTGTATTGCATCGTAGTTTTCGCAAACCGAGGCATGTTTCCAGAAATCATCGCGGGTTTGATGCTCCAGCCAATTTTTTAACCACAAGCCACTGCCTTCCAACCTCTCCATCCATTGCTCTTTCCAACTTTCGCCCACAATCTGAGGATCCGGAGGACAACTGTTGAAAGCAAACATTGTTGATGCCCAAGACAGGTTATCAGTTAGCAAAGCGCCACCCATGTAATGTACATCATCAGCATAACGATCATCTGACGAAGCCACTGAAATTACAGCTTTTAGTTCCGGTGGCTGCAATTCTGCGATCTGCAGTCCGTTGAAGCCTCCCCACGAAATACCAATCATACCCACACTACCATCACACCAAGGTTGTTGTGCCAGCCATTTGATTACTTCAATACCATCATCCAGCTCTTGCTGCAGATACTCATCGCGTAAAATACCTTCCGAATCACCACTTCCCCGCAAATCCACCCGAATGCCGGCATAACCGCTAAGGGCAAAATAACCATGAATCTCATGATCCCGTACAGCTTTAAAATCTCTTTTTCTGTAAGGGATATACTCGAGTATGGCAGGAACAGGATTCTGAAAAGCACTTTCAGATATCCATATTTTAGCAGCCAACCTGGTTCCATCCGACATTGGTATCCAGACGTGTTCTTTTATTACAATTCCTTGATTCGTCATTATAAACTGTATTTCTTTACTTTATGAGCTATTATTACTTTATTTAGAGTTGCTCAAATATATATATTTAATTAATTGCTACATTAAAAAATAAAAAACCAGACATAAAAAAAGGCCACCTGAATCAGGCAGCCTTTGGTTTCTTTATTGAAGTATTTTACTGAAGTGTAAAACGGATAGGCATGTTAAACTGAACCCTTACCGGTTTTCCACGCTGTTTACCAGGTTTCCATTTCGGCATGTTTTTCACTACCTCGATGGCTTCCTCATCACAGCCGCCGCCAATACCACGAAGTACGCGGACGTCTGTAACACTACCGTCTTTCTCTACAACGAATGTAACATAAACGGTACCCTGGATTCCACTTTCACGTGCCAACTGAGGGTATTCAATATTGTTAGCCAGATACTTCATCCTTGCCTTTTCTCCACCCGGGAAAGAAGGCTGGTCTTCCACCACAATAAAAATCTTCTCTTCCTGCACCTCTTCTTCTTCCATAACTACAGGAGTCCATTCTTCGACTTCTGTGTCCTGGTCAGCTTCCACGTCGATGATAATATCATCTTCTACTTCCACTTCGTTTTCCACGATATTAAGTTCCGTGGTGGTTTGAGGTGGCTCCGGTGGTGGAGGTGGTTTTTCCTGTTTTGTAATAGGAATGATCTCTTCAGGAACGTCAGAGGCGGCTCGTTGCTCCAGTTCGATCTCTTGCTTCTCATAGCTCTTCCATTCAAACGCGGCAAGCGTAATGGCAAGGCTAATGATGAGACCTACCTGCAGAAACAGCGTTCTCTTCTTTTCCAGATCTGCCTTTGGTGATTTTTTAAGTTCCATAACCTGTTATTGTTCAGATGTTAAATTTTCTTAGCCGTTTGTGGAGGCTAAATTATTAATAATTTTTTACATGGTTCAGGTTTCATTTAAAATTTTTTCTTTCAAAAAACTAAATAAAACCATTCCAATTAGGCTCTACTGAGCGTCCTTACCCTTGCACCATTAGCTCTGATCGATCCGGCTAATGTATTAGGCAAACGATATTCATTGCTGTGATATTGCGTCACCTTGATATGCAAAACATAGAATTTCAATATTTTATGTACAAATTCCGTGCCATCAAAATGAATGTTCAAGGATGATGCATCAATGCCATGGATAAACACACCGCCCCTATTTTTCTATTGAAGAACGAACCTGATAGGCATACTGAACTGCACTCTAACAGGTTTTTCACGCTGTTTTCCGGGTTCCCATTTAGGCATAGCTCTCACCACCCTCATTGCTTCTTCATCACAACCGTAGCCAATGCCGCGCAATACTTCCACATTAGTTATGCTTCCGTCTTTTTCTACAATAAAGGACAGGTAAACTGTTCCTTGTATTCCAAGCTCCCGGGCAGTCTGAGGGTACTTAATGTTGCTTGCCAGATACTGCAAGCGGGCCTGGTCTCCCCCCGGAAAACCTGGATCCTCTTCCACGGCGATAAAAGGTTTATCATCTTCCACATCCACCTCATCCGGAAGTGATGGTGTCCATTTCGGCACTGCTTCGTCCGAATCCATATTTACATCAATATCTACCTTGTCTTCCACATCCACATCATTCTTAACTATATCAATTTCTGTGGTTGTTTTAGGAGGCTCAGGAGGTGGAGGCGGCTCTTTATCCTCTGGAACCGGAATTCTTTCTTCGGGCACTTCAAATGGTGTCCTGTCAGGAATATCAATTTCTAATTTCTCGTAACTTTTCCATTCAAAAGCCAGAAGCACAAGGGCCAGGCTGATAATAAATCCTGTTTGTAAAAAGAGGGTCTTCTTCTTTTCCAGGTCTGCTTTCGGTGATTTTTTAAGTTTCATAGCTGCTGTTTTTAGTTAGATGAGTATTTACCAGGTCTTAACTTTGGGAGCAGCAACTCACCAAGAAGCGAAGGGTTTATGTGATAACTCTTTCTTTCATAATATTAAAAAGAATCATCCCTGCCAAACATCCGAGAGCGTCAGCACCAAAATCATATAGGCTTCCATGGCGACCTAAAACATATTGCTGCATCAACTCTGTACCCCCACCAATGGCAATGGCGGTAAGCATTATGGCCACATATATCAAACGCTGTGAATTGGTTCGGTACTGAGTGACAAAACTCCGTAAAGCTAAGAACACTAGTACTGTAAACAGCAAAATATGTGCCAGTTTATCAATCTCCAATAAATCCTGAAGATCCGGAACGCTGGGGATATACTCCCCCGGAAGGGCCGTTAAGGCCAGAATAACAGCAAGCCATGCCATCCAGGGCCAATGCAGGTAAATATTCTTTCTGATATTCATAAACAGGGATAGTATCTTTTAAATAATATTCGTTTAAAATTTTAGTAAAAACCACAAAATCCGAATCTCAAAATACGCAATATAAAAATAGCAGTAATCTAATGAATTAGAATACTGCTATTTCAATGACTGATTAATAGTTCTTTAACTTTCGATTACTTTTTTGTATTCTTCAGGTCCTAAAAGGTTTGCTAACTGATCTTTATCAGTAACCTTCACCTTAACAATCCAACCAGAATCGTAAGGCTCTTTGTTCACCAGCTCCGGCTGATCCTCAAGCTCTTCATTAAACTCAAGCACTTCGCCCGAAACAGGCATATACATATCAGAAACAGTCTTTACAGCTTCGATGGTTCCGAAAGTATCACCCTGATCAAGGTTTTCACCTTCTGTTTCAACTTCCACGAAAACAACATCGCCTAACTCTTTCTGAGCATAGTCAGTAATACCAATCGTAGCTACATCGCCATCCAGATGCAACCATTCATGATCGCTTGTGTACTTTAGATTATCACGAATGTCCATAATTTTATTTTTTTCAGGTAATATATTTTCAAAAATACGAAATTAATATTCACTGTAAAAACAAAAGTATAAATTTAACAGATACCTGTTATTGAAGTGTAAATGTCATACTAATTCCCCCTTCGGTATTGGAAGTTGGAAACTGCGTGGATATGTACGGATTGTTTACGTTTTTATTGAAATAGAATCGCAGGTTAAAACGCTGGCTTACGCTGTAGTCAGCCGATCCGTTCAATGTAAACATCCTTCTGCCGGCAGAAATCTGCGCGATGTCTTCATCCACTCGTCTCAGAACCGTTTTATTGTTTTTAATGGATAAATCCACCTTAATATTCAAATCGCTGCTGGTGCGGCTTCTCTGGTTGTCACTTCCTGCCAAAGATTTGATGAAGAATTCAATGTCTTTGATTCTGTATCCCAGTCCAACCACAATCTCATTCGACTTCACTTCGGTCAGCTGGTTGTTGGTAAAACTCAGCGACAGGTTTCGTGATTTCTTCATTTCAAAACGGGCCATCAGGCTGTTATGCAGCGTGGCATCCACTCCGATGAGCGGACTAAACTGCTCAGAGATGTTAACCACCCCGATCTCGCGTTTCGCGTAGAAGTTATTCGCCTGGTCCCTGGCCACCGAATGCCCTCCGTCTTCCTCATAGTTGATGTTTGAAACGTAAGACCCAACGTTGTATGATGACCGGTAGGCATGCGTTAAGCTCACCGATTTCATATACTCCCTGATCCAGGGAATCTCCGTCAGCCCGTCAAAAGAAACCCGCCAGTTAGGCAATGGAATTTTCGGGAATGGGTTGAGACTGATATTTTTAGGAGAATCGCCGGTGTAAGCTGCCAGGAAGGCCGGAATGAGCACCTGCTTGGAGGTGGCTCCGTAACCATCAGGAAATCCCAGGCTATCGGTAAGACCGGTTTGTGAAAACGGATTGTCCGCACTTAAGCGCTGTGCCACCTCGTAGCGGTATTCCTTCAAGTCTTCGAAAGCCTGCGAGAAGTTTTCAGGGTTAAACTTTTCAAATGCTGTAGCCCAGGTAATGATGGAAGTGCTGAAGCTTCCCGACTCCTGTGGGCTGAAGGAAGCAAAAGTGCTGTCGGCCCCGGCCTTGAAATAAGAAGTATGAGACATCGACTCCGTTTGGTTACCCGTAAGTTCAATGCGGAAATCCCTGTAAGGCTCAATTCTGACTCGATAGGTCAGGTTTTTATTGTTTTTGGTCATGTACGGATTATTCAGCAAAGTGTCGTAAGTGATCCAGCCGTTTCTTGCCGCTTTATAGCGAATATCCCGTTGACTACCGAAAACAAAACCCAGTCCGGGAGCCATATCGTCGAGGCGATTCCCCACCATAGTGGGTTCCGGCATAAAGCCCGGAAGCAATGTTCCGTTCGTTTCATTATAGTTGATGGAAGCATCTTTGATTCCGGTCAGAATCATCAGTGTGTTGTCCAGAATCTTTTTAAAGATCTGATTTTTCTTGGTGGAATCCTGCTCCTGCTCTTGCTGAGATTGGTTTCTCGGATTGCCTCTTCCTCCGGGGCCACCGCGCGAACGGCGCCGGCTGCTCTTGCCAAGCTCCTCAAGGTAACCTACCTTATCGTAAAGCTTAGAAAGCCTGAAGTTTCCGTTCAGCTGAACATTATTTGAGTTTTCAATGGAGTTCCCAAGCCGCTCCTGCACCGACTGCGCTGAAGCCTGCCAGGTATAATTGGCCGTGTACCTTGCCTGAAGGCTGGTCCAGTCGAAAGCCGGAATCTGATCAATAGGTACTTTGTAGGTAGCGTTCAGCGTTTGATTGTACCTGTCAATGGTTCCGAAATTAAATATTTCCTGACGGATAGTGTCCTGAATTGCGCTGTAATTATCTGCATCGCGATCAATGACTCCCGGTGGTTCATCAATAAAAGCATTCGCATTAGCCGAATAATCAATTTTTATCGAACGCGTGAGGTTGTATTGCAGATTGTAAATCCTTCTCCAATCCCAGTTTTTGAGATAGGTTGGCTCCAACTTCACATCACCGATACTCTTACTTCTTAAAAGCCTTTCGTTATACTCGCGATTCATCTCCGTTCGGAAAGAGAACATCTGCGGAAGGTAATTGAAATTAAATTCCCGTAAAGGTTTAAACCACTCACCCTGAAGGAAAGAAACGCTTTTCAGAGGCGTAACCGGTTCGGGGTTTGTGTTAAAGTTATACCCTAAACCACCCTGGTATTGTTTAGTGATATCATACTCAATATCAATATTTCTTCTCGAAATTTCAGAGTAGGCATATGACACATTGAAGTTTTCAATATCCCACGGCATGGGTTGGCCGGTACCTCCACCCACTTTTTCCTTTCTCACATTCATGAAGTTGATATTCTTCCGGACGGTGAGGTCTTCTGAGCGGTTGAGGATAGAATCCTGTTCACTTTCCGGCGTATTATCGAGTACTTCTTTCAGCCTGATATCCGGATTCATTGGATCGTACTCAGGACGCAAACGTGATTCAGAGTAGTCGAAGTGCATCGGGATTTTTATTCCCGACTCCTTGGGGAAGAACTTACCCAGCTCAAGGTTAGTAGAAAAAGCAAGCTGTGTACTGTTTTCCTGCTGTCGCTCGTTCACGTTTTCTTCGATGCTTCCAAAGCCCGGAGTGCTGTGGCTTCCGGCAAGAGTAACAGTACCGAGGTCGGCCAGGTTCGCCCGGATGCGTGTGGTAGCCGCCCAACCTGAGTTTTCATCAAAACCGGTCAGCCTCAGCTCGTTCACCCAAATTTCGGCACATTTCTCCAGCCCGTCATCCGCATCATCAAAACTCGTTTTCTTTGGATTCCGTACACCAATCATGATGGTTTTTACATCGCTTAAGCTGGGAACCCCTTTAATGGTAATGCGGTTTTTCCCATCGTTGACAACAAACGCCATTGAGTTTGTGATATCTGTATTCCCCTCGTTGCGAAGTTTCATGCGGCGCATCTTCGCATCGGTAAGCTTGCTAAGTAACAGGTCTATTTCATTGGCTTCCGGCCAGATATCACGGCGGTTTCCCGTGCCCCAATCGGTAAACTCCAGCGGAACTTCATACTCGTAATAGTTTTCTGTGAAGTCAGCACCCAAACGTATAAAGGCGGTCAGGTCGCCGGTTTTATAATTATCTTCGATGTCCGACTTCTCGGCATGGATAAACATTTTCAGGCGCCCATACTGCCTGAAATCAAAATCGGTGGTTTTGTAAGCCGCGCGGGCAAAGCCATCTTCCAGATCGCAAACCTCCAGCACCATCGACTGCTCATTTTGTTGGTTCACAGTGGTGGTTCCCACCGTGCGCTCACGTTCAATGCCAGGAGGAAGGACATATGGGATGGGGTCGCGCTGCCCGTTTTCCTCAATATTTACAGCAGAAATATCAAACGAAGATTCATCTTCCTGAACAACATACTCGCCATCTTCGAGCATCGCCTGGTTATACTTCCGCCATTCGCCTCTTACAAGTTCCAGAGTAGCAAAACGTAATACCACCGGCTCTTCGAAGTCTTTCATAAACATCCGCAAAAAGCGAATGGATTTAAAGTCCTGGATATTTCCCACCACTTTATCAGGATCCCTTACGGGGATTTTAAACTGATACCAGGTCACTGAACGGCGCTCGCCGTTGGCCAGCTGCTGTGGCGGAGGCGTGTATTTATCGGTGATATAGTTCTGGCCCACCTCCATCTTATTGGGCTTCAGATCAATTTCATACTGGAAATAACGCTCCGATTCGCTAAGGGTATTATCTACATTAATATCCTCCACATCAGGGTTTCGTGTAGCCACCGTTGGATAGGTCTCCGGATTCATCGCATCGGTGGGCGAGTTTCTTTCGGTACCGTTGTATTTTTTATACCTCTCAAGCAAACTCGAGTATTTTGGATCATTATCATAATCGCTTCCGCGGAAATAATGATAATCGTCATTGGAGGGATCTTCGAGGGCTTTCTGGTAGGCTTCAGAAGCAGGGCCATAAAGCGCTGCCAGCTTCTGGATGTAGTCGACATCATAGAAATCGAGTTCATCCTCATTTCTTAAACCTTCGTAGCCCACATCCTGGAAAGGCCGCGCCGCGTTGTTGTTGTCAAACTCATTCACCATGGCCTGCACAGAGGGCACCCTTCCCCAAATAGTGGTGTCTACATTGACCACCTCTTCAGAAGTAGGCAACCCATGCTCAAAACTCTTTCGCCCGTCACGAAGGATATCCTCAGATATATCTCCAAGGTTGAAATACACTTTACCTCCCTCGGTGTTAATCGGGTCTTTCGGCCCTTCCTCCCCATCCGGGTCGGCAAACGGGTCCATCATCCAAAACTCAATGTATTCCACATTCGTGGCCTCAAAGTCGGTACTCTCGATTTTACGCATCAGACCACCCCATCGGGTTTCCGGTGCTTTTAACGTTCCCTCTTCAGTCACCCCTTCCGAGTATCCGGGTTCTCCCCCGGTATCATAATTATAAGGCCCGCGCTCTTCAGGATAGTATGCCACGTTGAACACCGGAATATTCATAAAGTTATTCTGCGGCGGATCGATGTTTGGGAAAACTTCATTTTCAGGAATATACCTTGTGTAATGCGATGACAGTTCGTCATTGTCAATATTGGGCGGCCTTAAGGTTCCGGTACGTTCGTAAAAGAGCGGATCGATGATGTACCAGGCCGTCCGCGCCCTGTTGAACCCGTAGGCCCTTCCTGTTCCGATGGCGGCTTCGGGGAACATCGTTCGGGAAGTTTGGCCCTGAGGAGTGGAAGCCAGTGTCCAGTTTCCCACGTTACGAAGGTCGATAGTCGACTTACTGCCTTCAAAGTCGGCAATATAAGCTGTACCCGCATCACCAACTGCCTTAGAGTGTCCGGGAATGAAGTGGGCAAACTCCCCATTCACCTGGATTTTACTGGGCTCCTTGGTTTCGATAAAAGGAATCTTATCAACCATCCTGGTAAGGAAACGTGATTCTGTTTCGTAATCAAAGTTCAGTCCCCAGATAGTGTTTGAGATGGGTTCATCTCCGTAATTGGTTTTCTGTGTCAGCGGACGCTCGTGCAGATTCAGGATCGTAGCTCCCACATTAAAATTGTCCTGAACCTTGTAGTCGACATGCGCCCCCATCATTCGCTGCTGCTGAATGTTGAACATGCTGTTGCTTTCGAGCGAAATATTGATAGGTGTTCCTGAATTCAAAATTCCTTCGTTGATAATACGCACGCGCCCAAGGGTGTAATCCACCGTATAATCCACATTTTCAGTTAACTGGATACCGCCGGCCGTTACTTTAACCGAGCCTTTTGGTACATTCAGGGCATTCAGGCTTATTTCAGAGCCCGACTGTGATTTGTACATCCCCTCGATGATGAACCTGTTTTTACTTGGATACTGCTGCGCTCCTACTTTCGTCATCGAATACAGAGAGTCGTACGCATATTTATCGCCCAGCTCTTCCGATTCGAGTTGCTGCCTGAGGTAATTGCCAAAAGGCTCCAAAACCGGGAAATATATTTTACCGTTCGAAGACTCGATTGTACCGCCTTGGGTAGCCGCATTATCGAGAAAGTCAAAAACTCCATCGTTGGGGGGATTGTTTTGCTGGTTCAGGTTATCAAGGTTCAGAACCTGGATAAGAGGCACTCCATTCACATCTTCAGGCCCTTCGTTAAGATAACCTGTCGGAACACCAGATTCACCACCGGAATAGAGGACATTGAGCATGAAATCCTCGCGATTCACCTGGTAAGCCCCTATTGCATAAACGTTTTTCATCATCAAATCCCAAAGCGGGATATTGGTATTGACAGCGGTGCTTTTCAGGAGCTTAACCACTAATGCGTTTGGAGTGGAGATTCCTTCATCAGAAAATTCACCTACCTGGTATACTTCATCACGTCCTACAATTTTATACTGGAAGGCTACCGCCAGCACCTGGTCGGCATTCAGAGTGGTGTTCAGCGAGATAAAACCAAGCCGGCTGTTGTAGGTATATTGAGAAGGGTCGAGCTTAGTGGCGTTTTCCACCTTCTCGTAATCTTTTCCGGAAACGAACCGCAGCGAGTGGCTCTCAAGATAGTCCGATACGGTGTTGATATCTCTGACCTGGTTGATATTGATTTCATTAAAGAGGTTGTTTGCTTCATTATCAGGAAACCGGGCCCCTGCTGAAGGCTGAATACCGTTGTTGTTAAAGCGGCGCGTTTCTCCGATATCGGCAAATGCCACAATATTTCTGTTGTTTTCGCGTGCCGGGCCAATGGTTGTTCTCCAGACTTCGATCTTCGTAATCTCTACATTCGATTTTACGATGGGAAGTTCTGACAGCGCTTCATTATAATTTTCCCTGAAATAATGGTCGAGGAAAAAGTGCTTGTCGGGCTCGTAGTCATCGGCTTTGAGCTGAAAACGGCTGGTTTGGGCTCCTCCTTCTACTGAAATATTCTTTGACTCACTCTTTTGCCTTGAGAAGACTGCTGTTACCGTGGCCCGTCCGAATTTCATTTTGGTCTTGATCCCGAAAAGGCTCTGGCTTCCGTTGATGAGCGTACTGTTAAGCGGCAATGTCACATCTCCGGCTTCGATCAGCTTCAGGATTTCATCTTCCTTACCTTCGTATTTCAGCTTTAGCTTATTCTCAAAGTCAAAGGTGGCCTCGGTATTATAGTTGGTGTTAAACTCGATTTTGTCACCAATTTTTGCCATCACGTTCATGGCAATCTCTTCATTGAAATCGAAGTTGGTGGTACGGCGGCGGCGCACATCCAGGCTGGGGTCTTCGCGCAAGTTGGATACAATACCAAAATCCACTTTGGCTGTTCCCTGCGGTCGGATATCGATGGTGTTGCCTCCGAAAATCTGCTCAAACGCCTCCCCCCCTATTTCTATCTGTGGGATACCGCCATCCTGGCTCCGGATGGAATTGGCGCGGGCACGCTCAAGCCAGTATGAACGTAAAGTGTTCTCCAGCTGTTTCTCTTGGTATTCCTCGAAGGAGAGCGCTGATGGATTCCTGTATTTGAGGTTGCCAACCTTATCCTGGAAAATGTATGTGTTCGTTTCGGGGTCGTACGTAACTTCCGTACGGATATTGGAGGGTTTCTGCATAAAAAGCGGACTGACCTGCTCTTCTTCGAAGTGCATGCCATCTTCATCAGGAAATTCAAAAAGAAGATCGATGGTGTCCTGACTGTTTACACTGTCGGGCGGGTAGACGTCCTGAGGAAAATATGCTGACGGCGTTGTTGCTAACGCATTCCATCCAAGCAAAAAAACTGATAAAACAATAAAACTTTGTGTAACGTATCTCACCACTCTTCTTATCAATTCGTTCTGTTAAGATTAACTGCCCATCTTCCGGCTAAAGAATTTTCAAAGCTTCCTTAATTAAAACTTCAACACTTAACGGCTCGCTGCTTTTGTCGATAATTTTATCGAGCGCTTTACTGGCCTGCATTCTGTTAAAACCGAGCATTACTAAACCTGATAACGCTTCCTCTTTATTTAAATTGTATGTTTCCGTTAAATTATCCCCAGGCTGGAATTCTTTATCCAGCTTATCTTTGAGCTCCATCACAATTCGCTGAGCCGCCTTGGCTCCAATCCCTTTTACGGTTTGCAAGCGCTTGTAATCCTGACCGCTAATTGCCTGGACAATTTCTTCGGGAGGCATGGCCGAAAGCATCACCATAGCTGTGCTGTTACCTACCCTGCTCACCGATATCAGATATCTGAACAACTCCCGCTCTTTCGCATCAAAAAACCCAAACACATCAAAACCCACCGGATTGGTATTTTCTACCTTAAAAGCCACATGTGTAAAAAGCTTAACACGATCGAGCTTATCGATGCGCGTGTAAGTATTCAATGAAATATTCATCCCGTATCCTATTCCGCTGACGTCAAGGACCACATACCCGGGATTCTTTTCTGCTATTTTTCCTTCTATATAATCAAACATGAATAATGTGAATGCTTTGAAGGAGGCAAAAATACAATTTTATAAACAGCAAAAATAATTTGAGAAAGTTTAAAATCAGAATAAACAGCTTTGCAAAATCCCGGAGATAAAATCTTGATTAAAAGAAGAAAAACTTCGCAAAAGATTAATTTATTGTCAACAGAAAAACCTACCTTTGTATGACTACAAAAAACCAATCAAAACAATAAGACCATGGATAATTTATTTAGAAAAGATGCCTTTTT
Source organism: Bacteroidales bacterium (assembly GCA_041694335.1). GTDB lineage: Bacteria > Bacteroidota > Bacteroidia > Bacteroidales > JAIPAH01 > JAIPAH01. The sequence continues at coordinate 12,729 of JASMTJ010000072.1, forward strand.
GTACCATTCGATGGGGCGTCCAGGAAAAATTGAAGTTGTTCCCACAAAACCTTACAGCACACAACGCGACTTGTCGCTGGCCTACAGCCCGGGCGTTGCCGACCCCTGCAAGGCCATCCACAAAGACCCGCAGAAAGTGTTTGAGTACACCACCAAAGGAAACCTTGTAGCGGTCATTTCTAACGGCACCGCCGTATTAGGACTTGGAGATATCGGAGCTGAAGCAGGCAAACCTGTGATGGAAGGCAAGGGTTTTCTGTTTAAAATATTTTCAGATTTGGATGTGTTTGATATTGAAGTCAGCACAAAAGACATTGAAGAATTTGTTAACACGGTGGTGAATATCTCTCCAACTTTCGGAGGCATCAACCTCGAAGACATAAAAGCTCCGGAGTGTTTTGAGATAGAGAGGCTCATCAAAGAAAAAACCAATATTCCGGTGATGCACGACGATCAGCACGGAACAGCCATCATCACCTCTGCCGGACTGCTGAACGCTCTGGAAATCAACGGAAAGAAAATCGAAGAAATCAAGGTAGTGGTTAACGGAGCAGGAGCGTCAGCCATTTCCTGCACTCACCTCTACAGAAATCTTGGCGTCAAGCCTGAAAACATCATCATGCTCGATAGCAAAGGTGTTCTGAGAGAAGACCGTACCGACCTGAACGAATACAAACGACTTTTCACCACAAAACGCGACTTGCATACACTGGAAGATGCGATCAAAGATGCAGACATGTTTTTGGGTCTCTCGATTGGCGGCGTGCTCAAGCCCCATATGTTGAAATCGATGGCTAAAAACCCAATAGTCTTCGCTTTGGCCAACCCTGACCCGGAAATCAGTTACGATGAAGCCATGTCTATCCGCGACGACATCATTATGGCCACCGGACGGTCAGACTTCCCGAACCAGGTAAATAATGTGCTGGGCTTCCCTTTCATCTTCCGCGGCGCCATGGATGTGCGTTCTACCGAAATTAACGATGAGATGAAACTGGCAGCCTCCAAAGCGTTGGCCAATCTGGCCAAGGAACCCGTTCCGGATGAAGTAAACCAGGCTTATGCGATGAAAAATCTTCATTTCGGACGCGACTACATCATTCCGAAACCCACTGACCCACGACTCATCTGGCACGTTGCTCCGGCCGTAGCTAAAGCGGCAATGGATACAGGCGCAGCACAAAAACCAATTGAGGATTGGGACAAGTATAAAGATGAGCTGCGCAAACGCATGGGCTTGAGCAATCCGCTACTGCGACAGATAAAAGCGAAGGCCAAGAAAAATCCGAAAAAAGTGGTTTTCTCAAAAGCTGAAAGCTATAAGATGCTGAAGGCCGCTGAAATTGTGGTAAACGAGCGCATTGCCGAGCCTATACTTTTAGGACGAAAAGAAATCATCAGGGAACTGATTGACGAGTTTGATATCGAGCTTCCCGATTCGCTTGAAATTATCGATCCGAATTCGAAAGAAGAAGAAAAAAGAAAAAACCAGTTTATTGATCTTTATTTTAAGAAGCGTCAGCGTAAAGGGATTACGTTGAGCTCTGCACAGGAGCGCATTCCATACCGCAATTTCTTCGCCCCCATGCTTGTTGAAACCGGATATGCCGACGCGATGATCTCAGGGCTGACCAACAATTATCCAGATGCGATAAGACCGGCGCTGCAGATTATCGGACGAAAGAAGGGGCATAATCGCGTATCGGGAATGTACATCATCAACACCAAAACCGGTCCCTATTTCTTTGCCGACTGCACGGTAAACAAGGATCCTAATGCACAAGAGCTTGCAGATATCGCGCTTCAAACGGCAGAAACTGTGGAGCGTTTCAATATAACGCCGCGCATCGCCATGGTTACCTACTCTAACTTCGGATCAAACAGGGGAAGAGAGCCCAGGATGGTGAAAGAGGCCGTTCAAATCCTTCACAAAGAAAATCCGGATTTGATTGTGGATGGTGAGCTCCAGGCAAACGTAGCTATTAATGAAGAGCTGCTGGCCGAAAACTTCCCGTTTTCGAAGTTGGGAGATAAAGCCGCTAACACCATTATTTTCCCAAACCTTTCAACCGGAAACATCGCCTACAAACTTATCCAGGAGCTTTCAACGCACGAGGTGATCGGGCCTGTACTGATGGGCCTTGACAAACCGGTACACATCCTGCCCATAGGGAGTAAAGTGCCGGATATTGTAAACATGGTGGCCATTGCCGTAAATGATGCGCAATGCAAAGAGCGTGAGGCCGATTGCGACTAATCGGGTGAACACATGAGTTTAAAAGCAGGGAGTGGGTTTAACCTGCTTCCTGTTTTTTACACAACTTCTGATTTCTGTTTCAAACAGCTATTTTTGAAGTACGAACATTATAATTGAATTATCATGAGATTATTTATCCTCTTCAATCTTTTCTTTTTCGGCATTGCGTTGAATGCCCAGGTTTACTATAATGAAAATCCTGACTGGGAATCCGATCCCCTGTCGCATGTGGCTACAGGACTCGGACTGGCTGATATCGATGGAGATGGCTATAAGGATATGGTTGTGGCTAACGGAAACGACATCAGTATCCAGTCGCTGGTGGTTTATTACAATGATGGCCTGGGAAATTTCAGCACAAGTCCTGACTGGGAATCAGAAGACACTGATTATCATGGACATTTATCTTGCGGTGATGTGGATAACGATGGCGATATCGATGTGGCTGTTTCAGTATATATTGGTCATGCCGGATTTTCAGAACCTGGAAAAGTAAAGGTGTACTACAATAACGGCAGCGAACTGGAAGCCACGCCATCCTTCGAATCAGAACCCTTCTACACATTTAGCTGTATGCTTGGTGATGCCGATGGTGACGGGGATTTAGACTTGTTGACCACAGCAGGAGAGCCGTATAGCAGCTTGCTGGACCACGGAAAAATTTTTTATAATGATGAAGGATCGTTTTCCAATGATAATAAATGGGAATCAGATATTGAAATGGGCAGCCTGGATGTGGCTTTCGGGGATTTTGATCAAAACGGTTTTCTGGATGCTTTCTTTGCCTGCGAAGCCACGCCCAACTATATCTACCTGGCCGATGATGAAGGGAATATTTCCGGCTCACCCTCCTGGAGCTCCTCAGACGAAGACAATTATGTGAATTCAGTGGAGATCGGAGTTAAGAGTGCAGGAAATGAGTTTATTCCGTTTGCCTTGATGACCGAGAACGATCAGCTGGGTGGCGAAGGTCGTGTGAAAAGATATGATTTCGGAACTTTTCCCGCCTCAACAGAACCAGCATGGACTTCAGAGCCTTTTGGCCCCGGATCCGGAATTGTTACCGGATTCAGCGAAACCAACGATGAAATGGTCAATACGCTTTTCTATGGCGGGTGGTGGAAACCTGTTCATGCCAGGGAAGAGCAGGAATCCGGTTATGCGGATATTATTTACACCAGCAATACCAGCTCTGTAGTGGAAGCGATTGAGCTTTCGGATCTGGATAAAAGCCATATGATTACCGAATCATTCAGTTACAGCAATTCGTTCGATTATCCCGTTTCGGTCATCACCTTGCCAACAGCCAATACCGAAAGTATCCTTTCAGTAAAAAATGAGAGCAGTGAGGATTTGGCCTATAGTTATGTGGAAGGCGAAGACTGGATTACTCTGCATGAGAACCTCCCTCCTGGCTCCTCGGCTACAATAGAATACCAGATGTCTCTTTATCCGGATATGGTAATTACAAACTGGGACAGTAGCATTGGGAATTACGTGTTTTACAATACTTATGACGACACGGATATTTCTTTAGCAGGAATGTCAGCAGAATATCATGTTTACCCGAATCCGTTTAATAATATTCTAAATTTCAAATCGGAAAAAGGCAATCTTTTTTCGCTCACGGTTTATGACTCACGAGGACAGCAAGTTGAAAAAGGCTCTCTCAGAGGCCACCTCCAGCTAACAACCAGCAACTGGCAAAAGGGCATTTTCTTTATTGAGATCACTGACCAAGAAGGCAAAACAACAGCGGTAAAAGTATTAAAGAGGTAAAACCACTATTGCAAACCATTCCTGATAAGGAAGCTCTTATATAGCTTGTTCACTTCAGCAGCATTTGCAGATATTTCCAGTGCTTTCAGGAAATAAACATCAGCTTTATGAAGAGCATTAAACTGTTCGAAAAGGGCTGCCTTTTGAATCATTTTCCATTCTTCATGAAGGTTTTGCACATTGATATTACGGAGAGATGATTCGATCAGGCTTTTCTCTTCATCCGACAAAACCTTTATTGGGAAAAACTGTGAGGGGTTCTTTTCTTTCAAGGCTACACTCCAGAAAAAGGTATCCCCTTCAGGAATCCATAAAGCATTAGTATTCAACTTTAAGGTGGTATCAGCCAATACCATTTCAAATAGTTTTATACCGTTTCTGTCCGAATCCCAGAGCGAAAAGATATACTCAGCCTCAGGTTCCGGTTTCCAGCTAAAACTGATAAAGTCATCATAAATCGAAGTCCCCGGGAAAGGAGCAGTAATTACCGGAATATTATCTGCCCTTGATACACCTCCACGCTCGGTCATGTAGCGGTTGCCTTCACTTTCAAGATCTATTTGTTCGTTAGTCAGCTCTTGCCAGGCAAACCCGGCATATGCGCTGATAACTGATTGATTCTCCTTTCCGGATTGACTTAACACATCGCGAATCAAATAATATCCTTGCTCATGGAAATAAACTTGCTGATTACTTTTTGATGAAAGAAGCAACTGAGCACCTGCCCTCAACCTCAAGCTATCATCAGAAGTAAGCTCTAAATTCTGCCTGCCAATCTCTTTCCACTTGTTTTCAGTGTGGATTTTGTAATCGGTTTTACCCACTGCATACACCACCTCAAACCTCTCCTGGCCGGTTACCTGCATTGAGCAGAAGTAAATCAAAAACGCGATTAAAAAATTATTCATCCGCGAAAAGCGTTTTATATTTAATTTTCTTATTTAGATACTTGGCTATCCCATCATATACAAACAACACATCCAACGATAATAAAACCGGTACCAAAATAATAGCCATTTGCATCGTCCATCCGAAAACGGCAAATATCAAAATCTCAATCCCGACAAGGAATATTGACATGAATATCTGCGATACCCTCGACAACACATCATACCATATTTGGTTAAAAATATAAAACTTAACAAAAACAAACATGTGAAGGTAGAGGATAACAAAAGCCAACACATAAGTCAGCCATGAAGGTATCCTGCTTAAATATCTTCCTTCCAGTATCATTGAGATGATGTTGGCCTGGATGACCACACCATACATATCCGGGTTAGATCTACCGCTGTAGTTCGGATTCATGGGTGTGAAATGTAAATCTTCCAGAACCTTTGGACTTTGCTTCGTGCCATGAAATCCCAGCAGTACGATTTTGTCTTCAAGTAATTTGAGCGATTGATTATTTTCACTAATAGCCGATAGGGGAATGACAATAAAGCGCTCTTTATTGCCTTTGTAATTGATGTGCTCAACCCTGTTCGTTCGCTCCATCAGCTTTGAGTAAGCCTCCTTATCCGACATTTTCACAATCTGCGAAGAGAAGGAAAGAACTTCCTCCCCCTTGTAGTTCACTTTTGGAACAAATGAACGTATCGTTTTCTGATTCAAGGTAGAAGGGAAATTAGCAAAGCCTTCTTTTGCCTTGCTGCGGAATTTTTCTGCTGACTGCACCAGTTTTTTGAGTCCGTCCTGATCACTAATAAAATAGGATGCAAGAACAATGTTATCGTATTTACCAATCACTACTTTTAGCAAAGAATCTTCTTCCGGTGAACGCGGCTGCTCAAATGTGGCATCGATAGCCACCACTTCAGGATTAAACCGGTTGATAATTTCCACTTGCCGGGCTATTTCCTCTCTCGAGTTATGCCCTATGTTGACGACAACCACGTTGGTATCAGGCATCGAAGATTGATCTGGCTTGAGGCGTGAGTAGTAGATGTCTGTAAACTTAAAATCCTTCAGTGCATTGGAAAAAGGATTCAGGAACTCCACATTGAAAACCAAGAGCTTCAGCAGAAAAGTTATCAGGAAAACAAACAATACCGACAATAAAACATCACGATGAAAGAAGTATTTCATAAATCATGTATTATTCTGCTTTCTTCACCTTTATTGGAATTGTGTGTACGTTGGCCGAGGCTGGCGGAACGCTTAACACTCCCGCCCGTGTTCCCTTAAAGCTGTCTTTCAGCAACTCTTCGAATGGCCCGGGGTTGGGACCCCTGGTTCCTTCGGCGCCACGCGTCTGAACCAAAAAGCGCAAATCCACCGGCGATTCTGTGGCAATTAGTTTGATGTACTCCTTCCCGAAAGGCTCCTGGAATACAAAAATCGGTTCAAGCATGATTTCCTCACCCATGTCAATCACAAACTCCGAGGCAGGTCGGGAATCTTCAAGAGAAGGGTAAAGCATACTCACTTCATTGTCAGGACGAATATTCAGCACCTGGAAATAAGCCCGTTTATATCCATTGTTTTTGATTTTCAGGCGGAAGTAATTGTCTTCCGTAAAAACCAGTTCGTTTCCTTCTGTGCGCATATCCTCAGCGTCCAATTCTTCATCAACCTGATAACGCCTTCCGACTTTTTTAAGGGTTACAGGAACGATTTCCAGTGTAACCTCCACCGACTCATCTTTTACATCAATTTTCTTTAACAGATTGGCCTGCATATAACGCTCAATCCTTTTAAAGATCTCACCAATAGCTTGTTCCTCATCTTCGTCAGAGGTAACTTTCTTCGAATAAAGTTCCAGCTCGTCATTAGTAATCAACTGGATGCGGTTACCCCGCGAAAACTCGTTGTTCATCTCTATCAGCAAATCCGGCGCTTCGTCAACAATTTTAATTTTAGGATAATCTTTGAGTTTGTCTGAAACCAGTCTTTTTACTCTTTCGTTGTTGACATCCAGACTCACATTCAGGTCATTATCACCAAAATTCTGGCTGGTAATATATACCCAAGAGTTTTTAATGGCTTCTTCCTCCACCACTCTGTCGAGCTGCACATCAGATTCAATAGCCGATGTAAACACGATGGTTCCTTTCGCCAAAGGCTGCTCTTTCTCAAGATCATAGGTTCCGATAGGATAAAAAGCCACTTTGGTGCTGTCAAAAACACCCATCAGGGTGCCTGCGTTGATCGTTGCTGTGTTGTCTTCATTGTAGAAATCTTCGACCATGAAATAGGGCTTGGGTTCCACCACCTCACCCCTGAAAAGCTTATAATCCACATCACCTTCTATTTGGGGAGCCTGGCGTGGGGCAATCGTACTCATTTTTACGAGTATTTCATCAAACATACTGCGGTAAGTTGCCTCCGTATCTGCATCAGACAAAACAAAACTAACGGCATAAGACAAGGAACCATAATAGGTATCTTTTTCTGCATCGTAGTATTCATAGTTTAGTTCATGTTGGCTGGCGCCGCTGAGCGTTATCATTGGGGACAACTCTCCATCGTTGGCTTGCGAAATCTCACCAAAACTCCCCTCATCGCTTCTTGAAGGAGGCTCATAACCTTCATCACTGAATTTCACATGTGTTCCCCTGCTCTTTGTAATTCCACGTGAAGCTGTTCCCGAATGACAAGCATCCAGAATCAGCATCAGGTTGCCGTTCTTTCCAAGTTTTTCGCGAATGGCATTGGTCAGCACTTGAATTTCATCATCGCGGAGATGCTTCTCACCTTTATAATCCTCCGACATCCGTAAATGGGCATCCCACGGAACCAAAGCTTCATCATAGCCATCCAGCTCATCGCCATTGTCATCCTGAATTTGCTGTCCGTGCCCTGAATAATGGATGGTAACAATATCTCCTTCATTCACATTTTCTTTGATGTCACGGAGATATGATACAATATCCTCCTTTTTGGCCTTTTCATCCAAAACTACTTTTATATTATTTTCTTCGAAACCTTGCTGCAGCAGTGCATCTTTAATTAGTGCCACATCGTTATCAGAGCTGATATCGGCCCAGCCGCCTTCGTCAGGATAGTCAGCCACGGCAATGATCAAGGCATGCTTTACGGGTTGTTTACCTTCTGAAAAGCCCTTATGGATAATCAGAAAGTTAAAAACAAAAATGAGTGAGATGATATATGAAAGTTTCATGACAAAATATTTTTGGTTAATACCACAAAGTTGATTTTATGACATCCTCTTTTCCTGACAGATATTGCCTTGCCACCTGGATGTCGTTTTCATTCCCCCTTGAAGGCATGATAAAATAATCGATAGCCCCGGCAAGACCACATAGCCGAAATGCCGCTCCGAGGTCTGCGTAATTATCGGCTATCCACATGTTACTGGAGGATTCGGAATGGATGCCTGCCGCCAGAACGTAATACTTCTCAGCAGCATGGCCTGACATCCTGTTTTGCTTATACTTTCGATTTTCGTAGTAATGCATGTCATTGTTGGCCATAGTAAACACAACCTGCGGATGATTTTCATCCACCTGAATATCTTTGTTTTGGGACAAGATAGTCCGCGCCAGCCGGGACAATTGCCTCTCAGACAGCTTGGAGGTTTTTACAGACACCGTTGAGTTTTGTATTCCATCGCTAAAGGTTAGCTGCACGGTTTCGCCGGGCTTAATGGTTTCGAGCTCACCCAACGCTTCTTCCAGATTCCGGATGTCCCGGCTATTGATTTTCACAAGATATTGATTCAATTTCCCGCTTAAAGCGGAAAAAGCCTGAGAGTCTCTGAACACATTGGTCAACTTGGGATACTCATCCATTTCCACGTAAGTGTAGCTGTCATAGCCCACTCTTTGAACCGTGCTTGATTCGGATAATTCTATACCAAGATGAGCACGAATCAAATGGCCGTTGGTTTTCAACACCTCATCGATAATACGACTTGTTAATCCTGCCTCCAGAGCAAAATTAATCTGCGACTGCAGGATTTGTCCTCCATCTGGAGTATCTGCAAAGGCGATTTGCGAATTAACGCCGATGACATCACCTTCGTTGTTCAGCAATGGTCCGCCACTGTTACCCCAAATCAGCGTGGCTGTGGTTTGAAGGAAACCAAATTTTCCGGTCAGTCCACCACGCACACGGTTCTTGGCACTGATAATGCCATCCGATACTGAATAAGGATACTCGCCCAACGGATTACCTATTGCATATACCTCTTCTCCTACTTTTGGCTCCCTGGAAGTTATTTTCAGGGTTGTCATTTCTTTTCCGGGAGGGTCGACAAATCGCAACACTGCCAAATCATAAAAAGAATCTCCTCCGATAAGCTCCACTTCATACTTTTTTCTGTTTATCGAGTACACATAAAGGCTCCCTTCTTCATCCGAAGCGTTTTCAACAACGTGGGCATTGGTCACAACCAAGGGTTCACCATTCTTCTCGATAATAAAACCCGATCCTGAGGAGGTTACCCCGGTCATGTCGAGTGCGGCTTTGTACGCCATTTCGCTTGCCGATTCACCTCGAAAACCCAGTGCATTTTTAGCAAGATCCGTTTTAAAAACACCTACCGTAACCACGCCTCCCAAACGGCTTTCTAGAACATCCGAAATTTTTTGGGAATTCGCACTTAAGACAAAAAACAAAACCGTTAGAACTAAAAGAGAACTTCTTTTCATGATTAAACCTGATATTTATTTACAATGTTCCACAAGATATTTTCCGGCAGCTCCCAATCCAAGGTCATGGGCTTTGCGGGCCAGTTCACAGGCTTTGTCCCATTCACCTATATAGTGCATCGCCACACCTTTATTGAGGATAGCCTGTGCATACGCATTGTTTTGCTCAAGAGCTTTATCATAAATTTCAATGGCTTCTCTGTAAAAACCATCCACAGCCAGGTTCATACCCCAGTTATTGTAGTATACAGGCTGAGGATTAATTTCAATGGCTTTTTGATAATCCTCATTTGCCCCGGGCAAATCATTTTGTTTTTCTTTAGCCAGCGCACGCCAAAAATAAGCCTGATCATTCCGTGCATTAAGCTCGATGGCTTCATTTAGCTTCTGCATGGCTTTATCGATATTTCGTTGCTGATAATATTGCTTTCCCTGACTAACCAGTTCATCAGAAATTGATTCCTGTGCATGAAGTCCAAAGGTTAACACCGAAAAGGCAAAAGAGAAAATCGTTAAATAAATTCTTTTCATAAGAAAACATTAAAGAGGGCAACCCGGCCGTTAAGGTTCAGGTTGCCCGATAAGTTTGAGTTAATCTCTTACGTAAATGTTGTAATAGTCTTCGTAAACTTCCATCTCGAATTCATCGTAGCTGCAAGCCTTACAAGAAGGGCCCCAACTCACCTTGCTGCCGTCAGTAAATTCGGCCACAGCATAAAGACAAGTTGTTCCTGAACGCACAGTCACTGTACCGTCGCCCCAGGGAGCCATATACCCTTCATAATATCCGTCAACATAGCAATCGATGTACCAATCGGTGTAGTTGTCAAATTCCACATAGCAGTAACCTGCACCTCTTGCTCTAGCGCCTTTTTCAGTGGGCTGAACGGCTTTGGATTCAGCATCTTTGTCGTTGAGTCTTTTTTCAACTTTAATGTTTGGGTCATCTCCGCGGGTTTTGCCTTTATTAGCGTCACCACTTTCAACCTGTCCGTAAGAAATGCCTGCCATAAGCAGTGCTGTTACAAATAAGAAAACGTACTTTTTCATAAGTAAAGATTTAAATTAGTAATTAGAAAAATTTAATTGTATGCAAGTAATATATATTTCTCTATTTGTATTGTTAAAAATTTGTTATCTTTCTGTTTTGTAGTATTTTGCATCATACACTCGTCTATAATCCTAAACTGAAAAAGTAACCCGGATGCACTATTTTTAATCTCTTCCCTCCAGCATCTGCATGATTTCCTGCGCATTCTCATCAAACATATATCCCTTTTCGATAATCACTTTAAGCTGACTTTTGGCCATTTCGGGCTGATTGTTTTGCAGGTAACTTAAAGCCAGATACCATGGCAGCACTTCAATGTAAAAGTCCTTTTGTCCTTTATCTAACTCTTTAAGATACCGAATGGCTTTTTCAGGGTTTCCGGATTGGCTGTGGCTCAAAGCCAGGTAAAACTTTAATGCCGGATATTCATTTAATAATTCCGGCTTTCTTTCAAGATTATGAATAACACCCTGGTAATCTTTATTTTCGTACGCTTCAAGACCTTTTGTTATGCCAGCCATATTTTCTTCACTCAGCCCGGTAAAATAAGGCTGGCTTCCTCGTAACCCTTCGGTTAACCTGTTGGGATAAGAGCTGAAATATTCCTCATAAAGCTTTTCATTTAGGGTAGAACGTGTTAAATAAAAATAACCGGCCACACCAAACAAAGCCAGCAGAACCGCTGCATAGCCAAGCTTTTTAATCCGGGAAAACGAGGATACTGGCACCTTTTTCTCTTTCACCGGACTTTTATTTAACTCCGATCTGAGCTCTTCAGACGCATGATCCGTCAACCCATCAATCACCGCCTGGTGAATCCGCACCTGCTCCGCAAACTCCTCATCAGAAGCAATTCGCTCTTTTATTCTGGCTAACGCTTCGTCAGATAGGCGACCCAGCAGATAATCATCAATGAGTTGATATGTTTCGGAGTTCTTATTCATCCTTTATATTTTAAAATCAGATTCAGAATGTTTTGATTTAATGAGGCTTTCAATTTTTTTGAAGCACTTATATTTTTGTGTTTTTACCGAATCGATTGACTTGTAATCCATCAACTCCATTATTTCATCATATTTTTTCTTTTGCAGATAATACAACGATAATAATTTGCGACAACTGGAGCTCAGCTTCATAAGAGCACTGCCTACCGCATCTTTCATCTGCTTTTCCTGCTCGGTCATCAGCAGTATTTCATCCACAGGGAGCTCAGCAAGGCCGGCCTGATGTTCCGCCCCAGCATGCTTCGAACTTCTTTTAAGCTCATTAAAAACCTTATATTTACCTACCTGGAAAAGATATGTTTTGAGGGTGGAGCTTAGCGTTTTGAGCCTTCCGGATAAAATATTTTGATACATCGCAAGAAAAGCCTCCTGATATATTTCTTTACTTGTTTCCATCGACAGATTGAATTTTTTTATGGTGAAAAGCACGAACTCATCTTTATGCTTATCATAAAACTCACTGATGGCATCATGGTCATTCTTTTTGAACCTCTCAAGGATGTCTGAATCGCTATTCATTCAATAACTGTTGATGATACTTCAAAAAGCTAATCTCAAAAAAGCAATGAACATAATTGCCTTGCTGAGAATTAATAGTGTATAAACTAAAAAGTAACTAAAGGGTTTAATATATCTAGATATTTTTATGTGAAATAAAACTTAAAACCACAATTATGAAAGACATTGATTTTAGTAAAAAGGAACTGGAAGCTTTTATACTGCTATATGTTGCCAACTCAGACTTAAATATCGACGCTGAAGAAATGAGTTTTATTAAAAGCTTATTGGAAGAAGATAAACTTCAAAAAGTGAAGCGCACTTTTGATGGTTGTAACGACAACAAATGCCTTGAAATCATCCTCAGCCATAAAGATGAGTTTTTCTCAACGCCCGAAGAAAAGCAGCAGCTCATTGACGAAATCCAGCAGCTTATTCAAAGCGACGACAGAGTAAGCGATATGGAGCAGGCCGCCATGCTGGGATTAAGAAGGTTGCTGAGATAATCAAAATGTAGATTAAAATCCCCCTTGCTTCTTGTTAATTATCCGTTAATTCAGGTTACACAAATTATATTTATCTATCCATATATGTACTTTTAACGGCTTATATCATTTCTATGGAAGCATCCTTTATCAGGAAAATTCTCTTTTCAGGAGCAGTACTATGGTCTTCGTTACTTTTTGCTCAGCAAGACAGGGCCATCGGCACTTTAGAGACTTTCGAAAGTCCTTATGAAGATGTCAGGGCCTTGGTAGTGGGAATTTCGGAATACGCCTCGGAAGCCATTGCTGATTTAAACTACGCTGATGATGATGCACGGAGCATCTCCGACTTTCTTGCTTCACCAATCGGGTGGGCAGTCGATTCTAACATGGTGGTTTTTCTGCCTGATGAGCAGGCCACGCGGGCACGTATCAAGCTTGAGCTGAACAACCTCTACCAGCAAAGCCAACCTAACGATCTGGTCATTATCTATTTTGCCGGTCATGGCGATGTAGCCGAAAAACATGGAGAGAATGAGGGTTATCTACTTGCCCACGATGCTTCCGGA
>JASMTJ010000073.1:0-1278 GCA_041694335.1 Bacteroidales bacterium
CAAACTGACCAGTAGTTGGCCACCTCCATTTTTTTGAAGGCACTCAGCTCCGTGCCCATTTTCGGGAGCACGCTGAATTTGCTGAAAATGGGTGTTTCTGGATGGGCACTGATAGGAATCTTGGCCGGAATCGTGTACCATTCCGAGCCTTTTGTTGTAAGGTAGAAGGACCGGAGCGCTCGACCCATGGAGTTTGATTTAGACGGCTTGTTGGAGATGATAAAGGCGTTAGGGTGGGCGAAAGGGATGTTCACAGTCTTTTTCTTTATGGCCCATGGCTACATTTATAGTCTCTACAGAGGACGACTGAATGATCGGCAAAAAGAAATTGACCGCATAGCTTCTGAGAATCGGGAGTATCGTGAGCGATTTCTCAAGCTCATGGATGACAGATTTTCTTACTCACCTTCGCAGAAGAAGGGTAGGAAAAAGTAAACGTTTCGGGGGCACCATGTTTTATATAATTGCTGTATTGATCGCTGTGTTTTTAGTCTATCAGATATTAGCTCTGAGAGAGTTAAAGAAGCATGACGAGCACCTTTATAGGTTTTGCGAATTGCGTAGAGATGCAATAAAGCTTCTTTACGAGAAAAGGGATGATTTAAGTAGAAATGACTACGTTGCACTTAGAAAACTATTGAAAGCGCTAAATGTAACTATAAATAATTACCAAAAACATAAAACGATAATTGTTAACTTCAGAAGATTTGTGGCTTATGCAAGAGAATTGAAAGCTCTTGATAAAAACGCTGGAAATATTTCGACTAACAATGAAGATATAAAAATTCTTAACTATCGCCTTCACCATACAGTGTGTTTGGCGTTTCTGGCATATACGCCATTTTTGAAATCTGAAATCTTAGCTAAGGTTGTTGTCGGGGTTCTGAACGCTTGCGTAGAAATGGGCGTAAAGTCATGCGGACTCTATGCAAAAGAATTCAAAAGGGCCATCCAGTTCACTGATGACTTCAAAAATCCCCCATCTTGCTACTCGCAGTAAGAAGAAGGGCCTTGACGGGCTTTTTTTATTTCTAATTATTATTCTTCTACCGGCCCCTTTCACGGTAGCTAACCCACGGCTGCAGCCGACCGGTTTTCCGGTGCCGCTCCAAACCGGTGGCTGAGTACAAGCGTGTGTGCCAGGCATGGCACCAGACTCGTCGGGTGAAAGTCCCGATACCAGGTATTCGCAGAGCCGAAGGTTAGCGAAAGGGCAAGGGCAAACCCGCGAGGGAATGTCTGGAGGAAGCCCAACGCAAAATTGCGGGGTGACGACAA
>JASMTJ010000074.1:0-2841 GCA_041694335.1 Bacteroidales bacterium
AGCTCGGTGACACTGATTTTCCCGATAAGGTAGCGCTGCTTGGTGACATGGTAACGTTTTTGGGCTACCGTATCGCTTTTCGCCGCAATCCGCAACTGGTTGGATTGCATGTTAAACTGATCGACCTGGTAGCGCACCTGCTGCAGGAAGTCAATACGCTCCTGTTCGAGGTTGCTCATCACCAGCTCCCTGTTCGATTCGGCCATGCGTATCTTGCCTTTGGCCAGTCCCCAGTCGATGATAGGCACGCTGATACCTACGGTCAGTTGCTGGCTCTCTGAGGGGTCATCAAACGCTTCGCTCAGTACGGCCGCGCTTTGGGTGAGCCCGTATCTTGCATAAAGGTTCATGCTGAAGCGGCTCTCGCGTTTGGCGCGATTCACTTCCATGCGGGCTTCCAGCTCGCGGCGTTCAAAGGCCAGCGCATCGGCACGGTTTTCACGAGCCATAGCAACTGCCCTTTCCGTGTTTGCGACAAAACCAGCCTGCGGACGAGGCACCATCAGCGCAAGCGAATCCTCTTCCGGCAAACGGAGAAAAGATTTCAGCTCGAACAATTTGTTTTCGAGGTCGAGCGCCGAGGCTTCAACGGCAGCATTCGATTTCAGGAGCCTCAACTCCAGCTGAAGCAGCTCATTTTCGGCGATGGTGCCTATATTGTAGCGGCCCTGGGCAATCTTGAACAAAGTGTCGTTATTGGCCTGGTTCATCAGGTTGATGCGGTGCTGCATCTGCGCCTGAAGCACAGAAAAGAAATAATTGGACGTTTCGAGGCGCACGCGTTCGAGCGTTTCGATGTAATTCTGTTTCGCCTCTTTGTATCTCAGCGGCTCAATGTCTTTATCCCAGCGGTAGTTGTTAAACCCAAAAAGTGGCTGGTTAAATCCGATGTTGATGGGCGTGGTCAGGTAGGAAGTGATGGTGCTGTCGTTCAGGAAAAGGTCGAGGCGCTCCATGCCCGAGCTGAGGAAGATTTCACCTCCTGTAAACCCAACTTTCTGACGTAGCGACAAATCGAGCGATGATTTGGCGCTCTCCGACGATTGGAACACAAAACTCCCGTCATCCTGCTGGATGCTCTGTATAGAGCGGTTCAGGCTGGGCAGCGTGGCATCAAGGTTCAGCTTGGGGCGATATTCCGCCACAAACGTGCGGTATTGCCAGTAGCTTGCGCGGAAGCGGTGCCTGGCCGACAAAGCCGTGGGCGACTGGTCTAAAGCGATATCAATAGCCTGGTCGAGGGTGAGGGTGCGGGGCGTTTCCTGAGCCTCAACACCCAGCAGCAACAAAAATAAAACGGGAACCAATAAAATCTTCTTCATAATCTGACCTTTTTCCAAGTAACCTGACATCTCTTTACAATACAGGTTTAACGAGGCAGTTGCGTTTTAAAGTGTAAAGATGCGAAAAATATTCGCATCTTTATTCAGTTTGTCAACTGTAAAGAACTGACCAATGCGTAATCAAAGCTGACCTTTTGTATTAACTCCTGAGAAAAAGCACTCTAAAGTATTTGAAACGAAGAAAAGGATCAAAACGCAAAGCAAAACTCCTTTCCTTAATTACGGTCTTGCTCCTGAGCCTGTAATAATCTATTAATGGGGAATAAATGAAAACATACATACCCAATAAAGCAACGAATAAATAACTTTCAAGACTTTTACCATAAGAGGCAAATAGCAACAAAGGGGCAAAAACCAATAAGTAATAAGCTAATTTATTTTTATCAATCCTCATTTTCGTAATTCTTTTTGTATTTCCAACCAAGTGCTTAGCTATAACAAAATAATCTAGTAAACCAGACTTTTATTAATTTCACCTTTACCACTTCACCTCCCCATGCCTGAAACAACCGGTGGTGTGGTCGTTGACCATGCCGGTAGCTTGCATGTGGGCGTAAATGACGGTGGTGCCTACGAATTTAAATCCGCGCTTTTTCAGGTCTTTGCTGATTTTATCTGACAGTGGCGTGTTGGCCGGGACTTCCTTCAACGATTTAAAACTGTTTTGGATGGGTTTCCCATCCACAAAACTCCAGATGTATTTGCTGAAAGAACCGAACTCTTCCTGTGCTTCCATAAATCTTGCGGCATTGTTGATGGCGGCATTTATCTTCAGCTTGTTGCGGATGATGCCTTTATCATTCAGCAGTTGCTGCAGCTTTTTCTCATCGTAGCGGGCGATTTTTTTGTAGTCGAAATCATCAAAGGCTTTCCGGAAATTCTCCCGCTTTTTCAGGATGGTCAGCCAGCTCAGTCCGGCCTGGAAAAACTCCAGCAGTAAAAATTCAAAGAGCTTCGCGTCGTCATATACCGGAACGCCCCATTCCTTATCGTGATATTCGATGTAGAGCGGGTCGTTGGTGACCCAGTCACAACGGGTAATCTGACTCGTTTCGTTGTTCATATATCAATTGTTATAAAAATTCCAAATCCCAATTTCCAAAGTCGCGAATTAATGCTGATTTTAAGCGAATTTCGCAAAACCATTACCCCATGAAATGCGAAGTATATTTCATCGGGGCGAAATCCGAAATATCAACATTGCCAATCCCGCAAAAAAGTAAACTTTTTTCGAGGATGCCGCGCCCGTACCGAACGACGGTACGTTCGGGCTGGCACGAAAAACTAAGCAATCGCAGATTGCAAGTTTTTCGTCACTGCATTTTGCCCTTTGCCAACTTTAACCTAAATAATCACCACACCGCAAAAGCACTGAACTGGAATTGCAACAAAAAAATGGACAAAAGATTAAGCCGCGTTCATATTTAAAAAATTTGAAAAAGCTTCTGGTGTTTTATATCCCAGGTAAGCATGTTTTCTTTTTCGGTTATACCATACT
>JASMTJ010000075.1:0-15257 GCA_041694335.1 Bacteroidales bacterium
GTGAGATTAAGAAAGACTTTGTATATGCCCAGTTGCAGAGTTCATTGCCTCAAAACATTGAAATAGACGAGGAAAAAACTGCCGAAGCACGCAAACAGCTCCTTGATAATATTTCGCTTACCCGCGGAATGATTCAGAAGGGGGAGCGGATTATTGCACGTGGCGAGGTGGTGACCCCTCTGAAGTATCAGCAACTACTTTCGTTTGAGCGCGATTACCAGGAAAGGACCCGGTCGCTGGGCAATTCGCGCCTGGTGACTACCGGGCAGGCGATTGTTATTTCTGTGCTGATGCTGGTGCTATTCCTCTTTTATTATTTTTTCAGGCAATCGCTTTTTGAAGAAAACAAGAAAATTATCTTCATCTTTTTCATTATGCTGCTGATGGTATTGCTCACCAGCCTCATCGTAAAATATAATCCCGATTACCTTTATGTCATCCCGATTTCAATTTTACCTCTGCTCATCAGGGTGTTTTTTGATGCCCGTCTGGCTATCGTTATCCACCTGATTTCTGTCTTGTTACTCGGGTTTCTTGCCCCTGAAAGCTTTAATTTCGTTATCCTGAATGTAGTGGCCGGAATGGTGGCCATTATGAGTATCGTAAATATTCACCGCCGGGCGCAGTTCTTTATCACCTCAATGTGGGTGTTCCTTTCCTATGCTGTTGTTTACACCGGAATTTCACTGATGCAGGGCGAAGGGTTACAGAGCATCGATTATTATCGTTACGGTATGTTTGCCAGCAATGCGATTCTGACTCTGTTCGCCTATCCGCTGATTTATGTGTTTGAACGAACTTTCGGGATGGTGACAGATGTAACACTCTTAGAGCTTTCAGATACCAACAGTCCGCTGCTGCGGAAATTACTGACTAAAGCTCCGGGAACCTTTCAGCACTCTATACAGGTCGCCAACCTTGCTGAGGAATCCATTCGGGAAATAGGAGGAAATGCGCTGCTTGTCAGGGCTGGCGCGCTTTATCATGATATCGGAAAAATGGACATGCCGATGTATTTTATCGAAAATCAGCAGCCGGGTGTGAATCCGCATGATGAACTGACCTATGAGGAGAGTGCAAAGATCATCGTCAGTCATGTTATTAAAGGAGTGGAAATGGCCAAGAAGCAGCGGCTTCCCGAATCGATTATTGATTTTATTCGTACGCACCACGGAACACGCAGGGCTGATTATTTTTACATCAAGCATAAACAAGAAAACCCGGATGAAAAGGTGGATGAGAAAACTTTTTCTTATCACGGCCCCATCCCTTTCTCAAAAGAAACTGCCGTTCTGATGATGGCAGATTCTACGGAGGCAGCTTCCAGAAGCCTCACCGCACCCGATGAAAACAAGATAAACTCACTGGTGGATAATATTGTGGATAAGCTGCTAAGCGAAGGGCAACTCAATAATGCAGATATCACACTAAAAGATATCCGGACGGTGAAAAAAGTTATCAAACGGCAACTGATGAATATCTACCATGTCAGGATTGCTTATCCGGAATAATATTGCTTAAGCTTTTGTGATAATTGATGCAGATAGAAGTTCGCTTCCGGTCCCAGGTTGAAAAGTAAATCAAGGCTGCTGAGGTTGTGTGTAAAACCAAACTTGTGCTCGAAAACCTGGATGTAATGAGGAACCATTATACGGTCTTTTGAAGGATTCCAGTAATTCCTGTAATCTTTTTCCAGCTCCCATTTCTCCATATATTTTTGAGTAAGATTGATTTCCGGTTTCAGCCCTATAAGCTTTAACAGGATTTTAAACAGCTTTTCGGTAAACTCGGTGAGGTATTCCGGCTTTTCGCAGAAAGCGGCTTCAATTTCGTCAGAATAAAAATAAAAGTAAGGTGATCCACCGTATGCGGTTTTAATAGTTCGCCAGTGCGTTTGACGCCACTCGTGCTGGTATGAAAGCAAAACGTCACGGGTAGGGGTGTGGTGTGCTTTTTTACTAACAGGAATGGAGAGGGTTTGTCGTCCTGAAGGTGTCAGGATGTCAGTGCGGTTACGGCAGGTTTGTTTTTCATAATGCTCCCAGGTATCTATGAGCGGATTTTTGGAGGCCATGTAATGCGCCATGTAGGCGATATCAGGAAAATATGCAATTGGAAAAACATCTGCCATTATTTTTTTCCGGCAAAGTTAAACCGAATTTCAGAGAGTTCGAAAACCAAAAAAAGCGGCGCTTTTGCAAGTCGCCGCTTTTTGATAATTATTAATGCACTTATTCTAGTTCGAGCTTTCTACTTCTTGATTTAAAAGCACCTTCTCGATAGCTTCCTTCAATGACTCTTTAGGAAGAGCGCCTTGAGCCATCTGTGGCTGCGCGTCTTTCGGGCAGAAAAGCATTGAAGGGATGCTACGGATGCCGAATGCTGCAGCAAGTTCCTGCTGATCTTCGGTATCTACTTTATAGATATTGATTTTACCTTCGTATTCCTTCGACAATTCTTCAAGAATTGGAGCTACCATTTTACAAGGCTGACACCAATCAGCATAAAAGTCAATGATGCAAGGCAGATCGCCTTCAAATTTCCACTCTTTATTTACTTCGTAATTAAATACTTTCTGAAGAAAAGTCTCTTTTGTTAAATGTTCCATTTCGATATTTGATTTTCTGATATTTCTGATTTATTTATTTTCACTCGTTTCCTGTTCTCCTTTTTTCAGAAGAAACTGATCTATAATACTTACAAATGTCTTTTTAGGCAAAGCTCCTCGGGTCATCTGTGGTTTACCATCCATTGGCACAAAAAGTACGGAAGGGATGCTTTTGATGCCAAAAATCTGAGCCAGTTCGCGCTGCTTTTCAGTGTCAATCTTGTAGATGTCCACTTCACCTTCGTATTCCACAGCTAATTCCTCCATAATCGGAGCAATCTTTCTGCATGGGGCACACCAGTCGGCGTAAAAGTCAATAACAGCCGGACGCTCGCCTTCGAAAACCCAATCTTTATTGTTTTCATAATCCATTACTTTCTCTTTGAAAGTGTCTTTCGTAAGGTGAACGGGCTTGGCTTCTGTAGTTGTTTTTTCATTATTTCCGCCACCTTCAGTGTTACCTTCACTGCCTGAACAGTTAGTCACCAAAAGGGAGAATAATATGGCCGGTACAATGTGTAATAGTTTCATGATTGTTATTTTTTTTGCAAAGTTAAAAATAATTTGTGTTAAATCGCTTAATGCACACTAATTTTTTATCTTTGCATCAACTTTTATACCAAACTAACGGATTTAGTAAATAATTGTTGTTGATTGATAACCAATGATAGAACTGGAGAAATTCTTTAAGCAGTTTGATGAAAGTGCTTTCGGAAAGCGCTTCGATACGCCTGAGGCCTGCCTTAAAGTGCTTGCAGACCAGAAGTGGGCTGAGGGCTACAAATGCCGTCGCTGCGGGCATACCAACTATTGCAAGGGTCGTTCGCCCCACGCGCGGAGATGCACCAGGTGCAAGTACGAAGAGTCGGCCCAATCGCACACTGTTTTTCACAAATGCCGCATCCCGCTTCCCGATGCGTTTCTGATTTCATACAAGGTGTGCAGCAATCACGGTATTTCGAGTTATAAACTTTCTGAAGAGATGGCCTTAAGGCAGATGACATGTTGGCGGTTTAAGAAGACAATTCTCGAATGCATTGAACGTCATGGCGATTTCACTCTTCCTGAACTGGAACGTATGAGAGGCAAAGAGGAAACCTCTAAGTAAAATCCCAAATCCTAAATTACAAATCCCAAATAATCTGCAATTTTCAATGAATAAGAATCAAAACATTTAATATCAATAATATACCATACCATTCTGGATTTTAGGGTCCGGAAAGTTTTCGGGATTGTTATTTGAAGTTTATTATTTAGTGCTTCGTTAGGTGCTTTGTTTGCAAGAGCTTTTAATTTTTGAACAACCACAAATAGTTTATAGCTGTAACAGGAGTTTCCTTAAAGGGACAAAAAAAGCAGGACGATGGTCGCCCTGCTTTATTATTTTGTGAGAAGTACAGCTTTTTATTTTACAATGAACTTTTTCGCTGCCATACCTTCTTCCGTAAAGATATTTACCATGTAAACGCCAGGTTCAAAATCGGCTACGTTCACTTCCCTGGTAAAGGTACCTGCACGGTTTTCAATCCGGTCGATCAATAAGGTGCGGCCGTCGAGGGTGTTTATCTGCATTGTTGCTTCACCTTCGATGTGGGCGCGGAACCTTACATTCAGAATATTGTTGGCCGGGTTCGGGAACAACGTAAATTCTTTCATGAAATCGGTGGTGCCTACACCAACGTTGCCTATCTGGTAGCTGATTACAAAACCGTTCCCGTTGTACATGTTGTCGGATTGCATGGTAATCATCATCGAGCCTGATTCTGCTGTGAATGATTCAGGATCGTCTTCATGTGTCAGCTCGGCCAACTGCTGTGTTGGGTTGGTTTGATAAATAATAAGGCGGTCACCTTCACCAAGGTCAAAATCATCAAAGAAAATGGTCAGATCCGAAGCGTTTTCCGGGTTGAGGATATACTGACACACTTTGTTGTTGTTGTAGTTATAATCGCCTGATCCATCATCGAAAGTGCCTGACTCTTCGCTGTGGTATGCCACTCCATTGCAGAATGAAGGCAAATCAGCTTCAAATTCCAGTCTGAATCCATCGTGATCCGTTTCATTGGCATCCGTTTCAAAAACAATCAACACCTGGTTGCTTGTCGATTCAATTCCTGAAGGAAGTGTGGTTCCTGAAAATTCTCCCAGAAGTTCATCATCTTCTGTTGGGCCGTCATAGATTCTTAAATAATCACTTGATTCAAGGTTAAACTCAAGGAAGTCGATTTCAAAAGTTTCCACCGAATCCTGAACTGTAGGAGCCATTAGCAACCATCTGCAATCGGCGTTAGTTGCGTAAGGTTTGTAAGGCATAGCGCCATCATCAATGGTTCCGCCCAGATAATGCAAGGTATCCGTGGTGCATTCATATGGATATTCGTCAGTGGGAGGGTAGAAATTTTTCACCATTCCCTGATCCTGGTTGTAGCCACCCACAGCACCTGTGCCTTCAAGGGGGTAATAACCGTTCATGTATCCGCTCCATCCAAAGTTGAAATGGAACATGCTGCTGCCCTGGTTGCCGTCGAGGCAGAATGCGTGACCGCCCTCAGTGCTTTGTCCTGAATAATAAATCGGATGGTCAGCTTCAAGGTTTTCCATAATCAGATCTTTCCATTCGGTAAGCGTGTAATTATTTTTAGAAAGAAATACAGCATCTGTTGAATAGTTAAAATACTGCTCAATGGCTGCCGGAACAAGGTAGCTGTATGATCCGCTTCCCTCAGGCGAAAAATTCATGTTCACTGACACGCCGCAATGATATTGCAGTTCGGCAATGGCATGGATTGTATGTTCGGGGCCGCTGGATGAGACCTCATCAGCCATGGCATCCCACATGTATTCGGTCTCGCCAAAATTCGCTGAAAGTGTTCCGTAAGGATAGCAGTAATAACTCGTTTGACCACTTCCTTGCAAAGGATATTTGTAGTGGTACATAATCATACTCATGGCAGTAGCTACGCAGCCGGCATAGGCATGTCCGCCCGGACCTTCATCATCTTCAGGAGCGTAAGCATTGTAAGGATAATTCTGATCCCATTCGTTTGTCAGTAGCGGACTTATATCGCGATCTCTGTATCCGGGAATCTGAAAATCCGCAAAGTCGTTGCTCAGGTAGTAGTTCCACTTTTCTTCCATCTCCGGGTTAGCCTTATCGGGATTGCTGCGCACGTAGTTGATTTCATCCACGTAGCCTTGCATCCAACTCTCAAAAACAGGATGCTCTTTTTCAGGACTGTAAGCGCCTTCCATAGAATAACCCAGAATGGGCTCAGCATCTGTCTCAGCAGAAACAATAATAAACCCCTCCTCATTCAGGTTGAAGATATAATAAACCTCTTCACCATTACTGAATTCAGTGTAGATATCGGTAAATGAAATGGCATTGTATGCTACCGGAGCATAGTAAGAGGCAGACGTTTCGAAGATAAAGTTGGTAGCAACTGTTTTGGCTTCGCTTTTTTCAACTTTTTCAGCAGAGGCAGAAAATACGAAGACAGCAAATGCTAAAAAAGTAAAAAGTAATTTTAGTGATTTCATTTTAAGTTTTTTTATTCAATAATCCGTTTGTTTTGTAATAGGTGCTTCAAAATTAAGACATTCTTTTAAATTAGATAGTTCCATCCTGAAACTTTCTGACCTAAATATCTGCAAAGGCTGAAAATCTTATGTTTAAAACTTCTTTGTCAGGATGCATTTGCTACTGATATTTGTAGCTATTATTGACGCTCCCCGCCTTTTTTCAACTGTTTGAACAGCCTTTACTTTAACCGTGATTGGCCATAAGGAAAACAGGTGAGGAGAATTATTTAACATTTAAATGTTTTTACAGCCCTTCGTAAAATAAAATTGCAATGCAGAAATATTTTGTATTTTCGCTTCAGTTTGTATGATTGTATCCTGTAAATATCTATAAGTGAGTAGTTAATGAGGTTTACGGTTACAGACTTACATTTTGTAAAATTGATGTTGAATCCGTAAAGATAAAGCAAGTGAAGATACTTATATCAAATATCAAAGAGCTCTTCCAGGTGGAGGAAAACCCTGTAAAATATGTGGCCGGAGATGCCATGAAATCAGTAGCTTCGATCAAAGAGGCTTATTTAATGATTGAAGAGGGGAAAATCAGTGATTTCGGTCCGATGTCTCAGGTTCCGGACTACGATCAGAAAAGCACCATTATGGTGGATGCTACCAATAGATTGGTTTTTCCATCGTTTTGTGATTCGCATACGCACCTGGTCTTTCCGAAAACACGCGAAATAGAGTACGTCGATAAAATCAACGGATTGTCATACGAGGAAATAGCTAAGCGCGGTGGCGGTATTTTGAACTCGGCGCGGGCCATGAAAGAGATTTCTGAAGATGAGCTTTTTGAGGGTGCTTTGCGCCGGACCGAAGAAATTGCACAATATGGCACCGGGGCCGTAGAGATCAAGAGCGGGTACGGACTCGACACAGAGCAGGAGCTGAAAATGCTCCGAGTGATCAAACGCCTGAAGGAAGCTTCGCCGCTCACCATTAAATCTACTTTCCTTGGCGCTCATGCTATCCCCGCCGAGTATAAAAAGGACGAGCAGGCTTTTGTGGATATCATCATCAATGAGATGCTGCCAAAGGTTGCTGAAGAGAACCTTGCCGACTTTGTGGATGTATTTTGCGACCGTGGTTTTTTTAGTGTGGAAAGCACCGACCGCATACTGGAAGTATCGGCGAAATACAACCTGCCACCAAAACTTCATGCCAACGAGCTCGATTATTCGGGAGGCATCCAGGCAGGCGTCAGGCATAATGCCCTTTCGGTGGATCACCTGGAGTTTACCGGCGAAGAAGAAATGAAAGCCTTAAAGGACTCAGGTACCATGCCTACCGTGTTGCCGGGCGCTGCCTTTTTCCTGAATATGAAATATGCTCCGGCACGCGAGATGATAGACTACGGTCTGCCGGTGGCTATGGCCAGCGATTTCAATCCCGGCTCCTCACCCTCAGGCAATATGCAACTGATACTGTCTATGGCCAGCATCCTTTACCGCCTTACTCCGCAAGAAGGGCTTAATGCCACTACTATCAACACTGCCTATGCCATGGGCGTGGAAAAAGAGCTCGGCTCGGTGGCCAAAGGGAAAACAGCCAACCTTTTTATCACAAAGGATGTCCCGAACCTTGAATACATGCCGTATTATTACGGAGCTAACAAAGTGGAAAAAATAATCTTAAACGGAAAACTGATATAAAACCTGAAAAAACTATGAAACAGCAGCTTATAGAATGTGTCCCCAACTTCAGCGAAGGCAAGGACATGACTATTATCAATAAAATTACAGATGAAATTAAGTCGAGTGAAGGCGTGGAGCTTATCGATGTGGATCCCGGTGAGGCGACCAACCGTACGGTGGTTACGTTTGTGGGTACCCCCGATGAGGTGCTCGATGCCGCCTTCAAGGCCGTCAAAAGAGCCAAAGAGCTTATCGATATGAGCAAGCACAGTGGCGCTCACCCGCGCTTTGGCGCTACGGACGTCTGTCCGCTGGTTCCGGTCTCGAATATTACTATGGAAGAAACGGCAGAATATGCCCGCAAGCTGGCGAAGCGCATCGGCGAAGAGCTGGACTATCCGGTTTATCTTTACGAAAAAGCAGCTACCAAGCCCGAGCGTGAGAATTTGGCCACCGTCAGGGCCGGAGAATATGAAGGACTGAAAGAAAAACTGGCTAAGCCTGAATGGAAGCCTGACTTTGGTCCGGCCAAATTTGTGCCCGAAACAGGAGTAACTGCTGTGGGAGCCCGCAATTTCCTGGTGGCTTACAATGTAAACCTGAATACTACCTCGGTGCGTCGTGCCAATTCGGTGGCCTTTGATGTGCGAGAAAAAGGCCGCTTAAAGCGGGAAGGAGACCCTATCACCGGTAAGGTGGTGAAAGATGAGAAGGGCAATCCGGTGAGAGAGCCCGGAATGCTTAAAAAAGTAAAAGCCATCGGATGGTATATCGAGGAATTTGGTATTGCCCAGATTTCGATGAATCTGACCGACGTTTCTGTAACCAGTATCCATGAGGCTTTTGAGGCGGTAAGTAAAAGTGCGCTCGACAGAGGCCTTCGTGTAACCGGATCAGAGATTGTTGGTGTGGTGCCACTCAAAGCCATGCTCGATGCCGGAAAACATTTCCTGAAAAAGCAAAAGCGCTCACTGGGTGTATCCGACAAGGAATTGATTAAGATTGCAGTAAAATCACTCGGACTGGATGAGCTCTATCCTTTCGACCCTGAGAAAAAAATTATCGAATACATCCTGGCAAAAGGACAACAAAAAGGCAAGAAGCTGGTGGATATGGACCTGACCTCTTTTGTGCATGAAACTGCTTCGGAATCGCCAGCGCCGGGAGGAGGATCGATCTCGGCGTATATGGGATCGATGGGCGCGGCCCTCGGAACGATGGTGGCCAACCTGTCGTCGCACAAACGCGGATGGGACGACCGCTGGGAAGAGTTCAGCCAGTGGGCCGAGAAAGGAAAGTATTACCACGACAGGCTGCTCGATATGGTGGACCGCGATACGGAGGCGTTTAATAAAATTATGGACGCCTTTAAATTGCCGAAAAACACAGATGAGGACAAGGCCGCCCGTAAGGAGGCCATCCAGGCAGCTACAAAGAATGCCATCGAAGTGCCTTTTGAGGTGATGAAGCTTTGCTATGAATCGATGGAAGTGATGAAGGGCATGGCCGAAACCGGAAACCCGAACAGTGTGTCGGATGCAGGAGTGGGAGCTCTTGCAGCAGTGGCCGGCGTCAGAGGAGCGTACCTGAATGTGCAGATAAATGTGGACGGGCTCGATGACAAAGGCTTTGTAGAGAAAGTACTGAAAGAGGGACAGGAGATTGTTGACCAATCCATGGCTCTCGAAAAGGAAATCCTGGCAAAGGTTGAGGAAGTTATCAATAAATAAATTCTGATAGGGAGGCTGTCAGTGCGGTTCAAGCCCATAAGCGGGTGCAGGCGCGGCAGCCTCTTTTTTATGCCCACAGGTACAATTACGTCGCAGCAAATATTATTTTTGTAAAAGCGGGAAGGGGCTTTCCTGAAGGCAGCCTTCCGGCCGGAGCATGAAAAATGACTGAAAAGCAAATGAAATAGTTTATGATTGAACATATCGTTTTATTCAGGATGCATCCTGAAAATAAAAACCTGGTCGATGAACTGAAAGGCAAGCTTGATGCCCTTGAGGCGAAGATAGATGAGGTGGTCAAAATAGAAACAGGAATCAATTTTGCAGCGCGCTCTGATGCCTATGACTTATTGCTGAAAGTGCACGTAAAAGATGAATCCGGACTAAAAGCATATGCGCAGCACCCCGATCATCAGGAGGTGCTGGGTTTTATAAAAAAGGTGGTGGAGCAGACTGCCGTGGTGGATTTTCATAAAGAGTAACACTATGACAAGAATTGTTTTCTTCTTGGGTTTATTAATGAGTATCCTTTCGGGATGTTCGGAGATGAATAACAGCGAGCCGGATGCTTTTACAATGCAGAAGCAGTTTGGCGGCGACAGCCTCGACTTTGCCGTGCAGGTGTCGGAAACAACGGATGGCAATTACCTGGTGCTGGGACGCACAAACAGCTATGGCCTCGGACTGACAGATGCCTACCTGCTAAAGGTAAGCCCAAAAGGGGAGAAAATCTGGGAAGATTACTATGGCGGGGGCAACTTCGATGATGCCTATGAAATGATTCCAACAGCTGATGGCGGGTATTTCATTATTGGTTCTACACTGAGTTTTGGTGCAGGAGGCATGGACATGATGCTGATTAAAACCAATGGGCAGGGCAAACAGCAGTTTTTTAAAACCTATGGTGAAATGTTTTACGACAAAGGGTTTTTTATTTCTGAAGCTGAAGATGGCAATTACCTGATTGGAGGGTATAAAACCAACCTCTCGAACCAGGATAAAGACATGGCGCTGCTGAAGGTGAACGAAGCGGGCGATGAGCTGTGGACGCAGACTTATGGTGGCGACACTACCGATATCGCCAATGGAGTGGTGGTGCTGAACGATGGCTACCTGGTATACGGGAAAAAGGCTGTAGCCGATGGCGATGAAGATATTTTCCTGGTGAAAACCGATTTCCAGGGAAATGCAGTTTGGCAAAAAACCTATGGCGGTGGGGGTGTGGAAGAGCTTAGCGAAGTTATTGAGACAAATGACGGAAACCTCATCGGGTGTGGATATTCAGGCTCTTACCACGAAAACCGCAACAACGACCTTTACCTGCTGAAAATGAATCAAAACGGCGATACTTTGGCGTCCAGTCATTTTGGCTCTATCGGGCAATGGGACTATGAAGAGGCTTATGCCATCACCCAGGCTTCGGACGGAGGCTTCTATGTGGCCGGAAGGCAAAGAAGCGCCATCTGGATTCTGAAAACCAACGACCTCCTCGAACAGGAGTGGACCAGCACCTTTGGCGATGTCAACTACCAATACACCCGCGCAGGCTTCGATATCCTCGAAGAAGACGACGGCCAGGTACTCATCGTGGGGGGCGAAACCAACTCCATCTCCGGCAACATCCTCCTCCTGAGGCTCGATCCGGGTAAAGTGGAATAGGAGAATCAATCCTGTTTATTTGGCATCAGTTCTCAAGAGAAAGAATACCCTCGCAGCGCTATTTTTTGATACTTACATCCCGTCCGGATGTAAAACTGACTATACCCATATAGCAAAGCCCTGAAAAGGCGGTGTACTCCAGCCCCGGGCAAAGCGGAAGCGTGAGCTGGAATGAAGTCCGGCGGAAAGATTGTACACAGACCTGACCGCCGTGCCTTATGGCTTCGAAGAATTATGGGTTTGAGACAGGCGGAAACATTCAATTGTACCTTTTACTCCAAAACAGTCCACGAAATACAGTTGAAGGCACCACGATGCTTTTCTATATCTCTGGCATCGGCAGAAAAAATGCTGCCACTGGATGCGTATTCAGGAAAGTGTTTTGAAATCTCTTCAAAAGCCACTTTATCCTCTTTCCTGTTGAGCTTTGGAATAATGATCAGATCTTTGGTTTGAAGGAAATTAATATATGAAATGTTCTTTTCAGATTCTTTATTGGCGCATCGCAGCCATTCCCAGGCTACACCTTCCTGCTCAAGACTCCACAACAATTCTTCCTTGAATTTCTTATCAACAGATTCGTAAAACCCACTGATTAAGACTTTGTCCTTGCCGATGAAGCGGAGCATTCCATCAGCATGTCCATATTCACATTCTTCATCCCATGGAATCAGTACGACCTTTTCCACCTCAAAGAGCTTCTTCAGTTTTTCAACCAATTGCTTTTCCGTATAATGGCGTTCATTTTCCCAAACCACCTTATCAGTCATGATGACTGCATTATCAGATTTTATCACATTGCCTCCATCTAAAATGATGTCGGTTTTAATCGTTTTCAATCCGATGGAATCGCAAACAATGTCCGGATAAGTTTTCAGCTCCCTGCGTTCCTCTTCGTCAGAATTCCCCTGAAGGTAATCAGAGTCATAGCGAAACTCCGCAAACTTATTCTTCGAAACCTGCACCGGCATGTAATCCCGCGCCCATATGTCATTGGTGTGAGGCAGAAATTCGTGTTGGATATTCTTATCTTTTAGAATCGAATATACTTCCCCGAAGGTGTTTTTAAACCTTTTGTCCGTTTCAAGGAGCTTTGAAAAGTATACTTTATTGGTTTGGTAGTCAGTGATCATTTTAACCTTTCCTCCCAGATTTCTTTGATGACTTTCCCAATTCTTTGGAACTCCTTTTCGGTGAATTCATCCGTTTTGGCATTATTACACCAATAGCAAGCCATGACAGTATTGTCTTTGGTGTATTCATAATTCGAGTCTTTGCGGTCTATTTCGAGTGTCCAGCCTCGGGTGGATTTCTTATAAAGCTTGCCTTTATCACATAGCGTTTCAATTCTTTCCACAGTTGTCTCACAATAATGACATTTTTTTTTGTCTAAAAGCGTCTTAAAATCTTTTTTGCTAAATACGTCTTCGAAATTTTCAATGTAATGAAGTTTTAATTCCTTAATTGTCTCGCTATTTGATTTTTTAAGTATATCAATAGATTTGATTAAATCTTCAATTTTCTTATTGTCGATCTCTTCGTGTAGCTTCCACTGCCAATATTGAGTGGTATACTTTGTTACAATATTTTCGTCAATACTAAATTCATTGAATTCTTTTTCATTGAAGGTTGTTTTTCCCTTTAAAGCACATTTGAATAGGAAGAGGTTTAATTTGGTTTTGAAGCTGGCTTCAGCTTTTTTCTTGTACTTGGCTATTTCATATTTCTCCATCATATCAAATTTTTTTTAAATAGTTCATGTAAAAGTAGGAGTAGAAAAATTGAATTTGCCAAATTTTAACATTTTTTAATCAGAATGCATGAAGCAGATTCCTTTTGATACTGAAGCCATTTACAATGGTGTGTTCCGCCTGATTCCATCTCCCATCTTCGATTAAGAATTGAGCGACGGCGGTAGGAGGAAGGACGACATGTTCACCCCGGGTTGCGGACAAAAGTCCTTACCCGGGGTTATTCACATTTAATCCCTCCGGGATTGGGAAAAGGCAGCGCTGAATGAGCTGAATATGATTAGCCCCGGGCAAAGTGGAAGCGTTAGCTGAAACGGCGCCCTTTTTGAAATTTCAAATTCCAAAAAGAACAAATATTTCAAACACGGGGTGCGGATAGATCTCCAGACATTTGGTATTGGTTTGGGCGCAGCCCTGACCGCCGTCGCCTAATGTTTTTGAGAAACCCTGAGTTGGGGGCAGGCGAAAACAGCCTAGTAGTATTTTTCTATTTTTGTATAGTAGACAGACAATTAATATTCATTTTCTAACCTAAAATCATGAAAAGAATTAGTCAGTTAAAGAAACCAGACTATTTAGAAGGAGCAAGACTAGCTTTGAATAATGCAGAAGATCATTTAATGCTATCTCAAAAAGCTGCAGAAGAGCATAAATATGGAATAGCTGTTTCTATGCTAATAACATCTTCCGAAGAACTCATTAAGGCATCAATATTAAGACTAAAATCCATTGATAACACCTTAAGGATTGACAAATTCGATAACTATTTTAGAAGCCATTCTCAAAAACATGAAGCATTTTTCAAAGTTCTTTTAAAAAATAACGCTAATTCAATTGAAAGCGCCAGTAAGGACGATCAACTTTCAATTTCTATGATTATAGGAATAATGATATTGTCCTATGCATTTTCAGAAAAGCAAAAAGACTCAAAAAAAAGTAATTTTGAAAAGGTTTTTGAATGGGATCAGAGAAGGACAAGTGGGTTATATGTAAGCTTTAATAGAGAGGAAGAGAAATGGGAAACGCCGTCGGGAATCTATTCTCGTGAGGATTTTAATGACTATGATGAGTTTATAAGAAATGGGTTTAAAGAACTAAAAAATATATGCTTCAGCGGCCGTTATAGTGAAAATGAGATACTTAATTATTTTGATACAATTGCTAAGAAAGCAATACAAAAATGAGTCAATTGATAGTGATGTAGAATTTTAAAGATATAATGGATATAGTGATTACATTTTCTCACCAGAATGGGTTGATAAATCCATTAGTTTGCTAAAACAATTTATTACTGAACATCAAAAATCAAAGTTATGAAAGCCTTTTATTCTATACTGTATGCAATGATTAACGCCTACACCGGCGATAAGGTAAGTGTGGGCTTGCTTATGATAGGTGAGGATGAGGTTTATTTCAACTATTCAAAACAGAAACTGAGTATCATTAAGAAATTATATCCGGGAAGTGCTTCCTCATTGTTAACCGATTCGTTGAAGAATATCGAGAGTACCGTGAAAACACATAACAAAATAAGTGATGCGAATGAAATCGGTCTTCATTTCGATAAGTCATCCAGTCATGTTTTTACCCAACAATATATTGATTACCTCTCAGTATATGGGCAGAATTTACTCACTTTTTCTTCACCAAACTATCTTGAAGTGAAGCCTTCTGATGACATTTTTGAAAAACTGTTTCAGAAGTTTGTGGGATATACTCCCGAAAAGCTCAGGGAGCCAACCACGCACAACCTATACAGGCAAATGAAAAAATCTCTTTATCCGAAGATTGATAAACGGGTTTTGATTGACAAGCAAATAACTCATAATGAGGTGCAAGATTTACCCTATACTGTTAAAATAAACTTCATTGGCCAAAATGATTTTCCGGTTGCAGGTAAGGTGATTGATTTAAATCAGCACATTGAAACTAATAAGACTCACTTTACTGAGTTTACCTTGTTGATGAAGGCGCTTGAATCAAAACACAACAGGGGCAAATACTTCCTTATTAGCGAAGAGCCACAAAAAAACTCGAAAAATCATGATTTGTGGAAACAAATAAGAAAGGTTGGGTTCTTCGAGTACGTAGACGCTTCAGAGACACAAATAATTGAAGACTATTTGGAGCATCATGACGTAAGGCCCGAATTCTGTTAATCGGTATCATTCTATTCACCTTCACCTTCCCGGCTCCGTTATCAGGGTATTTTGGTTTAGTTGGCCTTGCGGGTTTGCTCGGCGCGGGCGGTAGTCATGGTAATACCAATGAGCTCGTCCGTACTGCTAATGAT
>JASMTJ010000076.1:0-1009 GCA_041694335.1 Bacteroidales bacterium
TCCGTTTTTGGAACAGGCGAAGATAAATATATACATGCTGAGAAAGGCAGTCAGCATGGCTGCTATAATACCGAAACAGACACTTGGGAGAAAGTTGGTAACTATGAAGATCTAAGATGTCCAAATATCTACTTCCATGGCGCAGCAAAGATAGGAGGTCTTTGGTATATCTATAACAAAGATGGCGTTCTTGACCAGAGTCGAGGATTCGACTTCGTTGGCCCAGAGTCCATTTATGATAATAAATCCAAAGGCTATTTAAGCGTTAGTATTAACGGAAAAAATGGCATAATCGATGCCAATGGCCGAGTCGTCATACCAATACAATACGATCGAATTGAAGGATTTAACCCTGATGAAGAGGTCGCATTGGTTCGCCATAAAGACAATTACGACAAAACGGTCTATACGATAGTCAGCAAAAACCAACCATTCATGGGCTCAATCAAGGGACGAACCGGGGTAGAAGAGGTTGGCGACGATATCTATGCTTTTTACAACGGATTCTGGTTTAGAGCTGGCGACATGAAGGACGTAGTTTACTACGATTTAAAACTTAAACGTCAAATTCGCCCCTAACTATTGAAAGGCACTGACAGTGGCCGGCTGTCCTTGGCCGGCAACCAGCCACTGCGTAACGCCCTACATTTTATTCGCGGCTGCCATTATCGAGGGACAAGACGTACTGAGCGAACTGTTCCATGAGCATCCGCCGTTTTGAAACCTCCTGCACCAAAATTGGCGATTGTTTAACAATTTCCTCATCCAACTGGGACAGCGCTAGCTTGACGAGGTGATGCGAGGCACTTGCTTCTTCTAAAGCAAATGCCCTGAAAGCGCGGCGCATACCGAAAGCAGTAGCAACTCTCCCGGTTTCTGGGTCAAAAAATCCGGGCCCGCCATTTTCCAGATCCGCTTGGTGCACTCTCTTAATGGCATTGTTGAGAGCGCTTTCCACCAGGAATTTCCGCCCCCTGAGCCCGGGGAATACAGCGTCAGTCTCACTTCG
>JASMTJ010000077.1:0-1047 GCA_041694335.1 Bacteroidales bacterium
TGCATATATGGTTCGAAAACAGCCCGTAACTGATCATGATCAAGCCCGCGTCCGGTATCTTTGATCTTGAAAAGGATGGTAGTGGTCAGCAGATTGTCCTGGTTCGTGCAGGGTGCAATATCCAGCTGTTCTGTCTCCAGGGAGATCCAACCCTGTTCGGTAAACTTGATGGCGTTACTCAAGAGGTTGAACAAAATTCGTCTCAGCCTGTGCAGATCTCCAATCATCCGAACAGGCAAGTCCTGGTCAACAGTCAAATGGAGCTTGAGACCCTTCTCATCAGCCATGGGCTGAGCTTCTTTGATGACATTGTTTAAAAGGTGGCGCAGACGAAATTCTTTTTCATGCAGTGTAAACCGGCCGGCCTCTACTTTAGACAGATCAAGCAGGTCGTTTAACAGCCACAGAAGCGACTCTGCCGAATCCTTGGCCACTTGAATCCGTTCCCTCTGCTTGGCTGGAATTTGACCTCTAAGAACCAGCCGGAGCATTCCCAGGATGGAGTTCATTGGAGTTCGGATCTCATGACTCATCTTGGCCAAGAAATTGGACTTGGCCTTGCTCGCCTCCTCGGCCAGCTTTTTGGCTTCCTGTAAAGCCTCTTTTTCCTCGTGTAATTCTTTAAATAAAACAGAATAAGGCCTGGTGAGTCCTGACCGAATCAAACTGGTATAAATAAAGAAAAAGGATAGGATTTTAAAATAATGTCCCGTTAAGTTTGTTAAGTCATATACTTGTACGTAAAAAGTAAAGGAAAGCTCTGCAGCAATTGTTAAGCTCATTGATGCAATCATGTAAAAATATACTCTACTATCCAGATGAGTTCGCTTTGTATATAATATTAGTATGCCGATCAAAACAATGAGGCAAATGGCATATTCAGCAATCATTTTAAAAGGAGTAAGTCCGGAGCCTTCTATAAAGCATGCAGGGAAGATATCCCAGGAAAATACTGATATCATGAGAAAAGCAACAAGCAGGATGAGAGCGCCCAAAAGGAGATCTACTCTGATTCGTTTACCCAAAAGCAGGGAAAAAAGAAACAAA
>JASMTJ010000078.1:0-1827 GCA_041694335.1 Bacteroidales bacterium
AGCAGGGTAGCTCCCAGAGCCTGTTTGAAAGTGAACAGGCTGACTTGAGCAGTGCAAGTGCCGATGAACGTTATCAACTGCTGCAACGAACTTTGGAGCGGTTTGTGGAAGCGAAAACCTTCGGCTCCCTGATCGAAGTGCCGGAGGAAGATTCCGCGCCTTTAAAAATGCTGATTGATGAACTGGAGCAGTTGGCTCGCACGGGTGACGTGATGCAGAAACCAGCGGCGGAAATATTGCTGCCATATGTTCGGCAAGCTTGGGCGTTGGCGCAACTCTACCTTGTGGTTGTAGCAAATCCCCCGTATATGGGGAGCGGCTATTTTAATAAATCTTTCAAGTCTGGACTAAAAGGAGCGTATAAGCTTTCACGAACTGACCTATATGCCTTGTTTATAGAGAGGAGCTTTCGGTTTCTTAAAAATAGCACGAGCATTTCCTCGATGGTGACTAGGCATGACTGGATGTTTACTTCCTCATATTCTGAATTGCGAAATAAGATAGTTCATGAAAGCAATCTTATAAACTTGGTCCATTTGGGCTCAGGAGCTTTTCCTACAATTTCTGGAGAAGTTGTTCAATCGGTTATGTTTTCATGCTATCCCAGTCATTTAATTGGATATATACAAGCATTTGTTGACTGTACAGAAAGTGAAGATAAAGAATACTTATTTTCATTGCCCAATTATAGATACTTTAGGCAGGCAGATTATTTTCCCGCCAGAATGGGAAGCCCTATTCTATACCAGTTGAATGAGAGTGAGCTTGCTGCACTCAATTCCTCTATATGTGTTGATGACGCTGCGATTCTAAGAGAAGGCATTCACACCGGGAACAATGATCGATTTATAAGGTTTTGGTGGGAGGTTGATTTTAATCGGATTTCTTTCTCTCCAAAGGGCTATGAGGATATAGATAATTTTAATAAAAAATGGGTGAGGTATAATAAGGGGGGGACCACATCTAGATGGTATGAGCCAACGGATTTTGTAATTGCTTTTGATGGCGAAAGCCGTAAGGAAATGAGTAAATTAAAGGGGCATGTGAGGCCCAGCGAAAGTATTTATTTTACAGAGGGGGGTACATGGTCAGATGTTGCAACAAAAGGATTTGGTGTGAGGTTCTTTGAAAAAGGTCATCTATTTGATGGCGCAGGCCCTGTAGCTGTATCTGAAAATATTGAAGTTGTATTGGCTGTAATGAACTCTATTCCATTTCGGTCGCTTTCCGGAAGTGTAATGCCAAACCTCCACTTTAAGTGTGGAACAGTAAAGAAAATGCCATACCCAAATGTTTCTACCGAAAATGTAGAATTACAAGAAGGCGTTAATCTGTTGATTGGCTTGCTGAAATCTCATTCGAGGTTTTTTGAGACATTTTGGAGCTTTGAAAAGAGTGTTTGGCTTAGAGGGAACGAGGAAAAGCTAGTTCATATTTTAAATAGCTGTATCGCAGAGCGCAGTAAAGCAATTTCCAAATTTCATGCTGTTGAACATGAAATAAATAATATTGTTTCTGAAGGCTATAATTTAGATCTGAGTGATTACGAAGACAAGACAAAAGATAATATAATTATTGAGTCGCGGGATGTCTTATCCGTAACGAATTTAGTCTCATTTATCATTGGCTGTATCCTCGGACGTTTTTCAGCAGACGAACCTGGTGTGATACTTGGTAGCCCTCAAGAAGTCGTAGATCGGTACTTTGAAAAAGTAAAATCTCCGCGTTTTAATCCAGACGAAGATGGAATCTTGCCTTTAACGGATCAAGAATGGTTTGCCGATGATGCTACTAATCGCCTCCAAGAATTCATTGGGGTAATTTGGG
>JASMTJ010000079.1:0-7580 GCA_041694335.1 Bacteroidales bacterium
ATTGTTACCGTGCAGTTCTTTGTTTTCGATAAGCTGTTTAAGCCTATCGGTTATTTCACCGGGGAGCTCCAATCTGAAAAAGGAAGTGAGTTTATAGAAATAAAATAACCTTTCACAGGATGTTTTAATAACTCTGTTGTAGCTAAGTACCGAAAATCATCACAGCAATCCAGGGGATTAATGAGATAAGGTTTACGATGATAGCTATTTTAGAAAGGGTTTTCGTTTTCTTGAGATAATAAGATAAACCTGCAAGCAATAGCCCGGGAACACCGGCAATGGGAATAATAATAAGTAATCCTATTACTATTGCTGTAATGGCAATAGCTTGAGATTCTCCTTTTTGTTTGCTTTCCTTCCGGAAATCGTTTATAAGTTTTACTAGCGTAATAACCAGGCTGGCAATCATTGAACCTATCAAAACCTGGTACTCTATTGGGATATCAAATTTCATTTTTTCGTAAATGATTAAATTCTATATAGTTAAGAAATTTTAAGATTACTTTTTTCCAATCCAGCGAATTCATCAAAGTATTTCAGGTTCCAATCAAATTTTACGTCAATGGTTTACAAAAAAAGCCGCCCTTTCGGACGACTTTTTTATTTAAAACAGGTTTATATTATACCGCACCTTGTGCAAGCATAGCATCGGCTACTTTTACGAAACCTCCGATATTGGCACCTTTGACATAATCGATAGAGCCATCATCTTTCTTTCCGTATTTAACACAGCTTTCATGAATATCCTTCATAATTTGCTGTAAGCGCTGGTCTACCTCTTCACGTGTCCACGACAGACGCAGTGAGTTTTGAGACATCTCCAGTCCTGAAACAGCCACACCACCGGCGTTGGCCGCTTTACCAGGTCCATAAAGAATAGAGTTGTTCTGGAAGACCTCAACCGCTTCGGGGGTTGATGGCATGTTTGCTCCTTCACTCACTACCTTACAACCGTTGTTGACAAGGATTTTTGCTTCTTCTTCATTAATCTCGTTTTGTGTGGCTGAAGGTAGTGCAACATCACATTTCACGCTCCAGGGGCGTTTGCCTTCGTGGTATTCGCAACCATACTTATCAGCATACTCCTTGATGCGTCCACGTTTCACGTTTTTCAGGTGCATCACATACTTGAGTTTTTCTTCATCAATACCTTCCGGGTCATAAATAAACCCTGCTGAATCGGAGAGTGTAACTACCTTACCACCCAGCTCTGTCACTTTCTCAGTAGCAAACTGCGCCACATTTCCTGAACCGGAAACAGCTACAATCATCCCCTTAAGATCTTCGCCTTTTTCCTTAAGCATCTCCTGGGCAAAATAGGTTGCTCCGTAACCAGTGGCTTCCGGACGAATCTTACTTCCGCCCCACTCAAGTCCTTTACCGGTTAAAACACCTGTAAACTCATTTCTGATGCGCTTATATTGTCCGAAGAGGAATCCAATCTCACGTCCTCCCACTCCGATATCACCGGCAGGCACGTCAGTGTTCGGTCCGATGTGCTTCGACAGCTCTGTCATGAAGCTCTGGCAAAAACGCATCACCTCATTGTCCGATTTTCCTTTAGGATCAAAGTCCGATCCTCCTTTACCACCGCCCATCGGCAGGGTCGTCAGCGAGTTTTTAAACACCTGTTCAAATGCAAGAAACTTCAATATTCCGAGGTTAACGGTAGGGTGAAAACGAAGTCCGCCCTTGTATGGTCCGATGGCGCTGTTCATCTCAATACGGAAACCTTTGTTCACTTGAATCTCGCCTTTGTCGTCAATCCAGGGAACTCTGAAAAGGATCACTCTTTCGGGCTCAATCATCCGTTCAAGGACTTTTGCTTCTTTGTATTTCGGATTCTCCTCTATGTAAGGAATTAAAGATTCTACCACTTCGTGAACCGCCTGGTGGAATTCCACTTCAGCAGGGTTTTTGGCGATAACTTTCGCCATAAAATCATTTACTTTTTGCTCTAGTACATTAGCCATAGTTCTATAAGTTTTTGTTGATAGTAATTATTTATAGCACATCCTTTAAAAGGGAACTGTGCAGTTTTTATTTATGCCAATGATACCAATAG
Organism: Bacteroidales bacterium; assembly: GCA_041694335.1. Lineage (GTDB taxonomy): Bacteria > Bacteroidota > Bacteroidia > Bacteroidales > JAIPAH01 > JAIPAH01. The sequence continues at coordinate 2,066 of JASMTJ010000079.1, forward strand.
AAAGTAAAGACACAAAATATCCGGCTAAAAAAACAAAATACTCGTGAGAATTTCAGTGAAACACGCAAATACTGATAAGTAATTACCTGATTAGTCTGCTAAAGCTGAATGATATTATTTTTGATGGCAAACTTCACTAGATCTACGGTGGTGCGAAGATTGATTTTCTTCATGATGTTGTTTTTATGCGACTCCACCGTACGAACGCTCACAAAAAGCTCTTCCGCAATTTCCTTGTTGGTTTTACTTTGCCCGAAAAGATGTAACACCTCCTTTTCGCGTTGGGTCAGATGTTCCATCCCCTTTTCATCCTCGCTGTGCTGCCTCAGATAATTTGAAAGCAAAATATTGGAAATGGATCGGCCGTGAAAGTCGTAGCCATTGCGGATAGTGTAAATCGCTTCTTTGAGCTCCTGCGCCCCGTCGTCGGTACTCAGATACCCTTTCGCTCCCGCTTTGATAGTCTGAAGAATGAGGTGTTCGCTGTTGAACATGGCATTAATCAGCACTTTAATCTTCGGATGGTCACTACAGATTTTTCTTATCAGCTCCATCTGATCCTCATCGTGCTGATAAATGTTGAAAATCATAATGTGGCTGCTGAGCGCATTCAGCTTGTTGGTAATAGTTCCGGCATGAGACACGCAATCGATCACCCGGATATCATCTGTCTGATGTAAAACAGAGCGGATACCATCGCATATCAGCTGATGTTCGTCAACAACTAAAACTTTAATCATTTAACAGGTAGAATTTTTGCTTCATTGCACTCATAACCGGACAAATATAACGAAAAAAGAGATGTTTGTAAAAATGATGCCCCTAAAAATCATAGTGTTTCTTTGCAAGTTCATTGCCTTAAAAAGCCCGGGCATAATAAAAAAATATATACTGCATATCCTGTTTTATTTTCTGATATTTTATGCGATATTTGGAGAAATTAAGCTCACCATTAAGTAAAAGGGCATGAACAAATCAGACAGCACGCACGACATTCAAAGACTTTTAAGAGAAAACACCGAACGCATCAAGGAGCTGGCCGCCATCAATAAAACGACTATCATCCTCCGCGAAGGGAAATCGGTTAGCGAAACCCTGGCAAAAGTCTGTAAGATTCTTCCCTCTGCCTGGCAGTATCCTCAATACACTACTGCACGCATTCGTTTCGAAGACAAAGAGTACACCTCTCCGGGGTTTGAAGCCTCGCGATGGTATCAGAAGCAGCGCTTCGATACCATTGATAATAAAACCGGCTATATTGAGATTTACTACACCAAAAAATTCATCACGCTCGATGAAGGCCCTTTTCTTAAGGAGGAGCGTGACCTGATAAAAAACCTCGCCGAGATGATCAGCGGCTATCTCAACAGCATCAAAGCGAAAGAGCTTTACAGCATCAAAGAGCGTTCGGTGCCTATCCCCAGGCAGGAGAAAGACAAGACCATTCCGAACCGTCAGCTTTTGAGGCGCTTTTTGAATAAAAGCAACTACAACCGCGATATCTATCACGACCTCATGCCTTTCAAGGTGAAGGAAATCCTGCTTATCGCCAACCTTTACGATGCTTTCAGCATTGAGAAAGAAGGAAGGTTTTCAGAACACGTATTAGGAGAATATCACCAAATGAACCTCACCTCGATGCCCAGAATTACAGGTGTTTCTTCTGAGGAAGAGGCTTTCAGGGAGATGGGCAGGAAACACTTCGACCTGATCATTTTTATGATTGGGCTGGATGTGAAATCGCCTATCGCTTTAAGCGAAAAAATTAAGGAAAAATTTCCTTACATCCCTATTCATGCCTTGCTAAACAACAACAGCAGCATCGGATACTTCGAAAAAGAAATCGGACAGCGCCGTTCAATGGACAAAACCTTTACATGGAATGGAGAGTCGAAAGTATTCTTTGCCATGATTAAACATGTGGAGGATAAAATCAACGTGGAGAACGACACGCAAGTAGGCCTGGTACGGGTAATTTTGCTGGTGGAAGATTCTCCGAAATATTATTCGCGATACCTGCCCATTTTGTACAAAATCCTGATGGAACAGACACGAAGGATTATCGAAGATGTCAGCTCTGATGAGTTATACAAAATACTCAGGATGCGGGCACGGCCAAAAATCCTGCATGCTAAAAATTTTGAAGAAGCCCAGCAAGTCTATGAAAAGTACAAAGAATACATGCTTTGCGTAATTGCGGATGTTAAATTTGAAAAAGATGGTGAGATGCAGGAGGATGCTGGATTCGACTTTATCTCAAAAATACGTGAAGACAACAAAAACCTGCCGATAGCCGTACAGTCATCCAACAAAGAAAACGCTGATCCGGCACATAAATACCGCGCCAGCTTCATCAACAAAGCCTCTGAGTCTTTGGAGCAAGACTTAAGAAGTTTTATTAACTACCACCTTGGATTTGGAAACTTTATTTATCGTAACGAGCAGGGCAAGCAAATTGCCACCGCCAAATCGCTGCGCGAGTTTGAGCAGCGCCTCAAAACGATTCCCGACGACTCGCTGCTTTATCATGGAAAGAAAAATCACTTTTCGCTGTGGCTGATGGCGCGTGGCGAGATTCAGGCGGCCCGGATTCTGAGCCCATACAATGTCAGCGATTTCGACTCTGCCGATGAAATCCGAAAGTACATGGTGGATGTGATAACGAAGTTCAGAAATGAGCAGGACCGCGGAAAAATCATTCCGTTTGATGAGTCGGCGCTGCTCGACCCAAACAATATTGTGAGGCTGGCCGATGGCGCACTGGGAGGCAAAGGGCGCGGGCTGGCTTTCATCAACACGCTCATCCATAGCTTTAACTTCTCAAAACAACTCCCAAATATCAATATCCGGTTCCCCAGAACTTCTGTGATAGGTACCGAGGAGTTCGAGTATTTTATGGAACGCAATAAGCTCTACGACCTGGTGTTGCATGAGTATGATTTTGAGGAGTTAAAGAATGTTTTTCTGAAAGCTAAACTCACCGACCGCCTGATGAAAAGACTCCGTACCCTCCTGAAAAAGGTCGATAAACCTATCGCTGTAAGGTCTTCAGGTCTGTTCGAAGATTCGCTCATGCAACCTTTTGCAGGAATTTTTGAAACCTACATTTTACCTAACAACAAAGACCTGCGATCAAGGCTCACAGAGCTTACCAATGCCATCAAGCTGGTATATGCCTCTGTTTACAGCCGCAAGGCCATTGGCTACATAAAGGCTATCGACTACCGTCTCGAAGAAGAGAAAATGGCCATTATCCTTCAGGAGGTGGTCGGAAACCAATACGAAGAATATTTTTATCCGCACCTCAGCGGGGTGGCGCAGTCGTACAATTACTATCCGGTTTCGCACATGAAACCCGAAGAGGGCTTTGCCGTGGCTGCCGTCGGGCTCGGAAAGCACGTGGTTGAAGGCGAAAGGTCGTTCAGATTCTCCCCAAAATACCCGTCCACCGAAATCAGCTCAACAAAAGACCTGATAAAAAACACCCAAACCTATCTGTGGGCTGTTGATTTATCGAAGAAGGCCCTTGATTTCTCAAAGGGAGACACTGCCGGGCTTACTCGGCTTGACATCGATGAAATTGAACACCACGGAACACTGAAACACACCGCTTCCGTTTACGATATGGAAGCTGACGTATTGCATCCGGGAATTTCCAAGTATGGGCCACGCATCATAAATTTCGCCGACATCCTGAAGTACAATTACATTCCGTTGGCTAAGAGCATCGAGATAGTGATGGACGTGGTGCAGGAAGCCATGGGGACCCCGGTGGAAATTGAATATGCCGTAGATCTTAACCGCGATGAAGATTGGAAAGCCTCCTTTTATATCCTTCAAATTAAGCCCCTTATCGGGAAAATGCAGTATCATAAAGTAGAGCTTGACGCGATACCGAAAGAGCGGCGCCTGCTTTATTCGGAAAAAATAATGGGTAACGGTATCGTTGAGGGTGTACATGATATTATCATGATTGACACCTCAAAATTCGACAAGACGAAAACCGAAGAGATGGCTTTGGAAGTGGAAGAGTGGAACAAGCAGATGCAGAAGGAAAACAAAAAGTATGTGCTCATAGGTCCCGGAAGGTGGGGGACACGCGACCGCTGGATAGGTATTCCGGTAGACTGGCCGCAGATATCCAATGCGAAAATCATCGTGGAAACCAGCCTGGAGGATTATCCGTTGGATGCCTCCTCAGGGTCACACTTCTTCCATAATGTCACCAGCATGAATGTGGGCTACTTCTCCATCCTTCCCGAAAACTCGAACTGCTATATCAACTGGGAGAAACTCGATGCAAAAAAGCCAATAGAGCAGAAAAAGTACTTCAAACGCATTCAGTTCGATAAAGAACTCGGAATACAAATGGACGGAAAAGAAAGACTTGCAATCATATACTATTAGGTGTATATTTGATGAAACCAAACAACGTCATTTACTATGAAAAACATCAAAGTCTTTCTTTTTATCGTATTCGCCGGAGTATTCAGTCATTCATGTGACGAAGACAGTCCGCTGCTTACTTTTACTTTCACCAATGAAAATGATTTCACTATCGAAAATCAATTTCCGGTGGATAATCCATTTATCGTGCCCACTCCGGATGTAGAAACCAATACATCACAAACATTCGAGAACAACAATACCAGCGCAAACCTGGTGGAAACTATCAAGCTCACCGGGCTGAACCTCTCCATTAAATCACCAGACGACTTCACTTTTAGTTTTTTGAAATCAATCGAAATATATATCTCATCCGAAGGGCTGGAAGAAAAACTCCTGGCTTCAAAAGAAGAAATTCCGACTGATGTTTCGGAGATTGAACTCAACACCACGGAAACAAACCTGAAACCATATCTCATTAAAGACACCTACGATTTGAACTACAGAGTTGTTACACGCGAGGCTTTTAATCAAGATGTGGAGCTTAATACATTCATGAAGTTTAAGGGCACCGCCAACCCGTTTTAGCCTTTAAATCATTTTCGTATAAAGTCCGGCATTCCAATCCTGTGTGCCTGGGTGATTACATTTTTTTGTAAATCACAGACACATAGAAAGCAGTAGTAACCGTTTTGCAAGTTGAAAAACCATTTCTTCTTATCAATACACTGGAAGGCTGCTCTTTTCAACCGCAGGGTGAATTCCGGGTTTTTGTATCAGAAACTAATGATATCAAATAACTAATAAAATTCTATTCGTACCTCCCAGGCAAAAAACATAAACACCTGACATTTAGAAATATGCCTTGAACCTGATGAATTAAAACTTGCTTTTTAGTTGGGATTTGTATTCTAATGTATGATGTTTTTTTGCACACAGTCTTACTCTCTAAACCAGCCCTTCAGGGTTCGCAACTCTGCCAGGGCTCTTTAACTTAATCATTTACTTTTTCAAAGCCTCCGCGAGGTAGGCAACTTCGGCTGCGCGGGCTTCGTCTTTGAAGTGGGTGTAGATTTTATGAAGGTTGTTGAGCAGGAAACGCATCAGCTGTGTGTTGCGGTGTGGGGTG
>JASMTJ010000080.1:0-1454 GCA_041694335.1 Bacteroidales bacterium
GAGGCGAAGCCGCAATGTAGTAGACGTCGCCTTGTATGGATAATTTCTGCCGTGTTTAGGCAAAGGCCCGCCCCCAGTAGCCGCTGGAGGCCTTCATGAGCAGCTCGATGAGAGCTACTCAATTGCATACTCAACAGCCGCATCTGCTAAGGCAATGGTAGAATCAAGAACTGGCAAGTAGGAATTCTCTTTAGTAACAACCAGCGGAAGCTCTGTGCATCCAAGGATAACTCCCCCGGCACCTTCAAGGGCGTATTTTTTGAGCAATTGTAAGAAGAACTGCTTGGATTGATTGCTGACATAACCACTTACCAGCTCCGCCGTAATATACTGATGTATCTGAATTGCCTCGTCATTGTCTGGCCTCATCAGCTCAATACCACTACCTGAAAACTCCTTGTCATACACATCACCTTCAATTGTAAACCTTGTTCCCAGCAAAAGAACCCTATTGATATTCTTAGACTCAGCCATCCTACGGACAGACGACGCAATGTGAAGCCAGGGAAAAGGCAACAAAGGCTCAACTATGCTGTAAACATCATGCGGTGTATTAGATGGGCAAATCATAAAGTCCGCGCCGCTCCTGTGTAACTTCATTGCAGATTGGGCAATAAGTTCAGCCCACTTTTCCCGTCTATTTGGGCCTGCGTTGACGTGTTCAGAGAACGAAAAGGAATGAAGAGATATTTCAGGGTGACAATGTTTGCCCAAGCGCGTTGTCGAAAAGGAGCAAATCCGCCTATATACGAGTGCAGCACCTTCCGCTGTTACTGCCGCTATACCTATGTGTTTCATACAATTCTTTTGATACCTAACGAGGCTGTAGAAATAAACCCGCCCCTTTTTCCGATGGTGCTCCTACGTAAAATCTGGGAGTATTTTCGATGATGAATGCTCCAGGTTTTAAGAATAGGCGCATTTTTTAGTTCATTTACTGACCGATTTCGGGTCAGGAAGATCTCGTGACTTTTTTCTACAGCCCCAACGCCAACAATAAACGGCTGCTTTTACGAAACGGAGAAAACGCCGCCCAAGGGAAGTCCACCGTCTACTTGAGCGACATGTTATGCCCGCCGTTCAGAGAGCACCTCTTTGAGAGCAAACATACCATTTAGTGCTGCTGGGAAACCTGCATATACTGACATTTGGATAATGACTTCTTTTAGTTCCGTCTCTGTACAACCAACATTAAGTGCTGCATGTAAATGCACTTTCAATTGTGGAACGCAGTTGCCCATTGCGGTTAAGGCTGAAACTGTTGCCAATTCTCGTGATTTCAAATCTAAACCTGGGCGGGAATAGATATCTCCAAACGGATATTCGATGGTATATTTGCCTAAATCAGGACAAATATCTTCTAGACTATCGATAACCTTTTGACCGGCTTCACCATCAATTTTTGATAGTAACTCGAAACCTTTATCGAAACGTTCATTTCCCATTGTGTGCGC
>JASMTJ010000081.1:0-3608 GCA_041694335.1 Bacteroidales bacterium
GGTTGATTTGGGTGCGTAAAGAAAGCATTTTACCATTCTTAATGGACTCAGATCCTGACGTTTCTGCATCGTTACTTAAACCTTACGTTAATCTTTAACAAGACGCAGCAGTTCGCGGCCAAAGGCCGCCGGACGTCCTTTCCATGGCAGCTTCGCCACCATTCCTAAGGTCGCCGCTGTGCTCAACGTTTATGTGGAAGAAGATCAGATTCTAGAGCGAAGTGAAAATGGAAAAGAGACCAGCAATCCCCACAAAGTTAAAAAGATCAATATTGATTGAAGCAGGACATCGCTGCGCAATACCCACTTGCCGTCAAACGCCGGTGGAGCTAGCTCACATCATTCCATGGAGTACGGTTAAAGAGCATACCTATGAAAATTTAATCGCTCTATGCCCTATCTGCCATACACGGTTTGATAGAGGTGATATCGACAAAATATCAATTCAACAATATAAGGCTAATTTGGCTTTAGTGAATGACAGATATAACAATTTCGAAATTCGTATTCTTGAAAACTTTCATCACAATCCAAGTGAAACCGATGTAAAACTACCCGGCGGTATGGGATTGATGGTTTCATACTTAATAAAGGATGGTCTCTTATCTAAGACCTCAGAGGTGGCAATATACTTCAATGGTGTGCCGTCCCATGAAGTATATAGTATTACGGATTTGGGGAGAGAGTTTATAGAGAAATGGGTTTCAGGGCGTGCAATCACATAACAAGGCAATCATGGCGACGCCTACTACATTGCGGCTTCGCCTCCATTTCGTAGCCGCGCATGTTGGCTGGCGTTATGCATTCGTTCCGAGAATTAAGAGAGTATAGTCATGGACTTCGAAAAAACACTGGAGCCAAGTAAGGAGGGTTTCGGTGCTGATCCGCTTGGGTACAGTGCGATGGCTTGGCATAAATGGGGAATGCTTCAAACCATGGCTGGGTTTAACGTGGACATCAGTCAGCCCCCAAGCAGTGATGATTTGAAATCGCCTGTACTTTGGTTATCTCAGGCTCACGCTTTGAGCCAAGGTGCTGAACTACTGCTTAAGCATGATCCAAATTTAGAAGTTCTGCCAAAGCAAACCAGAGGTATATGCCATAGTCAGTATTGTGCAGTTGGTTTAATGTTAGTTGGGTATAGTTTAGAAATATGTCTTAAGGCCATGCTGATTATGCGAAATGGCATTAAATGGTACACAGAAAAAGAGAAGAAGCACAAGCATCATCGACTGGAGCAATTGTCTGAGATAATCCCAGATTTGGGTAAGAAGGATAAAGCAATACTAAGAGGCTTAACTCATTATGTCTATTGGGCTGGGCGGTATCCTGATCCTGGATCCGGGCGAGAAGAGGAGCTTGAAAGTGTGTTTACAATATCAGAGAAGTATCAGGTTTCAGCAAAGGATCTATTTACGTTGTCTTCCAGAATTATGGCGCATGCACAAAAGGTCGCTGATGAGCTTTGATATATGCATAACAAATGCGAGCAGCCGACGTTTTTTCCGTTCCGCCTTTTGGGAATTGCTTCGCAATTTTATCCCAAAAGGCTCCACTCCAAAAACGCGGCTGACGCTGGGCGTTAAATCAGCACAATGACCGAACATTCTACGTTCTGAATTGAATAAACCAGTGAGGTCAAGGAGTACTTCATGCCAGTTATAAAAAGCTACGCGGTCGGTGCAGGAGACATGTTATATATTCGACATGGAGGTGATAACTTTACCATAATCGACTGTGACCTTTGCGATGAAAATCGTGAAGAAATAATACAAGAACTTAAAGATGAGAGTAGAGATAAAGGAATAAGACGATTTATATGTACCCATCCAGATGAAGATCACTTTGGCGGCATTCACTGGCTTGACGATTCTTTGCCAATCCTCAATTTTTATGTCGTGAAGAACCAAGCCATTAAAGACAAGAACACCGAATCCTTCAAAAGGTACTGCGAATTAAGAGATCATAGCGATAAGGCGTTCTATATCTATAAGGGATGTTCTAGAAAGTGGATGAACATGGAAGATGATGAAAGAAGGAGCGCCGGCATTAATGTATTATGGCCAGATACTGATAACGAACATTTTAAAGAAGCACTAAGGGCTTGCGACGCTGGCGAAAGTTATAACAATACTTCTGCAGTAATTCGATATAGCTTCTCCGGAGGGGCGAGTTTTCTTTGGCTTGGAGATCTTGAAACTCAGTTTATGGAAGATATCGTCGATGAAATTGAACTCGAAAAAACAACGGTTGTTTTTGCGGCACACCATGGCCGAAATTCAGGGAAAATACCTGATTCTTGGCTAAAAAAGCTTGATCCTCAAGTCATAGTTATTGGCGAAGCACCGTCTCGTCATCTTAATTACTATACAGGGTATGAAATACTTACCCAGAATAAAGCAGGCCATATAACGATGGAATGCGTCGGGGATAAGATTCATTTCTACTCATCTAAAAGCGGCTATTCAAAAGACTTTCTTGATGACGAAGGATGTACAAGTTACCCCAACTACTTTGGGAGCCTTACTGTTGAAACAGAATATACCTTATAAAGATTGGCTGCCATAAAATGAGTGATTTTTCTAAGTATTTCGACGAATATAGTTTTAACGCAAGGGTGAAGCCAGCACTATTTATAGTGTTCCCAATATTTATATCTTTGCTAATTCTCTTTGAGCCTTCACGAACTTGGACGGGATCTACGGTAACGTTCCTGGTCGCCTTTGGTGTGATCAATTTCGCTGCCAATCAGATGTCGTCAAGAGGTAATTATCTTCAGGACAAGCTATTCAAAAGGTGGGGAGGCGCACCCACCACAATGGTATTGAGGCACGCCGACAATACCATTGATAGCGTGACCAAATCACGTTACATGGAAAGATTAGCGGTACTTGTTCCAAATTTCATCCCTACAACAGAGGAATATGAGAACGTGAATCCAGAAAGAGCAGATGACCTGTATGCATCCGCCTCAAACTACCTCAGGGAGCATACTCGGAATAAGACAAAATACCCGTTAATCTTCAAAGAGAATGTCGCATATGGATTTTCTAGAAACTTAAGAGCATTCAAGTCGTTGGGTATTTTTATAACGACTTTTTCGCTGCTGGCGACCTTAATTTTCATATATATCGATGCACCAAATTTAGTAAATAAACCAATTCAGGCTGCCATCGAAGAAATTTCGTTTGCGCAATTCGGTCTTGTGGCTATCCACCTGGCAACGATTTGGGTTTGGGTTTTTCTAGTGACAGAAAATTGGGTGAAAATAAGGGCGTTTGCTTATGCAAAGCGTTTATATTCTGCATGCGAGAAAATAACTGTAGTTTGAAAATGGCGCCGTGTCTGATGCAGAAGGATCTAACAAGGCGCTGCTGTCTGACAAAATTTCCGCTCCGCTCCAATTTTGCCGCAGAGCGCGACGTTAGCAGCTACAGCTTCCCTCCAAATCTTGCGGAATGAGTAAAAAAGGCATAATTTGTACTCATGGATGAATTTGAATTCGACGAAGCCAAAAGCCAAGCCAACTTGGACAAGCACGGTATCGATTTCGTTGCTGCTCAAGGGCTGTGGAAAGATCCATACTTGCTGGAGATCCGCGCAAAATC
>JASMTJ010000082.1:0-1755 GCA_041694335.1 Bacteroidales bacterium
GAAGCCGCAATGAAAAGGGCGTCCGGCGGCCATCGGCCGCGTACTACAGCGACTTGTTAAGTTTTGTCGCCGTTACCACTCGTATCTTCCCAATCCCATTGCTTTTGCTATAGCATACATTACATCTCCCCAATAAAACTCAGTAAAAACCTCTCTTCCATTATAAGTAGACAACTGAATCAATCTAATATCTACGCCCTTGGCATGTAACCTATTAAGAGGCGCATCATAGACGCAATCATCGGCAGCAAGCGCCACATTCTCGGCATTTATTGCCCTATCTATGTACTCAAATATCTCATCACTTACTCGACCATTAGTGTATTCCCTATAAACTTTAACGTTTACACCATCTTCTTCAATTTCATATGAGCAGTTCGTCGAGTCCTTAGATGAAAAAATGTAGCACCGCAGAACGCTATCCTTTGATTGCCGTATATCATATACACTCAAAATTCCTTTAATAACTTCATCTACGCTTGGTCTAGATAAATTTTTATCAGGATGTATCTTCGAATAGATTTCTAGAGTTTTCTCAGTAGCCCTTTCAATAAACTGCTCATCTACAATAAGAGAGCTATATTTTTTTATGGCAACACTTGACAATAGTTGCTTAACCCTGACTGCGGACACGTCCAAATATTTGTGTTTTTCAAAATAACTGTTGTCAATAGTTTTAGAATTTAGGCTCAAACTATAACTACCGCTATTATTGTTGAAATTCCACTTCTTTATGTCGTCAGGAAAAAATATATACATTGAAGACTGAAAGTTCCTAAATTTTACATACAGGAAGACCAAAAAATTTTCTGTAACATATTTTCCTGGAATTGTTATACTACTACTGCTATTCAGCGACCTTCCTTTACACTGAATCTTTAAATACCTAGTGTATTGATCTTTTATGCTATCGAGAACCAGAAGATCCGCACCTTCTTTATCAAAAGCTGGCTTAGTCACTTTTAGCTCGTGCTTCACTAACTCGTGCTGCACTAAAGATTCACATTCAATTTCTAATGGTTTGGTGTCCAAAACTCTTACTCTAAAAAATTTTTAAATGTGTTTGAGCTTAACGCCCGCCAACATGCGCGGCTACGAAATGGAGGCGAAGCCGCAATGTAGTAGGCGTCGCCGTGATTGGCCTGGTTATGTGGTGTTGGCTTAAAGCGGTACTTTACCCTCTGAATAGGCCCACCAGACAAGACCTATAGGGGCAAACAGAACCTGTAGCTTGAAAAGCAGGAACAAGCTCTCTATAAGCCAAGCCCTAAACTTGCCAGCATTTGGATAAAGATAAATCCTCTTTAAGTACTCAATTTGAGTACGCGTACCGTGCGTGAGCTGTGTAGCGAGACAGAGATAGCTAATGGCTGCAATAATTCCTCCTATCATGCTGCCTTCCCGCCATAAAACCATAGCGGCTGCAGTGATTAACGTATTGCCCACCAACGAAAACCATTTCTCAGGGAAACCGCTATCGCTCAGGTCTTTGAAAAACGGTCTTGGCATCAAATTCCTCTTTTTCCCTCACACATAACGCGGAGGTAACCGGCGCCGGAGCGCCAGCGGAGGGGACCAAAAGCGGTACGCTTTTGGCGTCCGGTTGACCGGCTGGTTAGTGGCGGGTTTTGACGCTGCCCGGTCCCTGGCACTGACCATGACGGCCTACTCCGTTACCTCGCACCGGCTGGCGCCGATACCGTTTGTTTGACTCCACCGCCTTGCTTGCGGTGGATGAACCTGAACCCAAAGGTA
>JASMTJ010000083.1:0-2040 GCA_041694335.1 Bacteroidales bacterium
GAAAATGACACGGTCATCTATGAAGGATGGACACGCGTGTGGGCCTCCGGTGGAATGAAAATAGACACTTTTGCACAGGGAGACCATTATTTCAGAAGAGTGATGGTTCCGATTACTGACAGCGCAAAATATTTTAACGACCAGTTTCAGTTCAGGTTTGTAAACTACGCCAGCCTGGCCGATAACAGCCTGATGAGCTGGCAAAGCAACGTTGACCACTGGAACATCGATTATGTGGAGCTCGACTGGAACCGTTCGGCTGCCGATACCGTTTCTAACGACGTTACTTTCGTCAGCGGCTCGCCATCGTTTCTAAAACGATATGCTTCCATGCCTTACTGGCAATACCGTACCAACTTCGTGAATGAAATGAGTATGGATTTTGATATGCTGATAGCCAATCTCGACGACGAGCCTCACAACACGTCCTATGTTTACAATGTCTATAACCCTTCCGGGGATATCATTGAGACATACGACGGAGGGTTTTATACACTCACTCCGTTTTATGAAGATGGCTATGTGAATTATCCGAATTTTTCCAATCCGGAGGTGACGCTGCCGTTTCCTTTTACAACCGACAGCATCTCTTTTGAAATTGAGCATGTGTTAAGCAGCGATGCCAGCCTGAGTCACCAGGAAAATGATACGGTACGATCGGTCCAGACCTTTAGTAATTACTATGCTTATGATGATGGTACAGCTGAAGCCGGTTACGGTGTAACCCCTTCGGGAGCGCAACTGGCATACCGCTTTCAGCTCAATGATCCGGATACCCTGACTTCCGTCCGGATCTATTTCAATAAAACCAAGAATGAAGCAAACCTCCAGTATTTTTATCTGAATGTGTGGGCCGACAACAATGGTGTTCCGGGCGAATTGCTTTACCAATCAGAAAGCGGGATTTTACCGGAGTATGGTGAGGGGCTGAACGATTTTACCACTTATGAGATTGATCCGGTGGTTTTCAAGACAAAAAATTCCACTTTTTATGTGGGATGGGAAAAAACCACCGACCATATTTTAAATGTTGGATATGATTTTTCAAGAAACAGCAGCGATAATCTTTTATACAATACCTCAGGCGAGTGGTTGTCGAGCCGCTACCAGGGTTCGCTGATGGTGCGTCCTGTTTTCAGAAGCGGCGGGCAGAGCAATGCCCCGGAACCTTCTGTGACGGATGAAAAGCTTAAGGTGTACCCAAACCCGGCGCGACCCGGAGAGATTATTACCATTCAGCTTCCGGCAAGCTTTGAGGTTTCTGATCAGCTTACCATGAAATTTTACAGCCTTGATGGCAGACAGGTTTACGAGGGAGGTTTTCAACCTAATTTCCCGGCCGGACAAATCATGTCGAAAGGTATATACCTGATCCGGGTATATAATCCGGCGAACCAGAAAATATATTCCAACAAAATAGTGATTACACGATAAAGAATGACGACAGAAGATTACGTGCAGGATCAGGATTCTCAGGAATTTTATGAGCATTACCGCTATGTAGCTGACAAAGGTCAAAAGCCTCTGCGGATTGATAAGTATCTGATGAACATGATGGAAGGGGTGACCCGGAATAAAATCCAGAATGCCGCTAAGGCGGGAAATATTCTGGTGAACGATACTAAAGTGAAGCCCAATTACAAGGTTCGACCCAACGATGTGGTAAGCATTGTTCTTAGCTTCCCGCCAAGGAAAATAGAAATTCACCCCGAAGACATTCCATTGGATATTGTTTACGAGGATGATGAGCTGATGGTGATCAATAAATCGCCAAACATGGTGGTGCATCCGGGATACGGAAATTATACCGGTACCTTGCTGAATGCCCTGAAATTTTATTTCGAAAAAACCGGTCAGGATGTGGAGCCTTACCTGGTGCACCGCATCGATAAAGACACGAGTGGATTGCTTTTAGTGGCCAAGAATGAGCTGGCACAGTCGAAGCTCGCTAACCAGTTTTTCGAGCACACAATTGAGAGAAAGTATCATGCTTTAGTGTGGGGAGACTTTGACGAGGACAGCGGCACCATTACCGGGGCC
>JASMTJ010000084.1:0-1904 GCA_041694335.1 Bacteroidales bacterium
AACACTTCTCAGGCAGTTGCACCATAATAAACCGTCTTGACTCGCCATCCTTAGCATTCAACTCCATCACCGAGTGGGCTGTACTGCAAGAGCCTGCAAAAAAATCCAAAACAATATCTTCAGAATTTTTTGACACGAAGGGGATGAAAGAATTCAGAAACTTAATTGGCTTTGGATTTTCGAAAGCGGTTCTGTATTCAGGAAACAAAGCCCTGACATCGTAGGCGCCAGACCTACCATCGAGCTCGACAACACTTGGAAGCTTCTCTTGATACTCATGCGCATATGACTTCAATTCAATTATTTTGTTATGATCTTCGCCAAAAATAATCTTGTCTTCTGCTAACAACCTGCGCATTGTTTCTTCTGGAAAGCGATAGCCCATAAGGGGCTCTTTACAGGGCTTACCTGTTTCAGGATGAAGAACATCATAGCGATAACCCTCTTTACCTGGGTTATGAACTCCCCTTATTCCCGCATAAACTCCATCACGATCTATGAACTTATAACCATCTAGCGGCCAAAGCTGTGATTTATTATCCCTAAACCACTGTGTATAGGCACGAGTTAGCTCTTCATCATCCAGATTAGCCGCCAATAACTCTTGACCTTTATTTATCAACAACTCTTTGATATCGGAAACTGAAGACTTCCATACCGGCTCAAGATCACTGCGACTCTTGCAATAGACCAGCAAATATTCATGTTCTATTGCAACGTTTGTTGGATTGTTGTCAGTAGCATTTTTCCATACGACTCTGCCAAGTAGATTTTCTTCCCCGAAGATTTCATTGCAAATTAATTTCAGATTTTCTGTTTCATTTTCATCTATCGATATAAAAATTACGCCATCTCGACGGAGTAGGTCTTTAGCTAGCTTCAGGCGAGGATACATCATTGACAACCAGTTCGTGTGCTTTCTACCGGTTGTTTCAGTACTAGAGCTAAACTTCGCCCCTTCAGCGTCTACCTGTCCTGTGTACTTTAGGTACGTATCCAAGTTTTCTTGAAAGCGATCCGGATAGATGAACTCTTTTCCAGTGTTATAGGGAGGATCGATATAGATCATTTTTATCTTGTTTGCATAGCTCTTCTGGAGAAGCTTTAGCACCTCAAGATTGTCACCCTCGACAAACAAATTCTGTGTTGTCTCCCAGTCCACACTCTCCTCTTGGCAAGGTAAAAGTGTCCCCGTGGACGGCGTTAAGGCAATCTGCCTGGCCTTCTTCTTTCCATGCCAGTCCAAGCCATATTTCTCTTCACCTTCATCCAGGACCGAGGAGTCACCAAGTAACTGGCGCAAGGTCGCGAAGTTTACTTTGCCCTCAGAGAAGACTTCAGGGAAAAGCTCTTTAAGCTTTTCAATATTCTCTGAAATTAAATCCAGACTTTGTCCATCCTCAATTTTCACTTGGTCCATACAACTACCTTCTAAATGCGGAAGTTCGATTGAATCAAAGACGGTCCTTGATGGCCGATATTTGATCTTTAATCAGTTTAATTTTTGTGTTGAGGTCAATCTGACGCCCCATCTGCTTTTCTTTCTTCAGCTTATTCGCAAGCTCGGCCTTACTAGCCTCTAACCGTTCTAGCTCTTTAAGCTGAACAAGTCGGTCAACCTGACCTGCGTCCTCAGCACGATTTAAGCCGAACGAGCCGGTATGTTCAGCGCAGTTTATGGCTATTACTCGCTCGGTAAACGACCTGTAGAAATCCAAAAAATTTTTATAGGAAAGATTATTAACAGCCAGACTATGTAAAAAGGCCGCCTCCTCTTCTGAGTGAGCTTGGAGGTTTATCCAGTTCGTAAAAACGGCACCTTCAACCACCCATTTCTCTTTGTCTGCCTGATTGATTCGCTTATCAGAAACACCAACAGCAATGCTGTCTTGGCCGTCCATGGC
>JASMTJ010000085.1:0-19113 GCA_041694335.1 Bacteroidales bacterium
ATGTCGTATGATTTTTCGGAACCCACCGAAAACATTGTTCCTTTGTTTGAAAGCATCATTAAAAACGTTCCTCCTCCAAAGCAGGCTGAAGGAACCCCTCAGATGTTAATAACTTCACTCGATTATTCTTCGTATGTGGGCAGGATTGCTATTGGTAAACTTCGTCGCGGTACGCTAAAAGAAGGAACGATGGTGTCGCTGGCTAAGCGTGATGGCAAGACCATCCATAAAGTAAAAATTAAAGAGCTGCACTTGTTTAAAGGCCTGGGCCGCGAAAAGGTCAGCGAAGTGAAGAGCGGCGACATCTGTGCGCTGGTGGGCGTGGAAGGATTTGAGATTGGCGATACCATTTGCGATCTCGAAAACCCGGATCCGCTGAAGCCCATCGATATTGATGAGCCAACTATGAGTATGCTTTTTACCATCAACAATTCGCCTTTTTATGGCAAGGAGGGTAAGTATGTGACCTCGCGTCACCTGAAAGAAAGGCTGGAGCGCGAGCTGGAGAAAAATCTGGCCATGCGATTAGGAGAGACAGGAGATGCAGATGAGTTTATCGTCTACGGAAGGGGTGTGATGCATTTGTCGGTATTGATTGAGACCATGCGCCGTGAGGGCTATGAGCTCCAGGTGGGGCAGCCACAGGTGCTTTACAAGACTATTGACGGCAAAAAGCACGAGCCGATAGAAGAGATGCAGGTGGAAGTTCCGGATGAGTTCAGTGGAAAAGTAGTAGAGATGGTCAACCGCCGGAAAGGGGAAATGGTAAAGATGGAGTCGAAGGGCGACCGTGTTCACTTGCTGTTTCATATGCCCTCAAGGGGGATTATCGGGCTGCGGACCAACATGCTAACCGCTACTGCCGGCGAGGCTGTTATGAATCACCGTTTCCTGGAATACGCTCCTTTTAAGGGGCCGATAGAAACACGTCTGAACGGCTCACTGATTGCAATGGAAGGCGGAAATGCCTTTGCTTATGCATTAAACAAATTGCAGGATAGAGGGATGTTTTTCATTCCTCCCGGAGCCCCTGTTTATGCCGGCCAGGTGGTGGGGGAGAACAACCGCGCCGATGACCTGGGCCTGAACGTGACCAAATCGAAGAAGCTTTCGAACGTGCGTGCTTCCGGCTCTGACGATAAGGTGAAGCTGGCGCCGCCAAAAGAATTTTCGCTCGAAGAAGCTATCGAATACATCAAAAATGATGAATACGTCGAGGTAACACCGAAGTCCATCCGCATGCGAAAAATCTACCTCGATGAGCATGAGCGGAAACGTATGGAAAAACAAAAGGCGAATTGATTATCCGGTGATGGTATTATAATCTAAAATGGTTTGTTAACCATGCTATAACTACAAAAGGAGCTGCCTTGCCGGGAAGCTCCTTTTGTCTTTTTGAGGGAGCCTGGATAAGCAACTGCACTAAATTTTTACAGCATTTATTTGAATTGCGCGCTCATTAGCGGGCTTCTTCAATGATTTCATTCGCCGACGCCATCTCTTCACTGTCGGCATCCGGCTCTTCCTGCTGCGATTGATAGTCCGGATTATAATAAAGTTTGGTGTAAATCGGGAAGTGGTCAGATCCAATATGCTTCAGTCGTTTCATTTTAATCAGCTTAAAGTGGTCGGAATGAAACAGGTGATCAAGTGGCCACCTGAATAGCGGGTATCCGGCAT
Organism: Bacteroidales bacterium; assembly: GCA_041694335.1. Taxonomy (GTDB): domain Bacteria; phylum Bacteroidota; class Bacteroidia; order Bacteroidales; family JAIPAH01; genus JAIPAH01. The sequence continues at coordinate 1,681 of JASMTJ010000085.1, forward strand.
GAAAAGTATTAAAGAAACCACGGCCTATCCTTGGATCGAGTAGCTCACTAACCTTTTGAAAAAGCCGTGTGGCATGCGACCAGGCCACATCGTTAAAATCTCCGAAAATAAGTACAGGATTAGTAGAGTTTTCCACCTTTTTGCCTACTATTAACAGCTCGGCATCACGAAACAACGAGGTTTCGCTTTCGGAGGGAAAGGGCGGTTTGGGATGTAAGCAATATGTATTTACTATATCTCCGGATTTCAGTACTATCTGTAATTCAAAGGAAGGGATATCATCCTGGACCAAAAACCTGACTTTAGCGTTTCTTGTTTCCAGCCGTGAATAGAGGTGCATACCGTACAAATTATCCAGAGGTTTTTTTAATGTGTAGGGATAACTGTCTTCAAGTTCAGATAGTTGTTGTTCCCACCATTTGTTGGTTTCGAGTGTTAGAACGATATCTGGCTGGTATTGCTCTATTTGGTTCAAAAGCTTGTCGGCATTGCGGTTGGTTTGTAATACGTTACTAACCAAAACAGAGATAGTGTGGTCATCATCATCCCCTTTGTAACTCATTACCCTCCGGCGGGCAAAAGGTGTGTACAGATATATCCTCGTTGCCTGGAGGATAAGAGATGCTAACAGAAGTCCTGTAATGATAAAATGCCACAATTCGGCAAAGCTGTAAAAGATGACGCTGCTAACTATCATTAGTATCAGCACAACACTTATTTGCATCCGTGGAAAGTCAAACACCCTAATCCACCAATCGTGCCGCCATTTAATAAAAGAGGCCGCTGTTGCCAGGATAGCTAATGCAGATAAAGTTATAATGAGAATCATTAAGGTGTTCACGGCTTATCGTATTTAGCGATTATCCATACGGCATGAACTATTCCGGGGATGTATCCCAGAATGGTGAGAAGAATATTTAACCAAAACGCGTCTCTGACGCCGGTGGTTAAAAAGACTCCTAATGGTGGTAAGATGATTGCAAAAATGATTCTAAGGATGCTCATGGCATAAAATTTTCATTTGAAGTGCGAATAATTAGCACATTAACATCACCCTAACAAAATTCGTGTTGATAAAGTTTGTTTCTTGTTGCGAAAGGCAGAACAGATAAAGATGTATGTTATGGTGTTGTGGTAGTCAGGTGGTAAAATGGAAATGACTGTAGCTTTATGTCGTTAAAAATATAAAAAGCCGGTCATTACAACCGGCTTTTTACCTTATTGTGATACCTTAATTTACAAGGATATTTTTAGTCCGGCCATAACGTTGGTTCCGGCCTGCGGAAAATATCCGGTCATCTTATATTGCTCTCCGCCATAAATGTAGCGGTACACCCATGCATTGGTTTCATATTTTTCATCCAATACATTGTTTACCTGAAGGGTCAGCTCCATCGAATCAACCCACCCGGTTTTTATTTTGTAACTGATCAGGATATCATTGACAAAATACGGATCGAGTTTTCTTTGCTCACTGGCCGTGTTATCGATGTATTGCTTGCCAACATATTTTGATAGCAGGTTCAGCTCCAGGTCATCCACTGGTTCCCAGTTGATCTTGCTTCCGCTGATGATGGATGGAGAGAAAGAAATGTCGGTGCTTCCCAGATACACCTCCTTTTGCTCGCCCCAGTTGTCCCAGTCATCCACGAAAGTGGTGAAATCCTTAATCTTGTTACTGCTCAGGGTAAGGTTGGCATCCCAGCTCAGGTTGGGCAGGATGCGAATGCCTCCCATTAGCTCCACTCCGGCGCGATAGCTGTCTTTCACATTTCTCATGATGGGATCACCCACGTTGTTGATTTCTCCGGTAAGCACCAGTTGATCGGTGTAATCCATAAAATACCCGTTCACCGCGATTTTTCCCTGCGTTGTTTCGTAGGTATATCCCAGCTCGTAGTCGGTAAGCATCTCGCTGGTTGGGACTTCCCCCGGATCGGCATCACGGAAGTTGCCACGGCTGGGTTCCCGGTTCGAAACTGCGATGCTGGCGTATGCGGTGTGGTGCTCGTTAAATGAAGCCTGCACTCCTGCCTTTGGGTTTACGAAGTTGAAGCGGTGCGACTGCGTCAGATCGCGCAAATCATCGTGGAGTCCATCAATCTCGTAGTTGACGTTCCGATACTGGATATCTCCATAGGCTGAGAAAATTTCGTTCATCTGGTAATTCGCTTTCGCGTAGATATTGAAATCCTTTTTCAGTCCGGTATTGAAATACCACTGGTAATCCTTGTCGAAGTGACTCGCATACTGGGCCCAGATGATTTCACCAAAATGGTCTCCGTCATACTCATTGTATCCGCCTCCAAGTGTAAACTTCAGTTGCTTCGTGTCGTGGTTCAGCGACCAGGTCAGACCATAGAAATCATTATCCAGCCATTTTTGCCTTACGAGGTCGGTGGATGATACTTCCTCATCATTCAGGTTGAATGGAGGCAGCCCGTAATCTGCAAAATCCTCACTTTTTTTCATTTGCTCAAAATACCCTTCGCCTTTGGTGTAGTGGAAAGCGGTATTCCACAGCCAGTTTTTATTTATCTCATAAGAGTAGAACAACTGGTAATGATCCTGCTGGTAGTTATCCACCTCATTTTCATAGGTGTAATAGTTGTAGGTACGGCTGTCAGAATTGATCATATGTTCTGTTTCCTCCGGAGTATAAAGCCCGTGGTCTTCGTAGCGCTGCATCCCGTCAAGGTCGTTGTTCAGTCTTACTAATGGTACGCCGTTCCATGACTGATAGGTACGTTCTTTTCCGGAAAAAACATTAGCTTTCACGATGCTTTTTTCTCCGAAATAGGTGCCGGATACGAAGAATGAACGAAGGTTCGATTCGGCGCGGTCCACAAACCCATCGGAGCTGATTTTTGAGAGGCGGGCATCCACAGCCCACTTCCCTCCGATGAGTCCGGTTCCGGCTTTCACTGTATTTCTAAAAGTGTTGAAAGAGCCGGCTCCGCTGTTAATCTCCGCATAAGGATCTATTTTCGTGCTCTGGGTTTGGATGTTGATGGTGGCTCCGAAAGCCGCCGCACCGTTAGTGGAGGTGCCCACCCCACGCTGAATCTGGATGTTGTCGACACTGGAAGCAAAGTCCGGGAGGTTTACCCAAAAAACGCCCTGCGATTCCGGATCGTTGTAGGGAATCCCGTTGATGGTCACATTGATGCGCGTAAGGTCGGTGCCCCGGATGCGGAGTCCGGTGTAGCCCACGCCGGCGCCGGCATCAGAACTGGCTACAGCAGAAGGCGTCAGCGACATTACATAGGGCAAGTCCTGGCCCATGTTTACCTCTTCAATCTCCTCCTCCGACATGTTTTGGAAGGTGGTGGGCGCATTCTCCCCGGCGCGTGTGCCGCGGATAATCACCTCCTCTTCCATTATAGCACGAGGCTTAAGTTCGAAAGTGATGGTGGTGTCGCTTGTAATAAACACATTCGTTTCAAGAGGTTCATAACCGACAAAGGTCACTGTAAAGTGCAGACGGTTTTTGTTAAGCTCATTGATAACAAAACGTCCTTCGTTATCAGAAACCACGGCATGGTAGCTGCGCTCCATGCGGATATGTGCTCCCGGAAGCGGTTCGTTGGTTTTTTTATCCAGAACCACTCCAGATACACTGTGCTGGCCGGCAGCAAACACCGGCATCAATAAAAGAATGAATAAACGAATTAATAATTTCATGATTCTAAGTTTATTTGTTCAACTTAGAATGGGAAATAGAGGAAAAAACCATTCGTAACTTTTTAAGCCCTGCTTTCTCCCTACACCGGTACTAACCGGATCAGGTTCGATGGGTATGATCTCAGCCCGTCTGTTTATCGGGCACCCCTATTTTTTTGTAAGATCGGCGCAAAGTTAAAACTATTTCAACAAAAAAATCAAGGATAAGCGGCAGTTGAGGCTTAATTTCTATTTTTACTTTCTAAAGTTTAAATAGAAAGTATGATATTCAGATTAATATAGTATATTTGATTTGGTAGAAGCAAAAAACCCGGCTTCATCACCAGCATAAAGACTGGGAGAGGAATTACCGGGACGACATTACAAAGATATATAAAAATGGAACGTAGATCAATTGAAAAGGTATTTTCATATGATAGATTAGCTCCCTACTTGCGAAAACACAATAATGACTTTAACAAAGCAATTGCACATTACAAAGCCAACATCGAGATTTCTGAATCATTTTATCCCTTGTTGTCTATATTAGAGGTTGGATTACGCAATCAAATGGATTATCAATTGCGTAGGAAATTTGGAACACAGAATTGGTTTAATGAGTTTGATTTTGTTAACCTCATCTCCAGATTTCAGATTGATAAAATTACGGATGCACGCAATAGTATTTTGCGTGAGAAAAAAGCAATAACCACAGGGAGGGTTATTGCGGAGCTTTCTTTTGGTTTTTGGACCTCTTTATTTGACTCCAGGTTTGAAAAAACCTTATGGAAAAATCTTCGCCTTGCATTTCCAAATTGCCCCAAACATATTCGACAACGTAAAACCATGAGTTCTAAATTCAATGGAATACGCAAACTGAGAAATCGTATATTTCACCATGAACCTGTTACCTGGAATATTGATGTTATAAATAACTATCGAAATGAAATAATCGAGGGCATTGATTGGTTTGATAAGGAGCTTTTAAATTGGAGTCAGGATTTATTCAGAATTGATGATATAATAAAAAGCAACAAATCGGTTATTGAATAATTGCTGAGCAAAGGCTGTAAAAATGTACAAACTAATGCTCATTTTATTCATTTAAACGCTATAAAAGGAGTGAGAGTGTATCAATTGCTCTTGTTTTGAAAAGAATTCACTATTCTGTGTTATCGAAAGTCATATTTGCCTTGTAATTTCTATTTTTACAAAAAATCACGGATATGAAGATTAGTATTATAAACGGACCGAACCTTAACCTTACGGGAAGAAGAGAGGAACAACACTACGGCCAGACTTCACTGAATGATTATTTTAAAGCGCTTCAGAAAAAACACCCCGATGTGCAATTCGATTTTTACCAGAGCAATATTGAAGGAGAGTTGATCGATAAGCTCCACGAGGTGGGTTTTTCTGTGGATGGGATTATTCTGAATGCCGGAGGCTACACCCACACTTCCGTGGCCATCGGCGATGCGGTGAAAGCTATCAAAACGCCGGTGGTGGAGGTACATATCAGTAATGTGTTTAAGCGCGAACCTTTCCGACACGAATCCTATATTTCGGCGGGCGCTGCTGGAACTATCACCGGATTGGGACTGGCTGTTTATGAGCTGGCCGTAAAATTCTTTGTGGAGGTTTGGGAGAGGTAGCTATTTATAAATGGCACTACTGTGACTTATTTTCTGTTTTTGATTCACTTCTTCTCTTCAAAGGCTTTTTTAAGAAAATGATACCCCCTGATGCAATAACAAGAGTTAAAACCTGTTATTCAAATATTAATAGTTATGTCGGCACAAACAAATTCGGAAATAACAGCAAGCAGAAACCATCTCGCTATTTTATTTACAAGTTCAGTACTGATTACGTTCCTTTTATTTTTTGTGGATGAAGGCTATTATAATTTCAACTGGATGACCAACATCGGTAGTTGGATTCCGTTTGTCGTTTACCTTCTCGCCATATTTTCAGGGCAGTGGTTATTCTCAGCGCTTTTACTCAAAAAATACCAGGGGCCTGGCAAATTGTATTTAAGTATACTCGGAGGTGCAACCATTGGAATACTGGTGGTCGCTTTTGGCATTTTTATCAACTAGAAAGTCAGGTAAATAAGATTAATAGTTATTGAAACCATTACAAGTTTTATTTCAGGAAAACTTCTCTGTCTTCAACTGCGAAAACTTCTTTTTCCCGGCAAGGTAGAAAGCGGAAACCAGGTTGCCCTTGTATATTTGTGATACTTTCCCGGGTTTGATTTGCTTTCGCTTTTTGCGGAGTTTCGGAATCATTTTATAGAAGTGGATATGGGCACGGACGACAGCCATAAAATCGGCCACGCCGCCATCGATAAAGAACTTTATGGCTGCAATCCCGTCAAGGATCAGTCTTGTGAAGATGGTGAGGGCCAGTTTTCGCTGTGGCAGGTTTTTGTAAAGCATCGCGTTATTGTTCCGGATGTTTAGATAGGCTTTGAAACTGGACGCTGTTGGCAGTGTTCCGCCTCCCACATGATACACCACCGATTTGGGTTGGTACATCACCTTGTAGCCTTTGTGCTTGATACGCCAGCAAAAATCAATCTCTTCCATATGGGCAAAAAAATCCTCATCAAACCCACCGGTCTGGCGAAACAAATCTGCTTTTACAAAAAGGCAGGCACCTGTGGCCCAAAAAATCTCTGCTTCATTATCATACTGACCTTCGTCTTTCTCCAACTCATCGAAAATGCGGCCGCGGCAAAACGGGTAGCCGTATTTGTCGATATATCCTCCGGCCGCTCCGGCGTATTCAAAATAATCAGGCTGGTGGTATGAGCGTATCTTGGGCTGCACAGCTCCGATGTCCGAATCCCTGTCCATCATGTCTATGACGGGTTTTATCCAGTTTCCGGTGACTTTTACATCCGAATTGAGCAAGACATAATACTGAGCATCCACTTGCTGCAGCGCTTTGTTGTAGCCTCCGGCAAACCCCTCGTTCTTTTCATTGGTGATGATGCGCACCTGTGGGAACTGCTCTTTTAAAAGAGGTATGGAATTATCGGTAGAGTTGTTATCAGCCACAATCACTTCAGTATCTTCGCTTACAGAGTGCTCGACAACTAATGGAAGAAAATCGCGAAGGAATTTCTCCCCATTCCAGTTTAATATGACAACCGCTACTTTTTTCAAAGGATATTTTTTGATGAAGGCAAAAATAGGGATTTCCCGGTGAATTAATCTTTCTAACAAAGAAAAAGCCGGAGAAGTTCCCCGGCTTTATGCGTGTTAATATTTTCTATTAGTATGGATTGTCGTAATATTCGAGTTTTGAGCCCCAGGCGTCGATGGCATTAACATCATCAACACTTCCGTCTTTGATGCCTCTTTCGAAAATGATAAACTGCCATTTTCTGTTTTTCACCTCTCCCGGAACATTGGAGTGCAATAACTCAAAATCATTATTGACCATATCGCGGGAATAAAAAACGAACTTGCTGTCGCGATGGTTTTCTGTTTCATAATACTGCCACACCTCAAAAGGATAAGCTTTCGGTTCGTTGTAGCTCCTTGCAATGGCGTTGGGTGCTCCGAAGCGCAGAAAGACTTGTCCGCGGTCAGTTTCATACCCTTCTTTAACCATCGTCTTAAACTCGCTGTTTACGGTAGCCAGATTTTTTTCATAGTTTTTCCATGCTTGCTCAGGATCCAGCTTGTTTCTTTCGGCCCAGAAGTAATACAGGAATTTTTGCAGATCTTCGAGTGTATAACTCTCCAAATTGCCGTTAATGAATATGACTTCAGACTTGTCAGCAATGGGAGCCAGACCCCTGATTTTATCCATTAAGATGTCTTTGTCAGAATATTCTCCAGCAAAATTGCTGCTTTTGTCAAAGGCGGTCAGTTCAAATTGCTGCGTGGATATTGACGGATTGCTGCGCTGAATGTATGCCCCTTTGTTAGCGATAAGCTGATTTTGCTCATTGTATACTTCCATTATCAGGTTATAATTTCCTGATGGGATTTCTGAGAGGTCGAATTTATGGAAGATAGTGTGAACCGGTTTCGATTCCATTCTTCTGATTCTTACATAATCTTTAAGCGGCTGGTGTGTGTTTGCCGATTGCAGATAAAACTTCAGCAAAAAGCGACTGTCTTTGCCCAGCAACTTCTCAGTGTTATACAATTCGCTGTAAAAAATCAGGTCTTTTTTATTTTCCGGGTAAAAACTACTGGGATAAGGAATTAAGTCATAACCACTCTTTGTCAGGATGTTCTGGTTCTCTGACTTTTTATAGTTATCCACCATTTGGATATCAGAAAACTGGATTTGGTTTTCATGAAACTCAAGGTTCACTTTCTCGGAGGCAATGTAAGGCTCTCTCGAAGAGTTCTGGTCCGAAATACTAATGGTGAAATCGTATTCCCCCTTGGGCAGAACAAAGCGTTTTAAATCGATAAACTGGTCCGAGATCTCTGCGGTATCTTCCAGCACCGGACTGTTTAACACATACTTGTCAAAAGCAGAAACTTTTTCTTCCTGTTTAAAGATAAGTGTGATTTCCACAGCCCCCTTAAATTTCCCGTCTACAGTTTCCTCATACCGAATTGAATTTGGATTGATAGACAAATAAGTTTCAATGTAAGGCCCTTCTTCGGGTGAATAGAAGGTGGCGTAAGCCAGATGAGCTTGTAAGTTTTTTGCTGAAGCCTGGCCGATTATCAGCAATAACATTCCTAAAATGACGGTAGCTTTTTTCATGGTAACATGATTTAATTTAATACAAATATACACCCCCCAAATTTAATTTGCAATCAGATGAATTACGCATAATTAAATAGGTCAATTTACGTAAATGATATGATGTCAGTTTGTTGTGATTTTGTAATGAAAATGGCCCTTGATTTACAAGAGGTGCGATGGCATATTTTTGTCAATTTCCACCGCCCATTCATAGATGCCGCCGTCGAGCAGAAAGAGTTTCTCATCGTCAAAGCCCTTTGAAATAAGGAATCGTGCCGAAGCTGCACTTTTCGTTCCAAACCGGCATACCACAATGGTGTCGGTATCGAAACGGAGTTCTTCATACCGGTTTTGCAATTCGGCCTTTGGGATATTGGTGGAGTTTCCGATTGCCGCGAGCTCAAACTCATCCCTCTCACGAGTGTCAAGTATCTGGATGTTTTTCTTTTTGTCAATCCAGTCTTTGAGTTCTTCCACTTTTATTCTGCGCATGATTATAGTTTATCCGTTGTTCTTATAATCGATAAATGCGTCGTAACCACCCATTAAAACATACACTTTGCTCTTAAATTTCTTTTCGAGAAACAAGGCGATTTCGTCGCTTTTCATTCCATAGTTGCAATATACAAAAATAGGTTTATGTTTCATTATTTTGTTCATGTATTGTGCGAAACTGTCTCTTGGAATACAAAGCGCATTATCGAAATGACTTATACGATAATCCTTGTGTGGGCGGATATCAATAATCTGCAGTTCAGGCTCTTTTTCTATTACATCATATACTTCTGAGGGCTCAATCACAATCATTTTTTGTTTTTTCGCCGAAGATATAAAACTATTTCTTATCCTGATCGCTTCCTTGTTCTTCTGTTTTTTCCGGACTCCCGTCGTAACCAAACATCTTTCTTTTTTTGATGGTATTAACAACATAGTTAGGTACGGCCTCTTCCCAGCCTTTCTGGTTTTGCTGTATCAATTTGATCACTTTCCTCGAATAGATATTCATAAAGTTCGGGTTGATTGGCTTGAGGTCGATAATCATTCTTTTGCAGATAAGATAGTTGTATAGGTAGTTGAGGTCTTCCGGGAGGTCGAGGTTTTCGGAAGTGATATGGTCGTGGTTGTTTTCAGAGAGGGCGGGGTAGAGGTACATCTTCATGTTCTTTGGGAAAAGTTTTCCAAAAGCCTCCAGTATCCCCCCTTTGAGGTCTTCGTAATATTTTGCGTCGAGCACTTTCATAAATGTCAGCACCCCGATTACGATACGCATGTTTTTTATCCTGAACTGGCTGAAATACTCGGTGAGCTTATAGAACTCCCTGAAATCACTTATCATCACATTCTGACCAATCATGTTGAGCTGATCAACACGGTCAAGAAAATCTTTTTCGTTAAACGAACCCTGATCCATAAGGTTGTTCATGGTGATTTCGCACAGTGTGATAGTGTTTTCGGCTTCATAATCCTGGTCCTTCTTGAAAAGCTTTAAGCTTGAGCGGATAATATCAAGCGTCACATACGTCACCGGCCTGAATCTTCCGCGAAAAGCGAGGATGTTCTTCTTGTAAAGCATATCATCAGGCTCTTGCACATTGCCAAACTTATCGAACATAATGGCGTGGGTCATCCCGTTTTTTACCAACTGAACACCAAGCAGGCGGTTGTCTACATATGATAACTCCGGACCGCTCATCCGTACCATTGTAATCTGTACCTGGTCGTTGTTGAGGTTGTCTAGCAACGAAGAGAGAAAGACATTCGGACGGTCATGATAATTGAAGCAGGCGTAAATCAAATTTACTCCCAGAATTCCCAGGGTAGTTTGTTGCAGGGTGGCATCATTCTCCAAAAGCTTTACATGGATCATCACATGATTTGGTTCCCCTTTTTCTTCGAGTTGAAAGCGTACGCCCATCCAACCATGAGGACGATTGTCTTTCATGTAGTTCAGGATTTCCACAGAGTTAGCAAAGGCAAAGAAACGGGTTTTCTTGCTTTCACCTAACAGGTTAACCAGTTCCTTGTATTCCTGGTAAAGCATTTTGTCTACCCGGCTTTCAGAAACATATCTTCCGGGATTTCCCTTGTTATAGATTTCATTTGAGAATGCCTTGTCGTAGGCTGAAATGGTTTTGGCAACGGTTCCTGAAGCACCGCCGGCCTTAAAAAATATCCTTGAAGTTTCCTGTCCACCACCAATTTCGGCAAGGGTTCCATAGTTTGACTCATCCAGGTTTAACCTGAGTGCTTTATTATTGGCACTTAAAGGCTCTGTTCTCATGTGGTTTTCTTTTTCTAACAGCTCAATACATTGATGGTTTAAACAACCAGGTTATTATCTTTTAAAAGTTCAGGACTTTGTCACACTCCACAGTCCATTGGGCAAACTCCTTCATATTACTCAGCTCCACGCCTTCAATAAGCGCGAGCGAGGCTATACCCCGGGCTTTAGAGCAACCGCCGCAGCTTTTCACTTCCGCACCTTTACGGATGACAGAGGTCAGCATTCTTCCAATATTGTAAAAACCGTCAGGTGTTTCTTGCTTAGGCAGGCCACAGAATACAGCATCAGCCAACAGGAATATTTTAATTTCAGTTTCCTGATGATGTTCTTTTTGTAATGTCATAGCCATTCTCAGCGCATTGTATGCCTTTTCACTTCCGTAGGGGGCGTCGTTAATAATGATTAAGATTTTTTGCATAGCTTTTTTTTTTAAAGTGTTGAGTTTAGTCTAAAAAGCTTTAAAACTGCTGATTTTTATCGTTTTCACCCCTGATCCCTAAAGGGGAAGCGCTAAATTTCAGCAGATTAAAAAAATCCCCTTTAGGGGTGATAAGACTTTTTAGGCTTAACTCATTGTGCATTTTTTGTTGTTTCTTTTTTTGATGGTAATGCGAAAATAAACGGCACCGAGAGCAGTGCGGCACTTCCGGTGATCATGTAGGTGGTTTGGAGCGAAAACAGGTCGCCCATCCATCCTGCTAAAACAATTGCGAGAGAGCTGCTAACAAAGTTAAGCGTCATGTAGATGCCGTTAAAGAATGCCGGGCGTTGCGTTTTAATGTCCTGCACCAATGCCAGAACCACTGGCCCGGGGGCAAAGATGAAAAATCCAAGCAGCAACAGCGCCGGAAAAACAAAAAGCTCTTCAGCCATGATAAACAGCCACATGCTTACCGGGATTGCCAGTGAAGCAATCAGTAAGGTGGTTTTTCGTCCCAGCCGGTCAGAAATGGTTCCGCTGAGCAATGTTCCAGCTGCCCCTGCAATTTGCAACACAGCCAGCGAGGCGTTCGAGAACCACAGGGTTTCTGATTTCTCAGTAAAAAAATACGTCGGAAGAAATCCTGTTAAAGCAGACTTTACGATAGCTCTGAAGAAGATAATCCCCAGCAGGAGAATAAAAAATGATTTGTATTCCAGTAGTGTTTTTTTGATGCCGCCGTCGGTTTTTTGAGGAGTAAATTCATCGGCGATATGGATTTTTCTGATGCGGTAATAAAGCACCAGCGATGCAACAATTCCAAACGGAATAAGCCGCCAGGTTCCTTCCAGGCCCCAGATGCTCACTGCTCCGGTAATTACCAAAGGCCCCAAAGTGCGCGCCAGCTCACCTCCCAACATGTAAAAGCTCATCCCTTTTCCGGTTTGGCCTCCCGAAACTTTTCGTATCATCACCGGTGAAGGCACGTGAAACAGTGCTCCCGAAATCCCCATCACCAGCAGCATTAGCGCCAGCATCACATAATTGGGAGCCATGCCAAGCAAGCTCATGGTGATGGCAGTAATAGCAGGCGAAACGATGATGAAATACCGTACCGGGCCACGGTCGGCAATCAATCCAATAAACGGGTTCAGCAAGTTTGGTGCACGCTGAAAAACGTCGAGCAGCGAGGATAAGAGCAGGCTCATCTGGAACTTCTCAATCAATAGCGGCCGCAATGGCGCAAGAAACGAGGAGTAGATGTCATGCAGCATATGCGACACTGAAATCGTTGTGACATTTCCCGTCTGGAACCGTTCTTTGAACTTCATGAAACGATTGATTTAGTTTTCTGAACAAAAAGAAGCCCCTTGTTACTGCGGAAGCTCTTGCTTGTCATTCAAAATGCAAAGCTACAAGAAATCGCAGTCTGTTACGAATGTTAATGACCGGCACAGTTTTAAGATTAATAATTTATTAACTGTATCTTTGATACCTGTGCGTGAAGACATCCTATTTTTGTGACGTTTAACGAGGAACAATGATAAATTCAATCAGATACAGAATTCTCAGCTGGTTTTTGCTGTTTTCTTTTCTCACAACCTTAATCGTAATTCCGGTTACGATAACCTATTTCAGCAAGAAAGATCAGATTAACGAAACAGCTTATGCCGTTGAAAAGCTTCACATTCGTTTTTTGCAAAAACTTAAAAAGCAACAAGACTTTCTGGCTATGGAGCGCACAAACCCGGTGTTTTTTGTGACCGGTTCCAGTAAATACCTCCGCGATGTGAACGCGCTGCATGATTCCATCAGCGCCTCTTTCAAGCACCTTCTCGAAAAGGATGATATCACCAGCTTTGCCATCGAACAACACCTTGAAAAAAGCGAGGATATCTTTGAACGTCAAAATGAGATCTTTAACAGGATGACCGTTCTCTTAAAGAAGCGCGGCTTTAAAGATTATGGCATTGTGGGACGGATGCGAGAGGAAGTCCACAAGCTGGAAGACTACAGTCAGGTTGACCAGGTGAAAGTGCTTACGCTGCGCCGTCACGAAAAGGATTATATTATCCGGCATCAGCAGCAGTACATTTTGAAGCATTTGGAAACAGGAAGGGAGCTGCTTGGCAGTATTGCCAGTAACCCAAGCCTTTCGGCAGAAGAAAAAGAATTACTTGCAGGGCACACCAATGCTTACCTTGATTATTTCGGGCAGATGACCGAGCTGGATATGGCACTGTGGTATGGTGACGATCCGTTAGAAGCAAGCTTTAAAAGGCTCTCTAACCAGATTGAAGCCGAGTTTAACCTGCTCATTGGCAAGACGAACAACCGCAGGGCAGAGCTGGCGCAGCAACTGTTGTATTACTACATTATGTTTGTGTTCTTTCTTATCATTGCCAGCGTGCTGATTAGCCTGTATGCTTCGCGAATCATTACCAAGCCCATCATTCGTCTTACCAACCACATGGAAGATGTGGTGGACAGCGATTTTAAGCTGGATGAACCGATCCGTCACAGGGTGAAGGATCAGGAGCTAAATATTCTTTATCGCACCTTTAACAAGATGATTGAGCAGTTGAAAGTACGCCAGAAAGAGCGCGATCATGCCCTGCAGGCTGTTCAGGAGGGAGAAAAAAAATTCAGGGAGTTGGCCGGACTGTTGCCGCAACCTGTTTTTGAGGTAAATAACGATTTTGAATTTACCTATGCAAACAAAACACTCAAGCAGCTTTTCAAAATAAACGAGCACAACGAGAATATTTACCGTGGGCTTTCCGAGTTGATGGTCAATCCCGGAAGGCAGCAGTTTAAGCGGTTGCGTCAGGGCGAGACCATTGAGCTGGCTTTCAATGCCACCGACGGGAGCAGCTTTACCGGGCTTGTAACAGTTAATCCTATTTATCATGAGGATCAGGTTACCGGATACAGGGGCATAATTATCGACATTACAAAGCGGAAGCAATACATCAGAAGGCTCGAAGAAGCCAAGAAAAAGGCGGAAGAGGCTGACAACCTGAAAACTGCTTTCCTGGCCAATATGTCGCACGAAATCAGGACACCAATGAATGCCATCATCGGGTTTACTGAGCTGCTGGCATAGGAGAATGATGTAGACTAAAGGCAGTGGTTTATCAGGCTGATCACCACCAACAGCCATACACTGCTTAACCTGATAAATGATATTATTGACCTTTCAAAAATAGAAGCCGGACAGCTTACGCTTGCGCCCGAGGAAACTGATATTAGGGATATGATGAGGCAGCTTAACGAGACGTTTAAAGAGTTAAGAACTTCATACAACAAGCAACACATTGAGTTTTCGCTGGATATTCCTGATGACAAGCATCATTTTGTGATGATTGATAAAATGCGCGTAATGCAGGTGCTAACCAACTTTTTGAATAACGCGATGAAGTTTACCGAAAAAGGCAGTATCAGGATGGGGTATTATATGAAGTCGGAGCACCGGATGTACTTTTACGTGCAGGACACCGGAATTGGTATACCTAAAGAAAAGCAGTGCGAGATTTTCCAGCGTTTCCGTAAGTTCGACAGCGAAAACCACAAGATTTTCAGGGGTGCAGGGCTCGGCCTGAGCATTTGCAGCAACCTTGTTGAAATGATGGGAGGGAAGATTGGAGTGAAATCCACTGAAAATATCGGATCCATGTTCTGGTTCGAAATCCCCGTAAGGCAGACAAGCAGTAGGCGTCAAAGCCAGAAAAAGGCCAGCAGCGGCATCTCATAAGCTTTCATTCTATGAACAGGATTGTGAAATTTCTGAAGTCACCGTTCCCTTTTGCTGAAGACCCTTACCGGAAGTGGGGAATCATTTTAGGGGTAGGCTTTTTTGTGTGGTTTTTCCTGAAAATATTTCAACCCTTCGGATTGTATGACCTTGAAATACAGCACAAGGATATTTTCTTTATCGGCTATGGCTTGCTAAGTTCACTGGTTTTGTTTGTTATGTTCTATGTTTTCCCAAAGCTCTTTCCTGCGGTCTTTAGCGAGAGAAAGTGGACCCTGGGTAAGCACTTGCTTTGGCTGATGGTGATGCTGTTTCTGATTGGGGTAGGTAATTTTATCTATTCGTGCTCAATAGGCATTTTTGTATGCAGCTCCAACGCTTTCCTGCTTTTTCAATTCTATACCTTAGTTATTGGGCTTTTCCCAGTGGTAGGTCTGACGGTTCTGACGTTGCAGGCCCTCAAGGCAAGATACGCTTCTGAAGCCAATGATATCAGCAGAAGGAGGTTTAAGCAAAAACCAGAAACATCCCCCGAAAGGGAGATTACTTTACGTTCAGCCAGCGTCAGTGAAGAGCAACTGGTTTTTCAAAAGACCGAACTCTACGGAATTGCCGCGGATGGGAATTATATCCGGGTCTATCTGAAAAGTGAAACTAGCATAAAGCAAAAGATTATGCGCAAAACGCTGAAGGAAACCGAAGATGATTTTGCCCGAATAGATGACATCCTGCGTGTGCATCGTAGTTACCTGGTTAACCTGGGTGAAGTCAAAAGGGTTTCGGGGAATGCACAAGGCCTGATGCTTCACTTTGACAACCCGGACATAACCATTCCGGTTTCAAGAAAGTTTATCTCCAATTTCCGAAGGAAGTACAATCAACGTTGATATTCATCCCCAAACCTTGTCATTAATCAATGGATGTTGATGCTGATCACTTCGATTGCCATTCGTCACAAAAAGATTTATTGATGGCTTTTTTGCAGATAGTTTTGCTCCCGAAACACAAAATAAAATCATTATGAAAAATTATTGGATTCTTATTATTGCCATTTTGTTAGTTGTTGCGGGAGTTATTGCACATGTATTTACTCCACAATCTTTGTTTTCGGCCGGCGATTTTGCAGCCAACTATTTTGCTGCCGGCGATTTTGCTATCGGTGTTTTTGCAGCAGGAAATTTTGCTGTTGGGATTTTTTCAGCCGGAATATTCTCTGTCGGGATTTTCTCGATAAGCATTTTTAACATCGGACTTTATGCCATTGCTCTCTTTGGCTATGGCTACCGCAAGAAAACCTTAGAGCCAATACTCAAAAAAAGCAAGATGTGATGCCCTGAAAACAGGGTTGAAAACCTTTGTTACAGCGGGCGGAGAAACATCTGCCCGCTTTTGTTGTTTTTATCACAAAGAAGGTAATTATGAAGACAAGTGAAGTAAATCAGTTGATAGGCAACACCCCTCTTGTTGCTGTGAAAAAGTATGCAGAATCGGCGGAAGCAAACCTTTTCGCCAAGCTTGAGTCAATGAACCCGGGTGGGTCGGTAAAAGACCGTTTGGCGCTTGCAATGATTGAAGATGCTGAAGAGAAAGGGTTGATAGATCAGGAAACCACTATCATAGAACCTACCAGCGGAAATACAGGTATCGGACTGGCGATGGTCGCTGCTTCGAAGGGTTATGACTTAATTGTTACTATGCCCGAAGGGGCCAGTGTGGAACGGAGGAATTTGATTAAGGCATATGGCGGGAAGGTAATCCTTACGTCTTCAGAAGATGGGATGAAAGGCTCTATCGCGAAAGCAAAAGAGCTGCGCGAGCAAAACCCGAAGAGCTTCATTCCGATGCAGTTTACCAATCCGGCCAATGCCCGTATGCATTACCGCACTACAGGACCAGAAATCTGGGATGATTTAGATGGTAAGGTGGATATTTTTGTTGCCGGGGTAGGTACGGGAGGTACAATTAGCGGTGTAGGTGCATTTTTAAAGGAGAAGAACAGTAACATCCAGGTGATTGCTGTGGAGCCTGAAAACTCACCGGTTTTATCGGGGGGAGAGCCGGGAAGCCATAAGATTCAAGGTATTGGTGCCGGGTTTATCCCGGAGGTCTACAATGGTGATGTGGTGGATGAAATTATCCAGGTCAGCAATCGCAATGCTTTTGAGAATGCAAGAAAGCTTTCGCAGGATGACGGGATCTTTGGTGGGATATCTTCAGGCGCGATTGCCTGGGCCGCACTGCAGGTTGGTCAGCGTCATGAAAACAAAGGAAAAAACATCGTGTTTATCACCTGCGACACCGGCGAACGTTACCTGAGCACTCCGCTTTACAATTACGAATAAGATGTACTCACCATTAAAACCTATTTCAAGTGGAAAACAAAACAGTTAATCAACAGGAAATTTTACAAAAGGCAACCAAAGCACTTGCTGAGTCTGATTCTTACAGAATGGTTTACATGCCTACCCATGAGCATGTGATGCCTTCTACGGACATGCTTTCGCGGATAGTGGACAAGCTGCGCGAGGTGATTTTTCCGGGCTTTTTCGGTAACTCTTCGCTGAATGCCCATACCATTAATTATTA
>JASMTJ010000086.1:0-2062 GCA_041694335.1 Bacteroidales bacterium
GGTGCAAGGAAACGGAGTAGGCCGTCGTGGTCGTTGCCAGGGAGCAGGCAGTGTCAGTACCTGCCTTTAACCAGTCAATTAAGTTCGCTCCCGGCCAGAGGGCCGTCCGCCGGACGCCCCTTACGGGCCGCCGCTTATCTCCGCGTTAACAAGGAGTTTGTTTCGTGCCTGAAAGACTGCAACTGACAAAGAATGCACAGTTTTTTCGCATAGGATCACCCTTGAGTGATGAAATTGTCCAAGAGGTACTTGATGCGGCAGCGGATAACATCACTCTGGATGGCGAATTTATCATTGACTCTTTTCGTCAAGAACGGCTTTTAGAAGAACAAGAGTTCAGCTTTGTCTATTCCGTAAAAGTATTCCCTTCAACCCGCCCCGTTTACTTCTTGGATGATGATTTTGAGGACATCGTTCACGCATTCATACTTGTCATAGAAGTCGATAACTACATAGCAATCGTGAAGAAAAGCTGCGCAAATATATCCGACACCCTAGAGAAATATTTCACTTTAATTGGGAGTAAGGAATTTTCCTCGAGCTTTTCAGATGAAGATGTAGAATTCCAAAAGATGGCACTCCGTAACATGACGATATCGGATAGGGCCATGAGGACACGGTCTTATGAGGCCGCTAATCTAAAAGGCTTACTTTCAACGCATTCGGCCGGCAGGTCAATACCATTTTACTTCAAATTACGCCAGGGATCGACAACTAAGTCTATATCTGGAAGTGGTCGTGTCGTTGAGTCTTCTAGTAGGGAGTCCATTGATGATATTGGAGTTTGGGTTAGGGATCAGATAAACCTTATTGAGTCTCCAACATCCAATAATTTCCTTGATGCTTTTGCTAGTAAAATAGAGCTCAGTGATGTATTAGAATTAACTAAGCCAAATGCAGTTTTGATTGAAAGCTCCTCGTTATTCGAAAGGATTGAAAAAGACGATCTTACATTGGCTTATAAAGCAAGGAAAGGTAAAAAGGTATCTGTTTCTTCACGTATTTTTAAAAAACTAGAGTGCGCGCTGGAGTCGGTTTATGAGCTGGATGATGAACTCAACATCGTCGGTGGGGATAATAGCTCGTGGGTCCGGAAAAACAAAAAAACACTTACCTTGCACTCCAAAACACTATCTAAGTTTCGAGTGGTTGAGAACGGAAAGGAGATCACGCTTCAAAAGTTCATAATAAAAAACGGATTGTACAGTATCACATTCGATGATCCTAAATACATGTATTTTATGGGTTCGTGCTTTGAGGATTCATCTGGGGTTTCAGAGATTGATAATATTCTGGAAATCCTACAACCGATGAATGGCATGTCGGAAGTGCGTTCCGAGAAAGGGAAGTTCGACAAGAGTGCATCTAGATTCTCCAAAGACTCGATGTTTAGCCTCGTCGAGACGGTTCACAAAAATGATGATTACATATTTTGTGATGACCTAGGGGATGAGTGGGCAGACCATATTACCTTTAACAAAAAGGACTCAAATATATGTTTTGTCCATTCCAAGCATGGTGATCCAAGCACATCTGCTAGCAATCTACATGATGTCGTCGGTCAAGGTATAAAAAATCTTGGCAACATGTACTTTGGGATGGATTTGATGCTCGCCAAGTTGAATAGCTCTCTTTCATATAACTATAAATCAAGCTCTGGAATTGAAACGAATATTACGAGGATCAGAAAAGGGGATCCGGATCAGTTTGAGGACTTTCTGAATAACTTGCTAAAAGATTACAAGCTGAATAGAAGGTGCGTTCTAAGCTGCTCATTCATTTCTAAATCTGGCGTTGAGAGGGAGTTCTTTAAAATAAAAAATAAAGCACCGGTTAGAGGGCATGTAACACAATTATTTTGGATCATGTCGTCATTTGCGCACGCAGCAAAAGACATGAACACGATACCGTTGATATATTGTAACGAGTAACTATGTTAACAAAGTAATGCACGCGACAAGCGCGTGATTGTGGCGTTAGCGGAAAAGGAGATTCAGAAGTATGGAAAAACCTTCTAAATGGAAAGCTTGGAACTTCCTGCACGGCAAAGGACATGATTACT
>JASMTJ010000087.1:0-4292 GCA_041694335.1 Bacteroidales bacterium
CAGGCCTAAGGGGGCTCCGGTTCAAACACTCCGCAATTTATGCATACACGTTATAAATAATATATCTGTTGAACATCCTCGGAAAACTACATGTTAAAATGATAAACTATTGTAAATGAAATTATTTAAGCAATTTCCTTTTGTAGCAACTATTTTTTACTCGACAATAATTAACCTGGTAATCCTTTCCGGATGCAATTCAGGAAAAACAAAAGCCGGATCAGAAAGCACCACCGGCTTGTTAAACAGTGGCTTTGAACCTGATATTGACATTGAGTTGGTTGCCGCAGAAGGACAGGCTCAAATATTGCCGGGAGAAAAGACCAGTGTTTACACTTACAAGGCCAGATTGCTGAAGGGAGATAGTGCTGTTTTAACTTCATTAAAAGACACTTATCTTGGCCCTTTAATCAGAGTTAAGAGAGGCCAAAAAATCAGGGTGCGCTTTAAAAATCAGTTGCCGAATGAAAGTGTTATCCATTGGCATGGACTGCATATTCCACCAGAAATGGATGGCCACCCCATGCATGCTGTATCCAATGGCGAACAATACATCTATGAGTTTGAAGTAAACAATCGTCCGGGCACCTACTGGTTTCATCCTCATCCCGATAAAATCACAGGACCCCAAGTTTATCGTGGACTGGCTGGAATGCTCATTGTGGAAAACGAAAGTGATGCCTTGCCCTCCGGGGAATATGACAAACCCATTATTATACAGGACAGGACTTTTGAAACAGATAATCAGTTAGTCTATTTAGAAAATAACAGAATGGCCCGCATGCGGGGCTTTATGGGTGAAAAAATCCTTATTAACGGCAGATTACCGGAGCAGCAAACACTCAATAAAGCCAGCTATCGCTTTCGCGTGTTGAATGGCTCAAATGCCAGGATCTACAAACTGGCCTGGAGCGATGGCTCAGATATTATTGCCATAGCAACTGACGGAGGTTTGCTGGAACAACCCGTTAAAAAGCCTTACCTGATGCTGGCCCCAGGTGAGCGTGTGGAAATATGGAAGGACTTTTCGGGATATAGTACGGGAAACAAGATTAGCCTAAAAAGCCAGTCGTTCAATCCCGGCTCAAGTATGGGCATGGGAGGCATGATGGACGGTGGTATGATGGATGGAAGGATGTCGCAAAGTTCAGCTATTCAGAATGGCGAAGAATTAACTTTGATGCAATTCATTATCTCATCCGAAAAAGGGCCTCAAAAAGAAATCCCCACCAAACTCTCTAAAATAGAAACAATAGCACAAAGCAATGCGAACAACCAGGATAATCCCCGTACGTTTCATTTTGCTTTTGAACACATGGAATGGGTAATTAATGGTGAAACATTTGAAATGAACGAGGTAGCCGATTGGGAAAAAGTAAAGCTGAATACTACCGAAGTGTGGGAATTTGTCAATGGTGGTGATGGTGGCGGTATGGGCATGATGGGCAATATGATGCAAATGCCCCACCCTGTTCATATCCATGGATTGCAGTTTCAGATTATCAACAGAGACATTTCGGGGGTTGATCATGCATCCTGGCAGTCTGTAAAAGACGGTTTTTTGGATAAAGGATGGCAGGATACTTTTCTGCTGCTACCGGGGATGAAGACACGGGTTATCATGCGGTTTAAAGACTTTACAGGAAAATATATTTATCATTGTCATAATCTGGAACATGAGGATATGGGAATGATGAGAAATTTTGAAATACAGAAATAATCAATAAAAAGTAAGGAGTAAACGATGATGGATGCTTTTGGAATGCACGGCTGGGGAATGGGCTGGGGCTGGATTATTGGCCTCATTCTGCTCATCTTTATTTTTTGGATGGTAACTAAATCAAACAATGCCAACTCAGGTAACCAGCAAGGGTCGGAAGAATCAGCACTGGATGTGCTGAAAAAACGTTACGCACGCGGCGAGATCGACAAGGAAGAATATGAAGAGAAAAAGAAAGATCTGATGTAAATCAGCAGCTCTAAAAGAAATCATGTGCTGCAACATGTATAGCTATTGCTGATAACAGCGATTTGTGGATGAACCAGTTATAAATTGAATCTGAAAATAATTCGTTATGGATAAAAAATCACATCACGATAATAATAATCACCAACACCATCACGCAAAGGAAGAACATAAGGATCACCAACACCAGGAAGAGCACAATGACAATCATGAACACGCTCATGGACATGGTAATGGCCATGATCATCATGATCACTCTGAGCATCATGCCATGATGATTAAGGACTTTAAAAAGCGGTTCTGGATATCGCTTGCTTTAACGGTGCCGGTATTGATATTGGCGCCGATGATCCAGGATATCCTGAATTATTCGCTTGAATTGCCTTATGCCAAATACATTCTTTTCACCATCAGTACCTTTATCTTTTTCTATGGCGGATGGCCTTTCCTTACGGGATTGGTGGATGAGCTAAAGAAAAAGCAACCCGGCATGATGACCCTCATTGCAGTGGCCGTCACGGTCGCATGGGGCTATAGTAGCGCCACCACTTTCGGACTGGAAGGAAAAACCTTCTTCTGGGAGCTGGCCACCTTAATTGATGTGATGTTGCTGGGCCACTGGATTGAAATGAAATCGGTTTTAGGTGCTTCGCAGTCCTTGCAGAAACTGGTGGAGTTAATGCCTTCAGATGCGCACCGTCTCGACAAGGAAGGAAATACCGAAGATGTGAAAGTGGATGAACTCAGGGAAAACGACCGAGTGCTGGTTCGTCCCGGCGAAAAAATCCCTGTAGATGGCGAGGTAACAGAAGGCGAGTCACATGTCAATGAATCGATGGTTACCGGCGAATCACGACCGGTAAAAAAGGGTGCTGAAGACAAAGTCATCGGTGGAACGATTAATGGCAACGGCTCGCTCACATTGACCGTAAAGCAGACAGGCGACGATGCGTACCTCAGCAAGGTAGTGAACATGGTAAAAGAGGCTCAGGCCGAGAAATCCAAGACACAAAACCTGGCCAACCGGATTGCTTTATGGCTCACAATTATAGCGCTCACAGTAGGTTTTGGAACGCTGGCTACATGGTTAGTTATCGGAAAAAGTTTTGTGTTCGCCCTGGAACGCATGGCCAGCGTCATGGTCATTACCTGTCCGCACGCACTTGGACTTGCCGTGCCACTGGTCGTAGCAATCTCCACTTCCATCTCGGCACAGAAAGGCTTGCTGATACGCAACCGTACAGCTTTTGAGAATTCGCGAAAAATATCACTACTGGCATTTGATAAGACCGGAACACTCACTCATGGTGATTTTGGTGTAAGTGAATTCAAAAGCATTTCTGATGATCTCAGCGATAAGGAAGTGCTGAAATATGCCGCTGCCCTGGAAAACAAATCTGAACACCCCCTGGCGATGGCTATCGTACAAAAAGCGCAGGATAAAGAAATCGATCTTCCCGAAGTCAGCAATTTTAGCTCCATCACCGGTAAGGGAATCGAAGCGAAAGTAGAGCAGAAAAAAGTCAAAGTGGTGAGTCCGCAATACCTCGAAGAAAACAACCTGAAAAAGCCGGATGACGTGGAAGCCAAAGGGATGGAGACCCTCGTTTATGTGGTAATTGACGATGCCACGGCAGGTTACATTATCCTTGCTGATAAAATCAGAGATGAATCGTACGAAGCGATAAAAACGCTTAAAAACAATGACATCAAAGTGGTGATGATGACCGGAGATAATGAAAAAGTAGCCAAAGCCGTGAGTGATGAGCTTGGCCTTGATGATTATTTTGCCGACATACTTCCCGACCAGAAGCTTGAAAAAGTAAAAGAGTTTCAGAAGCAAGGAGAGTTTGTGGCGATGACCGGCGACGGCATCAACGACGCCCCTGCCCTGGCCACAGCTGACGTGGGAATTGCAGTAGGCTCGGGTACAGATGTGGCCGCCGAAACTGCCGATATCATCCTGGTAAACAGCAATCCGCATGATATTGTCTCGCTGATTCTTTTCGGGAAAGCAACGTACAAAAAGATGATCCAGAATTTTATCTGGGCCACAGGATATAATGTAGTGGCCATTCCGTTGGCTGCCGGTGTGCTATACAGCGCAGGTATCCTCATCAACCCGGCACTCGGAGCTCTGTTAATGAGCCTAAGTACAGTAGTAGTAGCCATTAACGCACAACTACTTAAGAAGCAAATGGCTTAACTCTGCATCCTTGATTCGTCAAAAATATTACAAGCTAATCATAAAATTTTCAGACCTGTCCTCCTTTCTTGAGGACAGGTTTTTCTTTTCAGAATAACCACACACCTTCTGCACCCCTGC
>JASMTJ010000088.1:0-1388 GCA_041694335.1 Bacteroidales bacterium
TTCCTGCCGAGGCCTACGTGGGAAGCCTGGAAGCAGCAAGAAACGCAGATGTCTGTTTGGTAATAGGAAGCCTGGGTGAAGTTATGCCGGCCGCTATGGTACCGTGGGAAGCCAAAAGAAACGGAGCCTCAATTATTGAAATCAATCCCAAGCCATCGAACTTTACCGGTTCGATAACCGATGTTCACATCGTGGCAAAGGCTTCCGAGGCCCTTGTCGCGCTGGACGAAAGATTATCGTGATGATGTGGAAACAAAATTTAAAACAGGTAAAATCTCTCATATTTACAAAACTTTTAACATCTTTACGCTCCAAAAATTGATTCAGTAAATTATTTGGAAACTTAAACCAAAGTTTGAAATGAAGTTACTAGAAGGAAAAACTGCAATTGTAACCGGGGCTGCCCGGGGTATCGGTAAGGCTATAGCTTTACGCTTTGCCGCCGAGGGTTGTAACATCGCTTTTACCGATCTTGAATACAACGATGCAGCCAAAGCAACAGAGAAAGAGGTGGCCCAATTGGGCGTAAAAGTAAAAGCCTACGCTTCCAATGCTGCAAAATTCGATGAAACGCAACAGGTGGTTGAAGAGATTGTTAAGGAATTCGGACAGGTGGATATCCTGGTGAACAATGCAGGTATTACCAAAGATACCTTGCTGATGCGAATGACAGAAGAACAGTGGGATGCCGTCATTACAGTCAATCTGAAATCGGCTTTCAATTTTACAAAAGCCGTTCAGAAGACAATGCTTAAACAGCGTTCAGGTTCTATTATTAATATGAGTTCGGTGGTGGGCGTCAGTGGAAATGCTGGTCAGGCCAACTATAGTGCATCAAAAGCTGGATTGATTGGTTTTACCAAATCAATTGCTAAGGAGCTGGGCTCAAGAGGCATTCGCAGTAACGCCGTTGCTCCGGGATTCATCATCACTGAGATGACGGGTGTTTTATCCGATGAGGTCAGAAAAGACTGGGAAAGTAAAATTCCTCTAAAACGTGGTGGTACACCTGAAGATGTTGCCAATACTTGTGTATTCCTCGCTTCAGATCTTTCTTCGTATGTTACGGGACAGGTGATCCATGTTTGTGGTGGAATGAATACCTGAAAAAAAAACCGTTTTTTGTTATATTAGGAGGTGCTTTCAACCGAAGGCACCTTTTGTTGTTTAAAATGAAACGAGCATGACAAGGTTTGTTATAAATAGATCATTAGATTTTTAGATATAAGATAAATGTAACCAACAGGCAGAAGGCAGAAGACAGAAGACAGAAGACAGAAGCGATAAACTTTGTTGGAATGAAACGAAACATGGAGCTTTGATTTCTCATATCCGCCATAAAAGGGCATGTATAAAAGTCGCGAGTAGCATTAGGCCAATAACTTAAG
>JASMTJ010000089.1:0-1117 GCA_041694335.1 Bacteroidales bacterium
TCCAGGAAGATCTCACTGATAATGAAGCGGCCGAATATGTTGCTGATATAGAAAATATCATCATTATTCAGGTTGAATCTTTAGATAAAAACATCATTGATTACAGGCACAAAGGTGTTGAGGTAACCCCATTTCTCAACAAACTCAAAGAACAGTCCTTATTCTTTGAAAATTTTTATGCGCAGCATGTAAATGGCAGCTTTGATGCGGAATTTTCCTGCTTGACTTCAATATATCCCTTGAACAAGAACTATGGATTTAAAGTCAATGATCTGACTCAATTTACATCGCTTGTCAATATATTAAATGAAAAAAACTATTCCACACTTGCTTTTCATGGAAACGACAAGAAATTTTTCCATCGGCATAAAGCCTTTCCAGAATTAGGCTTTGACACCTTCTACAGCAAAGAAGATTTCTCTTTTGATGAGACAGTCATGCACGGCAGGCATGATACCTTTGGCATAAATGATTATGATTTTTTTCTACAGTCTTTTAACTATTTAGCAGCAGCAGCGTCTCCATTTTTTTCATTTTTTATTACTGTAACCAGCCATACACCATTTGACTTTTATCCTGTCGATCATGCACAAGATAAGTTTCAAGATGTCCAGGACCCGCTGGTTCGTGATTACTTCCGGTCGATATCCTTTGTGGATGAGTCAATCAGGATGTTTTTCAACAAACTTAATGAGTTGAACCTCTTTGAAGATACCTTGATCGTCATATACTCAGATCATCAATCCGGAGTAGAAGGAAACGGGTATACGTCACACAGGGCTTTCAGGTTACAAAGACCGGTCAAGGCTCCGGAAAGCATTCCCTTGTTCATCATTCATCCGGATATAGAACCAGAAATTATAACCAAGGAAGGGACGACTACCGATCTGGCCCCAACGATCTTGGGCCTGTTGGGCCAGGACCAGAAGCCTGATGAATTCTTGGGGCATTCACTGCTGAAAAAAGAACAGAATCCAGTATATTTCATGCATGAAATTCCCCAAATCCTCCATCATGGTCAGCTTTTTGCTTTGCTGCCCTCCGGGATTGAAAAGATCGGATACGTGCAGGAGGCAGGGGAAAAAGATATTGAACCTCCAAAAGAAGAACACTTGAC
>JASMTJ010000090.1:0-4305 GCA_041694335.1 Bacteroidales bacterium
GTGTCGCCATGAATCAGCGCGCCCGTGGTGACCATCTCGGTGTAGAGCAGGGTATGCCTGCTGAGCTGGCGCGCCAGGTAACGGTAATGGCTGGTGGTCCAGTCCATCATCGGCGCGACGCAAAAGCGGCGGGAAGGACCGTGGTTGTGGCGAACGGCATCCACCGTGGGGATTGCGGACATTTCGGTAACCTATCTACGGGAAATACAGTTGTCAGTAGGAGAATCGGAGCCCCGGGCAACGTCATCAACTTAAGCCCCAAGCGTACCAAAATCCAGCCCATCAGGCGCCATGGGCGGGCAATAAAGTGTCATCGGGCAGATGTGGCGGTGGTCGGGGCCGGATGGCGCCCAGGGCACTGGCCCTGAGCATTCCCGCCATCAACAACCCGAATTTGGTTAAATTCGGGGGAAAATTGGCTTGAATCCTGCGAATTCCACTCGTGCTCTCTTACAACCCTATGGAAAATATGAAATAGTTCACCCAGAGTAATTTTGAATAAGCAAATGGACGCTTTTGGCGGCAATGAGATGATTGACGTCTATCTCCAAACTTACCAGAATCGAAAATCGATAGATTATTGATAAAAAAGGAAATTTTAACGACAGCATGCTGGACTTCGGGGAAGTATACGCAAGCGGGGTAGATGTCAGTTGTCGTTAAATTAGCTGTTAACCCCTCCGCCTGCCATCTTGCAAAAGTCCGTCAATGACGTATATTGGTCGTCATGTTTACCATTATCGAAACCCCTACATTCGAAGCAGATGCCAGAAAGATCTGGACTGAGGAGGAACGGAATGCGTTCTTTGCCTTGCTGGCAGCCAATCCGGAAATTGGCGATCCCATTCCAGGTAGCGGCGGATGTAGAAAGGTTCGATGGTCGGTTGCGGGCTCAGGGAAGCGTGGTGGAGTGCGAGTCATCTACTTCACCAGATTGGCAAATGGTGAGATCTGGTTATTGGTGATCTACAAGAAGGCCGTCAAGGAGAACATACCCGCGCATATCCTGAAGTCGATTCGTGAGGTACTGGAAAATGAGTAATGAGACTCTGAGTGCTGAGGAGCTTGGCAACAAGCTGCTCCAATCTGTTAAAGAAATGAAAGCGGGCAAAGCCGCACGGGTCAGTCGTGTGGAGCCAAATGAGGTCGCAGAGGCGCGCGGCAAGACTGGCCTCACACAGCGAGAGTTTGCCGAGGTGCTCCTTATTTCTCCGCGCACGTTGCAGGAATGGGAGCAGGGGCGACGTAAACCTTCTGGGCCGGCAAAGGCGCTCATTGAGATTGCGTTTCGCCATCCGGAGGTTATTCGGGAAGACCTCGAACTCAGGGGGTAAGTGGACTTATCCGATCTGCGTTCGCACGAACTCTCAGGCAATCGAGTCGGACTCTGGTCAGTGATCGTCAGCGGCAACGAGCGGGTGACATTCCGGTTCGCGAACAGATACTGCTGATGTGTCACGAACGGGGCGAGAAACAAGATAAGCTGCGGCGATTGATCCGTCACCATCACTGAACGGACTGGATAACACATCGAGTCGACAACCCCAAGGGCAAAGAGATCTACAGCCACCGAATGTCGGTGGTGGAACCGGTGTTCGGGAACATCGGCACGATCAAACGCCTGAATCGCTTCAGCTTGAGGGGCAAGAAAAAGTACAGGGCCAATGGCAGCTGTATTGTCTGAATGAACGATCAGGCCAATAATGGGCAAAATCTGCTCTCAGTCATTGTTGAGCCGGTAATGTCGGTGGTGGAATGGCCAAATGACGACGGCCTAGCGGATTGTTGGCCGGGACGAATAAACGAACAAAAGGGCGGTAGAGTCGGCTCAGAAGTGAGTTTTTCTACAGCCTCATTATGGCAAAAGGATAGTCCATGAATAAGGCATTAGAGCAGTTATATCGAGGAAAATGGAATAATTTAATTGAGAACTCAAAGGAATTGCGCACAGCTTATCCATTATTGATTAAAGTTAACGAAGATTATGTTAACGCCGATATACGTGTAATGATTGTCGGTCAAGAAACGGATGGGTGGATAGGTGAACTACAAAAATGTGAGAAGTCTATAGCGGAGGCGCAAGAGGAATACTTTAAGTATTTTTACAAAAGTAAAAATAAAAATAGACGACCATTTTGGAATAGAAAAAATTTCAGGTACTTTAAGGAGGAGTTAGTCAAAAGATGGCCAAATAAAAAGGTGGGATTTGTTTGGAACAATGTCCATAAAATAGGGAAGATATCTCGGGGAAAGCCAACGCCAAGAATAATAGGGTTAGAGAGACGATATTTTGATGTTTTCGGTTCGGAATTAGATATTCTTGCTCCTAATATAATAATATTCGCTTCTGGAGACAGGTGTATTCCCGTCAAGCACCTGAAAGTGAAGCCCGTCAACAAAGATCCGGTCAGTAAAGTCCATCTCCTAGATTTTCCAGACATATTCGCAGTAAGAACCTATCATCCAAATGCACAAATAAAAGGCGGCAAAAAGCACTTTAAAAAACAAGTTCTAAATCTAGTATGTGAAGATACATAACACTACATTCAATCGAATACAAAAAACATATGCAGTTGGACATAACTTTATTTTGCTATGCGGAGGATTCTGTCGTGTTTATGATATTCCACGATTTAGGGGTTAAAAAATAAATAGATGCGTATAACATTGGCAGTAGATTTGAAAATACTCGATTCTAATGCTTTCCCAACATCATCCAAACCTTTTGAAGGTCACGGGTGAGATAGTTTTCGTTATTCATATTATAAAGACCGCCTGAGTGGTACATTTTGGGATCTGAATTATGATTTTTCGATCAGATCTGTTAGTCTGCTCTCAACCTTCACTTGATTGAGCTTCTTGATGATTTTATTGAATATTGGGGCCAGTCAGATACGCTTGATCTATTGAGCCTCGTGTCGCATCCCACGTTTTAAGCTGGTTACCCACGCGTTAACGGGCTAGTCTGTCTGTTCAGGTGTGTTGAATCAATAAGAGAGTTAAAAAATGAACTATGATGCTTCTTTCGACCATACAAGACTGAATCAACTAACTGAACAACTATTGTCTGGCACCGAAATATCGGGCGAAATTCTTTTCATCGCAGATAAGGAAGAGATCGGGATTCTTGGTGCGGCATGGAGGTTTGAGAGCGAGGACATCGGCATATTAAAAGACCGCAATTACAAGTTCATGCTCATGGAACTTTTGGATAGTTTAATCCGGTATCGGGCAAGCCATAAATCCACGGATAGCCTCTGTGGTGTTGTTCGCCTTGAGAAATCCCGCGCCGATATGCAGTGGTTGCCCGAGGCAGATGTACAGAGGCTTCGTTTTGCGGACTAGTTGGCTGCTGATTTTAGGTAGTTTCAGACGGGGAAGCGGTATCCAGGACAAGGCGTCGATGAGAAAGAAGATGCGTTCGGATGAGCTCAGTATTGAGGAAGTCAATGCTTAACAAGTGACTGAGGTTTCAATTCCATAAATTAAGCATTTTCGTCCGCGATAGCTCTTGGTCTTTAGCATTTATTGAGCACCACAATCATGCATTTCATGCAGGCGATTTTTTTGAAGGGCTGCCCGTGAGCTTATTCAGGCGCGCCAGCCGCTCCCCACTTGACTGCAAATGGCGTGCGAGCATGGCAAGCCTGGCAGTCCAGGAACATCTCGGACTTTGACTGTCTGGTTTTCGCTGATGCAGAGCCACAGGCAGGGCATGGATGCTTAAGTGCCGTATTAGTCGAACAACTACTGCACTGAACGTAATAACCAAATCGACCATATTGGGCGGATAGGGAGTCTTTGTTTCCGCAGTTTTTACAGCTTATTTCAATTGGCCCGCTTACTTTCGACGTTGCTTTCTCAACAGTCCTGGTTCCTTTCTTCTGAGGTGTAGGTTGTGGCGTTTCTTGCGGTGAAGTGTTCTGCTGATATGGCAGCAGGAAATTGTATATCTGGTTCATTTCCTCATCGGAAAACCTGGGCTCGGTCGAGATAAAACTTTTTAGGCTGTTATTTGCGGACGCAGTGATCTCTTTGATTTTGTCGACAAGGAACTCAGTTTTCACGATGTGTTGAGAGATTTCTTTGGGTATGTTCTCCCGTTCCAGTCGCGCTGAGCTGGATATTGCGATCACCGTTTTATACTGGCGAGCCCCAAATCCTTGCTGTATTCCCATCAGCTTCCCAAGTATCTCGCTTTTGTGCTCGCGCAAGAGGGCCTTCAAGTTGTCAATCTGTACTGCAGCTTGCTGAACAGGGGAGGGAATGCCAAACCACTGGTCTTTGTAGCTACGTTCCCATTCG
>JASMTJ010000091.1:0-5311 GCA_041694335.1 Bacteroidales bacterium
TGAATATTATCGGTGTCATAAAGAATTGATACTTGAGAGGACCCATGTAATTTGGAAAGAATTTCTTACATACCCAGATAATACGCAGCCAGTTCTTCCGGATCCGAAGAAATGGGATGAGTAAGACTTGTGGACCGATTGCCAGCTTCGGGTGAGGTAAGTGGACAATATTTTCTTAAGTAACGATACGAAATGAAGCAGAGGCTGCGGGTAGAAATCAAATAGAGTAGGCCGCTAAACTAATGGCAAGGGAAATAAGCTGATATGAATGATGTTCTGGTTCAGGAGAAACTCTGCTTAAAGAATATCTACGAACTCTTGGGGGAGCATTTCTACATACCAGCTTATCAGCGTGGTTATCGCTGGTCCGAGATTCAGGTTAAGGAGCTGTTAGACGATATCTGGGAATTCAGTCAGCAAACATCGAGCGAAAAGTCAGCTTTCTACTGCCTGCAACCCATCGTAGTGGTGAAGCGGGACCATCACTGGGAGTTAGTAGATGGCCAGCAGCGCCTGACAACCCTGTACATCATTCTCCATTACCTTGAAAAAGAGCATCTTCGGCGGGAGCTTCAAGAGGCTTACAAAAAGCCTCTGTATACGCTTGAATACGAGACCCGCTTGGAAAGTGCGAGCTTTTTAAAGAGCATCCGACCCGCGGAAGAAACCAATAATATTGATTTTTTCCACATAGCCCGCGCCTATGAAGCGGTATCAGAATGGTTCGACGGTAGAGATTTTAACGAAAATAATGCCTTGCTTTCGGTCCTGTTAGCCAAGCCAGAGAAAGCTCAGTCGGTTAAAGTAATTTGGTACGACCTGACTGATGAATGTGTTGGCAATGATTATGCGGTGGATGTGTTTTCCCGCATCAACATTGGAAAAATCCCTCTGACCAATGCGGA
This sequence comes from Bacteroidales bacterium, assembly GCA_041694335.1. Classification (GTDB taxonomy): domain Bacteria; phylum Bacteroidota; class Bacteroidia; order Bacteroidales; family JAIPAH01; genus JAIPAH01. The sequence continues at coordinate 906 of JASMTJ010000091.1, forward strand.
GCTGGTCAAGGCCCTTTTCCTACAGCGCCAACATTTTGATGCCGATCAGGCACAACTTAAGCAAATTCAGATTGCATCAGAGTGGGACAGTATAGAGAAACAACTGCAAGCGCCCGATTTCTGGTACTTCATTCACCGCTCAGATTCTGGCGAACGTTACGAAACCCGCATCGAATTCATTTTCGATTTGATGAAAGGAAAAAAGGTTGGCGCCGAGAATTACTTCACCTTCCATAAGTTCAATGCTGATTTTAAAGAGGGCAGTGCTGATATCGGTACCCTTTGGAAGGGCATCAAAGATTATTTTCTAACCTTCGACGAGTGGTATCGCGATCGGGAACTGTACCACCTAATTGGGTTCTTGGTGGATTGTGGAGAGGATGTTGTCACGCTCAAGAAAGCCTCCGATCAACCAGACACCTCTAAAACAGCTTTCAAAAACTATCTGAAAGATAGAATCCGCGAGCGGGTGCGCTGTGAACTGACTGAATTGAATTACGGTGATCCGCTCATTAAGAGAGTGCTATTGCTCTTCAATATCCAGACGTTATTGGCGACAAAGGAAGCGGATATACGCTTTCCGTTTGATCGCTATAAGCGCGAAAATTGGGACATTGAGCATATTCGTTCGCAAACCGATACGGTGCCCACTGGCTCCAGCCGCATTGCCTGGCTTGAAGATATGATGGGCTACTTCCAGCACGCAAAGCTAACAACTGACACAGACAGGCAACCGTTCGTAGAGGATATAGAGCGTCTGCTGAAGCAGCCAAAGCTGGATGAAGATGATTTTGAAGGCTTGTATGGCGAGATTTGCAATCATTTCGGCCATGACGATGTAGGGTGGGCCGACAGCCTCGGGAATTTAGCCTTGCTGGATGCCAACACCAATCGAAGCTACAAGAACGCTCTGTATCCCGTGAAGCGCACACGCATCATTGAAAACGACATGCGTGGAATATTTGTTCCAATCTGTACCAAGAACGTATTTTTGAAGTTTTATAGCCGTTCGTCTAGCGACCTGCTGTATTGGCAAGAGTCGGATGCTAATGACTACCTAGCAGCTATTGAAGAATCCCTATCCGAATATCTTCCCAAGCAAGGAGGCCCGGATGCCTAGTCAGGATATTGTGCACCAATCGGGAGAGCGTCTTAGCTTTTTTCAGCTTATCAGCAAAAAGCGGCTTCGGGTCGAAATTCCGATAATACAGCGTGACTATGCTCAGGGTCGCCCAAATCAGAAAGCCGTCCGTAAAGCGTTTTTAGACGCACTTTACGGTTATCTGAAAAAAGGGACACCGCTTCGAGACCTCGATTTCGTCTATGGGAGCATCGTGGCCGACGATATTAAATTAGAGAAAACTGAGAACCACTCCGTGGCAGGGCGGTTTGTGCCGCTGGATGGGCAACAGCGACTGACCACTCTCTTTTTACTGCACTGGTATCTTGCACAAATTTCCGGGAGAGCTGAGTTTCTAAGAAGCGCCTTAAGCGTTAAGGGGCGCTCACTGTTCACTTATGAAACTAGGACCAGTTCGAGTGAGTTTTGCGATGCATTGATAGCCAATGATATCCAGATCAAGGATTTGCTCTGTAACGAAACAGGCACTGGGAGCATTGAGGCCACCATTCGGGACACCGGTTGGTTTTATCTTTCGTGGAGCAGTGACCCCACCATTCGATCAATGCTGACAATGCTTGATGCAATACATGACCGCTTTGATGGCTGTACGGAGTTCTTTGATCTACTAGTAGATGATGAGGTCCCGGTGATCACCTTCCTGTTTTTGAACTTGCAGGAGTTTAAACTCACCGATGATCTCTACATCAAGATGAACGCCAGGGGAAAGCCTCTCACCCAGTTCGAAAATTTTAAGGCCCGTCTCGAGAAGAAAGTAAAGTCATTTAGCTCACCATGGCCGGAATACCGGCTCGGATTTCAGGACCGGCCCGTTTCCGGTTACGAGTACTTTATCCACAAGATCGATACCGACTGGGCGGATCTTTTCTGGAGCTACCGTAACGAGGCTTCAACTGACAATACCTACGACGATGAGCTGATGAATTTTATGGCTCTGGTGATCGCGAACTTCCATATTCTTGACCAGAATCTCGAGAGAGGGTTTTTCGGAGTAGGGGGGGGGTTGAAGCGCTGGTCGTTTACGGATTACGACGAGCATAACTGCCTTTCGCAGAGACTTATCGTTCACCTGATTGCGATTTTTGACCTCCTGCACCGGGGTAGCCTGAGCGAAGGCAAGATAAATCCGTACCTAGAGCCCAACCCCTACTACTCGGAAGAAGAAACCTTTAAAGCTGTTATCAAGAACACCACCAGCTATCCCGAGAAACTGCGTTTTTACGGATTTTATCGTGCAGTGGAGAACGGGCTTCGAGAGGACGAATTGTTGTCCTGGATGAGGGTGATCTTTAACTTAACAGAAAACACAATCATCAATACCCTCGATGATTATTACCAGTTGCTGGGTTCCATTCGTGATCTAGCTGAGCAAGATACTCCAATATTGGAGCTATTGTGCCGCGATATTGATGTAGAAGGCTTTCTAGGGGCTCAAGTCACTGAAGAAAAGATAAAAGCGCATTTAATTTCTAAGTCTCCGGAATGGCGTTCGGAGATAGTGGCCATCGAAAACCACCCGTTCTTTCGAGGACAAGTCGGTTTCATCCTGAAATTCTCTGGGATTGTCGATTATTACTCGAAGCATGGTGATACAAATTGGAATGGCTCGGGCCAACAATATTTGGACGAATTCCGCCGGTATGCCAGGTCTGCCTCTGCTGTATTTTCGGCGATCAGAGATAGCTCTGCCAGAATAGACTATTCTTGGGAAAGAGCCGTGCTAACCAAAGGCGTTTATTTTACTACGACTACTGCCGACAGGTTTAATTTGTTAAGCACTCGTTTAGCCAAAAACAACGTTGAACGAGACCATAGTTGGAAGAGGCTGCTTCGTCTCCCTTATAACGACGGAGATCCTTGGGATTGCAGGCAAAGCTTCGTCAGAGATGTTTTCGATGACCCGAAGTTTGATTCGGATGATGTACAGGGGTCGTTGGAAAAAATTTGCACTGCTGCAATGGAGGTCTCACCGATTAATGATTGGCGGAGCCTGCTAATTAGCACGCCGGATCTTTTCAGAATTTGTAATCAGGGGTTTATCGTCAAGAACAACAAGGAGATAGTGCTGTTACACGAGTCGCAGCGAAACCACTACCACACCGAGCTCTATTCCAAATTCCTTGAGCTGAAAATCGCGGCCGATAATTTAGATTTCAGTCCTTTTCAGTCGATTTATTATCATGCAGATAGAGGTGCAGAAGCCCTTACTTATGTTTTGTTCTCGGGTTTCCGACTGGAAGGTCAGGATTATCAAATGAAAGTATGGTATCAAGGCCATCAATACCAGTTTCTTTTTTCAACAATAGGTGATGGCTCCTTTTCTTTGAAGGTCGTTTCTGCACTGGAGCATCTTGGATTCCATGCCGAAGAGAGTCTAGACGACGCCCCCGTCAAGTATCGGTCTCGCTTTGACTCACCCGGATCTGCCCAGCAAGCGATAATAGAGTTGTGCGCATTGTTGAGGCGCTCAACTGATGGATAACGTTGCCCGTATGTATATTCCTTCAAGCAGGCTATGGCATTAAGCGACATTGGTTGTCGGAAAGCTGATGTAGCGTCTAGCTTCACTACTACTGCGAAGCTGACGCTTTTGCACTGTTTGATGAGGATTAGCCATGCCCAATTACGATGGAGATTTTGAACAAACCCACCTCTCGATGTTGGCGGAGCAGCATCGAGACATCGTTGGCTCAAAAGGTGAGGTAGTCTTTTGTGCAGATGATGAAAACCGATTGAACGGCACGTCATGGACCCTGGAGGATGAGATTTTCGATCAGATTTCAGGCTCTGGTTTCAAAATTCAGCTCATGGAGTTGCTCGATAGCTTCCTGGTTTACCGTGCCGAATGTGAGCAATGCCCGCGCAATGAGGGCATCGTTCGAATTGGTAACGGCGGATTGACTATTGAGTGGTTGCCAGATGGATCGACCCACCTTTCCAGCTGACGGGACGCTGAGCATTGAAAGAACTGATTAGTGACTATGAAAGAATACTCGCAGGAGTGCAGTCTGAGTATTTTGATCTGACACAAGACAAATACTCGGGTGTGTTTCTACCGCTCCCTTTTGAGGGATATTGGGGAAGTCACCCGAAGGTGATGCTGGTCGGGCGTGAAACCGCAGGTTGGAACACAAAAAACGGTAAAAACACTATTCGACGCTTAATCAAGGCGAATGAGCGTGGGGCCACGAGGGAGATCGTTAGCGAGGCCGTGAATCGATACTCTAATCATCTCGAACTCAGGGCCAGCGGTCGTGTTGTCACC
>JASMTJ010000092.1:0-1834 GCA_041694335.1 Bacteroidales bacterium
TCAATTTCATCTGGTTATCTGCAACTTAACTCCTAAAACACCGGCGAAGCTTGCTGCGTCCGAGTGCTTTGACTTGTTAGCCGATTCTTGGCAGGAATTATTTTGCATATGACTGGCTACCACACTAGCAGACATAGAAAGGAGAGTTAATCCGAGTCTATAGGCACAAAGTAAAACAAATGCTGCAACTGTCATAAAATCCAACACCATAGGCATCACCTCCACAAACATTACAAGTGCATTGACATTCAACCCGCGTCGGTCCGTAGACAAGTCTCCGCATGTTCATTTAGGTATTTTCTATGCTGTAGTGGGCCGGGTTAGGAAACATTACCACCGAGTCTAAGCTTATGCAATATGGCTTCAAGATAACTTAAAGTGTAAAAATCCTTAACAACAAGGGTTCCCAGTAACGGCAGGTTCTGTATTAGAAATGGCTCATCGAACTCATTAGCTAGCCACTTTAATGAAACCGTATTCAGTTTACCTTTTTTGCGGTGCAATACAGATGATCGGTTAATAAACTGGTTGTTTCTCAACGCCTCAGCCTGATGTAAAAGTTCATCGTTAAATTCACTTTCTGGATAATAGCTTTGTATCACTTCAGTCGAAATGAGATTCTTTTCTCTAAATCCGACACCGAGCGGAGAAGACAAGACAGTGGAGCTCTCTATCACACAATTTTTTAGTGGTGTGCGATCGAATTGGGTGGCAACAATTATACACCGATGAAATGTAGCCCCATCCAAATTACACTTTCTAAACAAAGCCCCCTGAATTAGACAGTTATCAAAAACAGCTTGACTCATATTGCAAAATTTAAACTTGGCACCTACAAGTGAAGTATTTACAAACATAGAATCAACGAACTTTGAATTGTAACTCTCAGTTTTATTGAAGTTCTTATTATGAAATTTTGCTTTCGATGCATCTTTCGACTTATAGCTATAACGAAGTGGTTTTACATTTCTAGCCATAGCCTCTCCTTCTGCACACAAATTATTAGCGGCTAACGCTGAACTTTGCGGCAATTTGGGAGCCGCGAAGCGGCGTAAAAATTGTCCGACAACAGTGACTTGTTATTAATTTCCTTTACCTGACTGCATAAATTAATTGACCTATTAAGACGAGAAGCGCTACCAAAAGCACAACGCATTGCCACCGTGGATACGAGTTGACCTCCATAAGTGGCCTGATTTTGATGATTTTCTTGAATTTCCATATAAACTCGCCATCCCTGACTCTGTTCCACTCTTCTTTGAGAATATCCTGCATTACCTTTTCTATCTCTGGTTTGACCGCTTCAAAATCCTTGGCCCCACCGCTTTTCCCCATGTAATCATAAGGAATATTCTCGATTTTTTGGACGAGGCAAGAGGAAAGATCCTCCTTGAGGTTCAGAAAGAGCTTTACCTTAGATATTGCCCGAACAAGCTCTATTTTCTCTCGATAAGCTTCTTCGTTATTTTGGTAGGCAACATCAGTATATTTTTCACACTGCAATAGAATGTCAGCGAATGTTAACCTGAGAGAGTTAATCCAATCCTGTCTGAAGGAGGACACTTTCTGAAATCGGCCCAAAAGTGTCGAAATGAAAGCGCCAATAATCGACCCGATCACTGTTGCTAAACCTATATATAGAGCAATTATCTCCATTGGGGGCAACTCACAATCTCCTTAATGCATAACGCCGAAGCACAGCGGCGACCTTGGAGTGGCGACGAAGGAGCCACGTAAAGGGCGTCCGGCGGCCATCGGCCGCGAACTGCTGCGCCTGGTTAGTGGCAGGGGTTATGACGTTGCCTTGCTCCCTGGCACTGACCGTGACGGCCTA
>JASMTJ010000093.1:0-64085 GCA_041694335.1 Bacteroidales bacterium
TGTAAGCGATGTAGGATATGAGATCAGCGACCTCAGAACCGACCCTGACCTGGGAAGCATCGAATACTTGTATCAGGGCGAAGGAGGTGTCAGCGACTTTTTCATCGGTGCCGGATTAAAAATTTCGGAACGCTTATCTGTAGGTGCTAATGCCTCCTATGTATGGGGAGACATAGACCTGCAAAAGTTCACCACCTTTCCCGATTCCATTTATTACTGGTCGGCAAAAGTTTCGAACAGAAGACAAATCAGCGATATAAGGATTTCTTACGGGCTGCAGTATATCCAGCCTTTAAACGAAAACTGGCGGGCCATCTTCGGGGCAACCTACAGCAATGCCACCGACCTGAGCGCTACAGAGCAAATGATTTCCACACAAGTCTTGCGTTCAGGTACAGGAATTGAATCGGTCAATGATACAATCATCAACGATCCCGATAATAAAGGCCAGTTTAGCATGCCTTCCTCCTTCGGAACAGGCATCATGTTCGAAAAAAATAATAACCTTCGTTTTGGTATCGATTATCGCTGGGACCAGTGGGAAGATTTCAGGGCTTTCGGCGCATCCGACTCTCTGAGAAACAGCAACTACCTGGCTGTGGGAGCAGAAATCCTCCCAAACCACAATGTGCTATCAAGCTATCTTAAAAAAATTAAATATCGCTTTGGTTTTCACTATGCAAACACCAACCTGCAGCTCAACAATACCCAGTTATCTGAAATTGGCATAGCATTTGGTTTAGGGTTACCAATAAAAAGTTCCGGTTCTTCCATAAACATTGGAGCAGAAATAGGAAGAAGAGGAACCACAGACAATGATCTGATAAAAGAAAATTATGTTAAATTTACACTGGGAATTTCGATTTTTGAGCGATGGTTCATTAAGCGAAAATATCAGTAACCAAAAATAGAATTATGAAAAAGAGCATTTTATTCATCGGACTGGCAGTTTTTCTGGGTGTGCTTTTCTCGGCACAAGCGCAGGCTCAGGATACGCAACAAATTCCAAAGTATGGAAAAGACAGCATCAAAACTCTTACTAAACTGTCTCTTTACCAGGAGTTTTATAATCAATGGGAAAAAGAAGGCTATAACAACAGTAGCATCAACGACGCCCTGAAATCATGGCGTTGGGTTTTTACTAATGCGCCCCGCGCAACAGAAAACCTATACATCCACGGAACGAAAATGTATCGTTATCAAATCCGTAAAGCCGATGATAAAGAACGTAAAGCCGAGTTAGTTGATACCCTGATGCAGATCTATGACCAGCGTCTTACCTATTTCCCCACAGGAAGGAACGGACGTAGCCAGGAAGGTAAAATATTGGGATATAAAGGCGTTGACCTTTACCAGTTTATGCCTGAAAAAGTAGATGAGGTATATGATATTCTTGACAAATCGGTGGAGCTGAGAGGAGCAAACTCTCAGAGTGCAGTACTTGTATACTATTTTAGAACGGCTATCCAGAAATATAAAAACGGAACGGCTGAAAAATCAATTATCGTTGAAACTTACGATAAGATTTCGACTATAATAGATGAGAACCTTAAAAAGTATGCTGACAAGCAACGCTATCTGGCCATGTGGGAAAACGTACAGGCGAATATCGAAAACTCTTTCGAGCCTTATGCTACCTGCGAAGACCTGACCGGTATTTACAGCCAGAAGTTTGCAGATAACCCGGAAGACACCGACCTGCTGGAAAAAATCACCAGCCTGCTCGACAAGAAAGATTGTGCAGACACCGAGCTGTTCTTCGAAGCCACAAAGAAACTTCACGAACTGGAGCCTACTGCCGAATCTGCCAAGAAAATGGGACGCATGCTTCTTGAAGAGGAAAATTATGATGAAGCCATCAAGTATCTGAAACAATCTTCAGAGTTGTTTGAAGACGAAGTAGCCAAAGCTGAAGACTACAAGATGCTCTCAAATATTTATTCCATCAAGAAAGAATTCCAAACTGCCCGCAATTATGCCTATAAGGCACTTGAGTACATCCCAAAAGACGGTTCGCTCTACATTATGATTGGCGACATGTATGCCTCCACAGCCAAGCAGTGCGGCAGCAACGACCTGACTTCGAAGGTAGCTTATTGGGCTGCGGTTGACAAGTATCAGAAAGCCAAGCAAATTGATCCTACGGTGGCCGATGAAGCCAACCAGCGCATCAATACTTACAAGCAGTATTTCCCGCGTAAAGAAACCATCTTCTTCCACGACCTGAACGAAGGCGATTCGTACGAAGTGGAATGCTGGATAAATGAAACAACTACTGTAAGAGCCTCAAATTAAAAGAGGACACCAAAGTATAAAGCCCGCCTGTGTGCACAGGTGGGTTTTTTTAATGATGAAGTTTTTACTGATGAAACACCTTAAAGGAATACCCATCCGCAGATTGTCTCAGCCAGAGTGTTGGAGCAGCCTGTTTTTTGCTTTCCTTTTCGGGATGCTGGTGTTTAGCTCGGTATCGTGCAGCAACGATCCGGAGGAGGTGAGAAAGATGACCCAGCGCGACACCATGCCCGAGCAGCAGGCCTCGGATGTAGTCATGTATTACAGCGAATATGGCGACGTGATTTTTGAGCTTCACAGCCCGAAAGTTGAAACCTATAAAGGAGAAGAAAACCCACGGACAGTCTTCCCGGAAGGTTTTGAGGTGGTCTTTTATGACTCTACAGGAAAAACCGTTGAGTCGCGCCTGACGGCCAATTACGGCATCAAAATGGAAAAAGAACTGAAAATGATTGCCCGTGGCGATGTGGTGGTTAATAACTACAAGAAAAAAGAACGACTTAATACCGAAGAGCTCATCTGGGATCAGCGGCACGATAAAATTTACACCGATAAGTTTGTTACCATCACCACCGAAAACCAGGTGCTGTATGGCGAAGGTGGCATGGAATCGGATGAATCGTTTAACTCATGGACCATCAAAAACCTGAAAGGAAAAATGGAGGTGGATGAAGAAGAGTTGGATTAAAGTGGAATTAAATTGTAATTTTATACCGCTAACGAGCATCACTGGTTTATGATAAATATTTGGACAGTTATCGCATTATCGATGCTTCTCTCAGCTTTTTTCTCAGGAATGGAAATTGCCTTCGTGAGTTCGAACAAGCTGAAACTCGAGCTCGACCGCAAGAAAGGAATGCTCTCCGCCCGTCTTCTTTCGCGCTTTGCTGAAATACCCACACGATTTATAGGCGCTTTGCTGTTGGGCAACAATATTGCATTGGTGGTTTACGGTATGAGCATGACACAGGTGCTCGATCCTTTTTTCATCAGCATCCTGCCCGAAGCCATCATCAGCAAATCGGTTATCCTGCTTGGCGAAACCATCATTTCTACACTCATTATTCTTTTCTTCTCTGAGTTTATCCCTAAAGCGGTGTTTAGCCTGCACTCGAACGGGCTACTGCGGTTTTTTTCTGTTCCCGTAACCATTTTCTACTACCTTTTTTACCCGATAATCTTTATCTACCTTACCCTCTCTGAATTTATCATCAAGAATCTTTTCAGGATAAAAATCGGGGATCGAAAAACGGATTTTAGCTATATCGACCTTGATCATTACCTGAAAGAGTTTGCTCCCGAAAACAAAGAAGAAAGCGATATCCAGCATGAGCTGAAGATGTTTCAGAATGTGATTGATTTTAAATCTATAAAAATCAGGGAATGCATGGTGCCACGCACCGAAGTGATAGCCGTGAGCGAAGATGACCCGGTGTCGGTACTCCGGGATGCTTTTGTGAACCATGGCCTGTCGAGGGTGATGATCTATTCTGAAACCATGGATAACCTGATAGGCTACTGCCATTCCTCTGATTTGTTTAAGAAGCCCGAAACAATTAAGCAGGCGGTCAGGAAAGTGTCTTATGTTCCGGAAACCATGCACGCCAACGATGTGTTATCGGTCTTCATCGAGAAGAACCAGAATATTGCAGTGGTGGTGGATGAGTTTGGCGGCACCGCCGGGCTTATTACGATGGAAGATATCATCGAAGAAATATTTGGAGAAATTGAAGATGAGTATGACGATGAGCAGATGATTGAAAAAAAGATGAATGATGATGAGTACATCTTTTCGAGCCGCCTGGAGATTGACTACCTCAACGAAAAATATGACCTTGAGTTTCCTGTATCAGAAGATTATGAAACCCTTTCGGGATTGCTTATCCATTACCAGGAAAGTATTCCGAAGACCGGGCAGCGCATTGAAGTGGGCCGCTACACCTTCATCATTTTAAATGCCACCCGCAAACGCGTAGAAAAAGTGCGCCTGATTATTAATGAAGGACGCTAGTTCGTTTCTGCCTATAGATGTTCTCTTATTCAGAAAAGCATCGAATAACAAAATACAAACGCTATTTTTTGCGACTCCATCCCTGTAAAAAATTACACCTCAATTCATACTAGCGAAACAGGAGTAAAAAAAATTTTTTATACTTCGTATTCTGTTGTAGATTTGCACCCTTGATTACGAAAAAACACTAGATAGAAAATGGCAGCAATAGGAAGAATAAGAAAAAATTCCGGATTACTTATCGCGATTATCGGTATTGCATTGGCAGCATTTGTATTGGGCGACCTGTTTAAATCGGGTGGCGGCGGACGCCAGAATATTCCGGTAGCCGTTGTGAATGGGGAAGAAATCACTTACCCGGATTTCAACCGCCAGGCAGAGCAGAACCTCGAGAACCAACGCCAGCGCAGCCGTACGGGCGACCTATCCGACCGTCAGCGCTTTACTGTTCGCCAGCAGACCTACGAGCAGATGGTGCGCGAAATTTTGATGGAAGAAAAATACGACGAGCTGGGCATCCAGGTAACTACTGAAGAACTTTTTGAGCTCGTACAGGGCAAGAATCCCCACCAGGTGATTCTGAATAATTTTACCGACCCAAACACCAACCGCTTCGACCCGGCGATGGTGCGCCAGTTTTTGGCTAACCTCGACCAGATGGAGCAGGCACAACGCCAGCAGTGGTTTGCCCTTGAGCAGTATATCCGCGACGACAGAAAATTCCAGAAATTCCAAAACCTTATCACCAAAGCCTATTACGTTCCTGATTCTTTGGCTAAACTTAACTACCAGGAAACCGGTATGACCGCCAACGTAGATTACTTTGGTATCAAGTATCAGACCGTTGCCGATGATGAGGTTGAAATTACGGATGCTGACTACCAAAAATATTACGAGGAAAACAAATACCGTTTCAAAAACGAGAACGAGCAGCGCAATGTTGACTACGTGGTTTTTGATGTAACCGCTTCTGAAGAAGATGTGGCTGCCATTGAAGAGCAGGTAAATGAGCTGGACGAAGAGCTCAAAACAATTGCTTTGGATGAAGTTCCCCGTTTTGTGAACAGCGTTTCGGATCAGCCTTACGACAGTTCATGGAAGAGCCGCGGCGACCTCCCGGCAAGGATAGAAAGCAACATGTTTAACGGCGAGCCCGGCGAAAAAGTGGGCCCTTACGTTGAAAACGAAAAATATCACATTGCTAAGCTTATCGAAACAACGATGCGTCCTGACTCGATGAAAGCAAGTCACATTCTGATTGCATACCAGGGAGCCAGCAGAGCGCAGGATGTGGTAAGAAGCCGCCCTGAAGCGCAGTCGTTCTCCGACAGCCTTTTCAATGTTTTGAAAAACAACCCGAACCGTTTTGAAGCGTTAGCTAAGGAATATTCTGACGGCCCTACAGGTGCCAAAGGTGGCGACCTCGGATGGTTTGCCGACGGAACGATGGCGTACAACTTCAACGAAGCTGTTTTAAACAACGATAAAGGGGATGTGGTGACTGCCGAAACCGCTTTCGGATATCACATCATTAAAGTAACCGGCAAAAAAGATCCTGTAAAGAAAGTGAGGGTAGCACAGATTGTAAGGGAGATTGCACCCAGCAGCCAGACGTACCAGGATGTGTACATGCAAGCCAGCTCGTTTGCCGGCGAGAATAAAACCATCGAACAGTTTGAGGCAGCTATTGAAGAACAGGGCCTGAACAAGCGCAGCACCGGATTTTTCGACAAGAACAAGTATGCCATTCCGGGCATCACACAGCCACGCCAGATTGTGAGATGGGCTTTTGATGAAGAAACTGAAATGGGACAGGTGTCTACGGTATTTGAAGATGAAGAGAAGTTTATTGTGGCTGCTCTGGCCGATAGCCGTCCGGCGGGTTACATCCCTGTAGAAGATGCCAAAGAGCAGATTGAGCCGCTGGTGAGAAGAGAAAAGAAAGCCGAAGTGATTATGGCGAAGATTGAAGATAAAGCCGGTGACCTGAACGCAAAAGCAATGGGACTGGGTGCTGAAATCAAGCATTACGACAACCTGCGCTTCAACGGAAGGAACCTGAAAGGGTTTGGTCCGGAAAGCAAGGTGATTGCCCGCGTTTTTAACCTGGATGCAGGGGAAACGTCTGAGCCAATGAAGGGTGATATGGCCGTATATGTTTTCAGAATGAACAGCCTTGAGCAGCCTCCGGCTATCACCAACTATAAAGGAACAAAAGAATCGATGCAGCGTACGTTTGAAAGAAACGCAGCGATGATTTACCCGGCCATTAAAGAACAGGCCGATATTGAAGATAACACAATAATGGTTTATTAAAACCATTGTTGAGGACTACTTTGGCCAACAGCCTCCGGATTTCCGGGGGCTGTTTTTTTGTGGGGTGTAGTGGAATATAAGTTCTTATTCACCCACCTGAATGAGGGTGCTGGCTCAGAGCATTTTCTTACAGCCCCGGCAAGGGTGATAGGTTGGTAAAAATGATATAGGTTTTTGTGGGTTTGGTCGCTTCATTTGTTTGTACTTTTGGCTTGACCCAAAAGTACCAATCCCAAGGTGTCGGGGGAAAAGCTTTAAATATCAGATAAACACTTTCTTGCGTTCTGCATCGAACTTGAGGAAGATGAAGAGGAGGATGGTGAATGACCATAGTGAGGAGCCCCCATAGCTAAAGAACGGCAGGGGGATTCCGATGACGGGCACGAGCCCGATGGTCATACCGATATTGATGGCGAAGTGGAAGAACATGACTGAGAGCACGCCGTAGCCATAAATCCGGCTGAAGTGGCTGCGCTGGCGTTCGGCCAGGTAAATCAGCCTGACAAACAGCATCACGTAAAGTATCACTACTACGGATGTTCCTATGAAACCCCACTCTTCACCTACCGTGCAGAAGATAAAATCGGTGCTTTGTTCGGGAACGAAATTGAACTTGGTCTGTGTTCCTTCAAGAAATCCTTTTCCCATAAGCCCTCCCGAGCCTATGGCAATTTTCGATTGGTGCACGTTGTATCCGGCGCCGCGGTTATCGATTTCTTTTCCGAGCAGGACATTGATACGCGTTTGCTGGTGTGGCTCGAGGATGTTTTCGAAGGCATAATCGACCCCGAAGGAAAATCCGGCTGAAAGCAGAAAGAAAAAGACGACCACAGCAATAACTTTCTTCTGCTTCCTGATAAAGTAGATGGTCAGGAGCAAAATCCCGCCAAGGGCTCCAATGACCATCCATTTTCCGACCATGAGGGTAGAAAGGAAAATAATGCCCGCAGCCAGCGCAAAAACCAAAATCCAGGATGGCGTACCCTCGCGGTAGAGCACGAGCGCAAAAACGCTAAAAACAAGCATGGAGCCGGTGTCGTTCTGCAAAAGGATGAGTATGGCCGGCAGACCAATAATGATCAGAGTCCTGAAAAGATATTTGAACTTGCTGACGTTGACGCCGGGCTGTGTGAGGTATTTAGCCAAAGCCAGGGCGGTAGCAAACTTGGCAAACTCGGCCGGCTGAATAGCGATGCCTCCAATCTGGAACCACGACTTAGAACCTGCAATTTCTTTACCGCCCACCAGCACGCCCACCAACAGGGCGATAACGGCGATATAAATAAGAAAGGAAAAGTTCTCGTAAATTTTTGAGTCGATTAAAGTGATGAAAAAAGCCAACACCAATGCGGCGCTGATCCAGAGCATCTGCTTGCCGTAGCGCTGGCTGATATCGAAAATGCTCTGATGCGCCTCATCATAAACGGCAGAGTAGATGTTCACCCATCCAAAAAGCATGATAATGATATACAAGGAGATGGTGAGCCAGTCGATATTCGAAAAAACGCTGTACCTGTTACCCATCGCTGTCCTCCTCTTTATTAATTAAATCGCCTTCGAGCATTCTGTCTTCAACCCACTTGCGTGATATTTTCCCGTTAAGGTATTTCTCCATCATGAGCGTGGCGATAGGCACGGCCCATTTAGAACCATAGCCTGAATTTTCAACCACCACAGCCAGCGCAATCTTCGGGTCATCTTTGGGCGCAAAGGCGATAAAGATGGAGTGGTCGTCGCCGTGCGGGTTTTGTACTGTTCCGGTTTTTCCGGCCATTTGCAGCGAGTCGAGGTCATACCATCGTGCGGTGCCGTGGTCGGCTCCATAAACGCGCCTCATGCCATCCACCACCGGCTCGAAATGCTCCGGACTAATGGTGGTTTGTATCTTTTCGGTGTAAGACTCCACGGCTTCCTGCTGTCCGGAAATGGAGTCGATAAGGTGCGGCGGATAGTAAAAGCCGCGATTGGCTACGATGGCGGTAAAGTTGGCCAGTTGTAGCGGTGTTACCAGGATTTCGCCCTGACCGATAGAGAGCGAACGGATGGTCATTGAGTTCCAGTGGCCGCGACGGTAGTAGTGGTCGTAATATTCAGCCTCCGGGATGCTTCCGGGACGCTCGTTAGAGAGGTCGGTGCCAAACTTTTTGTCGAAACCCATGCTTACAATGTGCTTGCGCCACTCGATAAACCCATCGGCACTGCTGGCAAATTTCGGACTTGAAACAATGTGGTCGAAGGTTTTCCAGAAATAAGGATTGCATGACTGCTCGATAGCCTCAGGCAGGTTGAGTGGGGAATCGTGGTTGTGGCTGCACTTGATGGGCCACGACACCACGCCGTTGCAGCCGAAGTAGGTGTTTCTGCCTACCACGCCAGTTTCCAGCCCCACGAGTGCATTGACCGGTTTAAAAGTGGAGCCGGGAGGGTATTGCGCCATCAACGCCCGGTTGAACAAAGGTTTCAGGCTGTCGCGAGAGAGTTTTGTGTAATTTTTTCCACGCACCCGCCCCACCAAAAGACTGGGGTCATATCCCGGAGAGGAAACAAGTGCAAGAATCTCGCCGGTTGAAGGTTCGAGAGCCACAATGCTTCCCACCTTATTTTGCATCAACTTTTCTCCGTAACTCTGAAGGGTGAGATCAAGTGTTACGTAAATATCCTTACCCTTAATGGCAGCAGTGTCGTACCTGCCTTCCCTGTAGGAACCCTTTTCACGATTAAGCACATCCACCATCACCAGCTCCACGCCTTTTTTACCGCGAAGTTCCTTCTCGTAAATATTTTCAATGCCGTTGATTCCGATATAGTCGCCCTGTTGGTAGTAGGCATCCTGTTCAAGGTGCCTGGCATTGACCTCGCCCACATATCCCAGCGAGTGGCCCGCCACCGGGTGCGGATAGTTGCGGAGCGAACGGGTCTGCACATAAAACCCCGGAAACTTGTAAAGCTTTTCTTCGAGGTAAGCATAGGTTTGCTTTGAAATCTGGGGTAAAAATACCGAGGGCTTAAACCATGAATAAGACTTGGCTTTCTTTATCCGTTTCATGACCAGCTCTTTTTCAATACCAAGAAGAGAAGCAAGCTGCAGGGTGTCAAACTCCTGAGTCCTTCGCGGGATAATCATCACATCATAGGCTGTTTCGTTATACACCATCAACTCTCCGTTTCGGTCGTAAATCAATCCGCGCGCCGGATACTTGGTGATTTTACGCAACACGTTACTTTCAGCTGAAAGCATATAGCTTTTATCGACCACCTGCAAATAAAACAATCGGACGATAAACGTTACTCCCAAAAGAATGATGATAGTGAAAATGAAATACTTTCTTCCTGAAAAATCTTTGCGCATTGCCTCCCTCTCTTTACACTACAAAGTTAAGCATTTTGCAATCTTCCCTTTATTTTTAACACATAAAAAACCCCCTGAGAAACTGTTCGCAGAGGGTTAATACTTTTTGTAAATTTATCAGAAACCGCCTTCGCCTTCCATCTCCATATCGTCGCCACCGCCGGAGCCGCGCTCACCACGTTTCTTCTTGTAGTCGTTGATTTTATAGCTCAGGCTGAGCCGCACCACTCTTGGCTGGCGGTTGAAGTCTTGTTTGATATAGTAGCTGGGTTGGTCGGTAATCATTTCATGACCCATGGTGCCAAAAATATCCTGAACACTGACTGTCATATTCAGCTTCTTATTCATGAAATCATGGCGATAAGCGGCCGAGGTAAAGAAAAAGCTTCCCCGCTCGCCCTGGATGGACGCCGAGGGTCCCCGGTAAAAGCCACTGATTTGCATCCTGGAGTTTTTCGAGAAGATAATATCGTTGTTCATCCGTGCACTCCAGTTGGTGCTTTCATTCGTGATTTCTTCGCCATCCTGAAGGTCTGAGACGCTGAACCGGTATCCACTTCCTGAAATATTGAGGTTCCACCACTCGAAAACCTGGCTGTTGACCATCAGCTCCAACCCCATGCGGTCTTCTTCATTCACATTTTCGAAGGTCATCAGCAGGATGTTTCCTTCATAAATCTGGTTAAACCGGGTAATCTCGTTTTTGGTCCGGTTATAAAATGCCTCGATCGTTGCAAACCCCGACTTGAACCGCTTCATGAATGACAGCTCGTAAGCATTGGTATATTCCGGCTCCAGCTCAGGATTTCCCTGGCGCAAAGTGTAGCGGTCGCGGTAGCTGATAACCGGGTCGAGGAACCATCCGCGCGGCCTTCTGATGCGTTTGCTGTAAGAGGCCATCAGCTTATGATTTTTATCAAACTCAAGGCTGGTATGCAGCGATGGGAAGAAATCCCAGCGGTTGATTTCGTAAGAATCTCCGGTGATGTTTGCGATTACACGATCGGTGTACTCTCCGCGCAATCCGGCCTGCACACCAAACATCCCGATGCTGCCTGAATACGTGGTATATGCCGAAGTGATGTTCCGGTCAAAATCGAACTGGTTGTAAAAATCAGGGTCTTCAATCCAGTCATCAGCATCCGTATCATAGAATGAAAACTCATATTCTGACGATTCGTAGCGCAGCCTTGTTTGCACTCCGGCTTCCAGCTTGCTGTCATCCTCAAAAGGCAAGGTATAATCGAGTTTAAAACGCAACTGGTCCTCATCCTCGGTTTCGGTGTTTTCTATCCCTTCGTCAATAATGCCACTGCTCACCACATTAAACGATTCGTCTGTAATAAAATCCTTCTGGATGTTGAGCTCATCATCCTTACCCGCAGAATAATATGCCATGGCCTGAAGGCGATGCCCATTGTCATTAAACTTCAGGTCGTAATTAGCTGTGGTTTGGATGTAATCTCCAGACCTTTCGAAGAGGGTTTCGCTTAAAAGAAACTCTTCCTCCGAAACCGGATCGGTAAAAGTGTTGATTTCGCTGTTCATGTCGATACCGAAGCCATAATTTCCAACAGTGGCTGACAGCGAAAAGGTGTTTTTATCATCGATTTCATAATCGAAGCCCCCTTTCACGGAGTAGCCGTCTCGGGTAAAGTCGCGTTCACGGTCGGCCTCGTAAAAGTAGGTAGTGTCGGCATAGGTTTCGCGATAGATGTTTCCGGTTCCGTTAAAGCGACGGTCACGGTAATCGGCGCCGACAAACCATTTGAATTTGCCTGTGCGATAATTCAGCAGGAAGTCGGCCGATTTACTTTCATCGGTGCTTATCGAAGTATTGATAATGCCATTGAGTCCGGCCTTATGATCTTTTTTCATCAACACATTGATAATTCCCCCGCTCCCATCGGGATCAAATTTTACGGAGGGGTTGGTAACAATCTCAATCTGGTCGATACTGCTGGCCGGCAGTTGCTGCAAAAGGTCGTTGCCATCCAATACGGTAGGTTTTCCATCGATGTACACCTTAAAATTCTCGCTTCCGCGAAGACTGACGTTCCCCTCGATGTCCACCTCAACGGATGGCGTGTTCTTCAGCACATCCACTGCTGTTCCTCCGGTGGCATTAATATCCTTACTCACATTAATTACCTTCCGGTCGATTTTGTATTCCACGCGGTTTTTTTCAGCGGTGACATTGACCCCTTCGATGGTTTGCGCCGATACCTCGAGGTAGATAGGGTCGATTGTTACCGACATCTTAGGTGGTCGTAGAGTGATGTCTTCTATTTTTTTCTTCTTGTAGCCGATAAAATCAGCCAGCAGGTAATACTTTCCGGGTTTTACATCCTGAATAAGATAGTGGCCCTTACTATCGGCAATGGCTCCGGTAGCCAGCGATGAGTCCTTAACCCTAAAAAGTGATACGTTGGCAAATTCGAGTGGTTGGTTATTTGTGGCATCAAAAATATTTCCTTCCACGGTTCCGGCAGGTTTGTTGCCCTGACGCATATTTCCCCTTTGGGCATAAGCTCCTGCAACAATCGTTATCGACAGGATAGCCGTAATTAAAATGCTTCTCATGTATTGATTTGTTATTTAGTCTATGACGGTACTTTTCGTTCTTTGACAATTATGAGTCAAAATACTTGCGGAAATTACTAAAAGATTTTACAAAAACAATTTTAAACTCCAAGATGCCTCGATATGACCAGCCTTTGAATTTCAGAAGTTCCTTCACCGATTTGCAGTAGGCGCTGGTCGCGGTAGAAGCGCTCGATATCATATTCTTTAATCAGGCCGTAGCCTCCGTGAATCTGTACGGCTTCATCAGCTACCTCTTTAGCAATTTCAGAACAGTAAAGTTTGGCCATGGCCGATTCTTTCCCGTAGGGCTCGCCCTGATCTTTCAGCCAGCAGGCATGATAAAGAAAACTCCTTGCGTGTTCAATTTTCACCGCCATATCGGCCAGCTTAAAAGCGTTAATCTGAAATTTACCAATGGGTTTTCCGAATTGTTTCCGTTCTCCCGCATACTGCTTTGCCATTTCGAAGGCTCCCTGCGCCAGTCCCAGACCCATCGCGGCGATAGACAAGCGCCCGCCATCGAGGGTAGAGAGCATGATTTTGGAGCCTTGTCCGCGTTCACCCAGAATATTTGATTCAGGCACTTTGCAGTCGTCGAAAAAGAGCATGGAAGTATCGCTGGCGCGCCACATCATTTTTTGGTGCATGGTTTGGCGGGTAAATCCGGGGGTGTCTTTTTCCACGATGATGCAGGTGAACTCCGGTTTGCCCTTTTCATCCTTTCCTGATACGGTTTGAACCGTAGCGCCCATGCTGATATCTGCCGAACCGTTGGTGATAAAAATTTTAGAGCCATTGATGACCCAGCTACCGTCTTTGAGCTCTGCCTTGGTTTTAGAGCCCCGCGAGTCGCTTCCGGCTTCAGGTTCGGTAAGTCCAAAGGCCCACAGCGCCTCACCGGTGGTTAGCTGAGGAAGGTATTTTTCCTTTTGCTCCTTTGTGCCATACACATAAAGCGGCGAAACGCCAAGCGAGTTATGGGCGGCCAGTGTTGCGGCATGTGAGCCATCCACACGGGCCAGTTCTTCCACTGCAATAATGTACGACAAGGTGTCAAGGTTTTGTCCGCCATATTCGTCAGAAATATTCATCCCGAAAAGGCCTAACTCACCCATTTTCTTTGTTATCTCAGGCGAGAACTGTTCTTTTTCATCCAGCTCAGCAGCTACCGGCTTGATATCACGTTCGGCAAAATCGCGCACCGTTTGCCTGATTAAATCATGTTCTTCAGTAATATAAGGTGATTTCATATTGTTTTTTTCTCGTAAGGTTTAAATCAAATTTGTTGAAGATTTAAACCACAAATTTAAACATTTGTTTCTATTGTTCTCTGAACTTTCTGATAATACCCCCTGCCAGCAGCACTTCAATTTGTCTGTCGCTGAGCGAATAAGTCGTTACAAAACTTTGGTTTTGAGTGGTGTTTTTCACCACCACATTTTTCCTGTTACTCAACGCATCGCGCAAGTCCTGAATTTCGATAATGTCATCCTGTTGTATTTTATCGTAATCTTCAGGATTGACAAACTCAAGAGGAGCAATTCCAAAGTTAACCAGATTCTGCCATCCGATACGTGCATAGCTTTTTGCGATAACTGCCTGTTGTCCGAGATAGCGTGGAGCTAAAGCCGCATGCTCACGGCTGGATCCCTGGGCATAATTATCACCGGCCACTACGATATGTCCTTTATACTTGTCAAAAGCTTCCATTGCACGCTCATGGAATTTTTTATCGATGATGTAGTAAGCCCACTTGCTGATTTCAGGCAGGTTACTTCGAAGCGGCAGCACATCGGCTCCGGCTCTCAGGATTTCATCCGTTGAAATGTTGTCTTCCATTTTCAGCAACACAGGTACTTTGAACGTATCTTTTAAAGGATCCAGTTTTGGCAATGTTTTGATGTTGGGACCTTTTACCAGCTCCACATCTTCACCGTTTTCGGGAGGTGCCAGCAACAATTCCCTGTTGATAATTTCAGACTCCTGCGGCCGGAATTGCGGATACTTCATGTCATAAATCTTTTCCATGTCGCGGGGGTCGGTAATTTTTCCCGTTAAGGCTGAAGCAGCAGCCACTTCGGGGCTACACAGATAGACCTGGTCATCCAGTGTTCCTGATCGTCCGGGGAAGTTTCGCGGCATCGTTCGCAGGCTGATTTTTCCTGATGCCGGAGCCTGCCCCATGCCGATGCATCCCATGCATCCCGACTGGTGAAAACGTGCACCGGCTTTCATCAGCTTGCCAAAAGCTTTTTGGTCGGCCAGATTTTGGATGGTTTGCCGTGATGTGGGGTTGATATCCAGTGAAACACCCGGCGCTATTGTCCGGTCTTTCACCATCTCACTGACTATCCAGAAATCGCGGAAGCCAGGGTTGGCCGAAGATCCCACCACAGACTGATGGATTTCGCGCCCTTCCACTTCTCTCACGGGTACTACGTTTCCCGGACTGGATGGAGTAGCAATCAACGGAACCAGTTCCGACAGATTAATTTCATCATGCGCATCGTATTCAGCACCTTCATCCGCCAGTACCTCCACAAAGTCATCTTCTCTTTCCTGTGTTTTCAGGAATTCCTTTACTTTTTCATCCGACGGGAAAACGGTGGTAGTAGCGCCTAATTCTGCTCCCATGTTGGCAATCACGTGCCGATCCATGGCGGAAAGCGATTGCAGTCCCTCGCCATAATACTCGATAATAAAGCCTCTGCCACCTTTCACGTCGTAGCGGCGCAACATTTCAAGAATCACGTCTTTAGCGCTTACCCAATCGGGAAGTTTTCCGGTGAGTTTTACACCCATCACCTTGGGCATCTTTACGTAAAAAGGCTTTCCTGCAATAGCCGTGGCCACATCCAGGCCACCTGTTCCAATGGCTACCATTCCCATCGAACCGCCTGCGCAGGTGTGGCTGTCGGAGCCCAGCAGCGTTTTTCCGGGAATGCCGAAACGTTCCATATGCACCGGGTGGCTCACACCATTTCCCGGGCGACTAAACCACAGGCCGAAGCGCTGTGCAGCCGATTCGAGGAATACATGGTCGTCGGCATTTTTATAGTCAGTTTGCAGCAGGTTGTGGTCGACGTATTGCACCGCCACTTCGGTCTGTGCCTTCTTCAGCTTCATCGCCTCCAGTTCCAGCATTACCATGGTTCCGGTGGCATCCTGCAAAAGAGCTTGATCGATTTTCATCCCGATTTCCTTTCCGGGAATCATTTCACCTTCGACGAGGTGCTCTGAAATAATTTTTTGTGTTACGTTCATTGGTTTGCTCATAATCTCTTCCTTTAAAGTCTTAATAATAATACATTTCAAGCAAGAAATCGTTTAACTGAGCAGCTCCACAGGCACCTCCACTTCCTGATTAAGGAAGGCTGAGGCAAAAGTTTTTCCCTGCGCATCAATCATGAGCGATTTGGTGCCACCGCCATCCAGGGCGTGGTCGAGCAGAAAATTCAGTCCATTGAGGTTATCCAGCTCAAAACGTGTTACAGGGCCATGGCAAAGCGAAGAAAACATAGCTTTCATGTAATCCGCTGTAAGGTGATCCTTCAGGAAGGAGTAAACCTTTTCATTTCTTGCGATGACCCCGATATTGACCATGTCGCCCTTGTCGCCGGAGCGTGCCAGGCAGATATCCTCGAATTTTACTTTTCGCGTTTCACCTTCAGAGGGCCAGCTTACGGGCTTCACCTCTTCGCTGCGCTGTGAAGGGGTATCCACGGAAGTGTCTTCGCTTTCGCCACCCAGCACGGTAGGTACATCAAACTTGTTTTCAATATTTCCTTCGTTATCAAGCAGCTTAACAGTGGTTTTAACCATTGACTTAGGCACGAGCGTTGGCCAGTAGGTCATCACACTCTGCGGCCGTGGCCGTCCGCCGGTTACTGCCACGCCGGGCGGGCCGCTTAGAATAATCGGCGCAATGTTCTCGCCAAACTTCCTGATTTTATTCTTGTCGTTGTCATACACCGTAAAGCGCAGCAAAATCTCGTTGGGTGAGATGTCTTCGGCCAAATCGAGGTGGGTGGAGTTATGGCCGGTGAATTCAGTGTTTTTCTTTTCGAATGACTCCCCTAACCTTTCCCAGAAAATCCTGTCAAAGAGCTTTGCTTTCTCCAGCGCATGCCCCCCAGAAATAATCAGTGAGCCGCGGGCCTTGAACCCATCGAGGTAAGCCATTGAGACCTTAAAGAATGGCGTGGAAGGCCTGCCCTTGACGCCAAATACCTTCACACGGTCTTCGCCCTCTTCTTCCAGTTGGATGGTGGTGAAATCGACCACCACATCCGGACTGATGTAGTTTTTCGGGTCGCCCATCTCGTAAAGAAGCTGTTCTTTTACTGTGTCAAGGTTTACAATTCCGCCGGTGCCCGGATGTTTGGTCATCACAAAAGAACCGTCGCTGTTTACTTCCGTCACCGGATACCCGAAGTTATCCCATTTCTTCACCTTTTGCCAATCAGTGTAATTACCGCCGGTCGACTGTGCCCCGCACTCCATCATGTGGCCGGCAATGAGTCCGGAAGCCAGTTTATCCCAATTGTCGAATTCCCATCCGAATTCATAAATCATCGGAGCGATGGAGATGGATGTATCCGTAACACGCCCGGCAATAATAACCTCAGCACCTTCTTCGAGTGCCTTCACAATTGGAGGCACCCCCAGGTAGGCGTTGGCACTTTGCACCCTTTCGCGGATTTCTTCATAATCACGTCCATCTTCAAGGTTTTTAAAATTGGCTTTACCAGGATAAATTTTCTTTAACTGCGGATAGATGTTATCCCCTTCTATCACTGCAATTTTCAATTCATTTCCAGTTCCATTCAATTGCTTAATGATATCGCGGGCACAACCTAATGGGTTCATTCCGCCGGCATTGACAATCACTTTCGTTCCTTTTTGCTTTATCAACGGTGCGGCATCCACGAGCTGCTTTACAAAATCGGTTACATATCCGAGCTTTTTGTTTTTCAGTTGCTGCTTTCGCAGGATGCTCATCGTAATCTCAGCCAGGTAATCCGAAGAGATATAATCGAGGTCTCCACCTTCCAGCTGACGACGTAAAGCGGTGAGGTCGTCTCCCCAGAATCCGCCGGCATTTCCTATTTTTATTTTATCTTTCATATAAGTTGATTGTTTTCGAGTTGATTTACTGAAGTTATCAGGCTTCTTCCATTACCATAATAATCTGGTTGCTGCTCACCTGTGCTCCTTCCTTTGATTTTAGTTCTTTCACACGATAGTTGGCAGAAGCGGTAACTACGTTTTCCATTTTCATCGCTTCCACAATAGCCAGCGTGTCGCCTTTTTTCACTTTGTCTCCTTCTTTGACAGGAAGCTTGATGAGCTTTCCGTGCATGGGCGAAACCACCACGCTGCCATCTTCTGAAGACACCTGCGCCATATCATCATAGGCCGCAGACTCATCCAGCAAATCGGCGCGTGAAAAATGATAATGAAAGCCTTTGTAATCAATGGTTGTGATAAGCTTCTTTTCTGAGAATGCGGCTGTCCGGTAGGTATCGTCATAGCAAAATTCTATCTGATTATCACGCATACCATAAAAACGTACCTTGTGCGATTGGCCATCAACTGTGACGGTGTAATCCTTCTCACCTCTGCGTTGAATCTCAACTTCGGTTTTTTCTTCATTTCTTGTTACCGGCAAGGTCAGAATATCTTTCCATAGTCCGATGCTTCGCCACAGGTTTTCTGAACCGGTGTCACTTAATTCTTTTAGTAAATAAGCCATCAGCGGCACCGGAAATTCATTTTCTTTCTTTTGCTGATTAAGATTCTCAATGATTCCGGGAGTTTTTTCATCACAATACTTTGTGGAAATCTTGTTCTCTTCAAAATCCTTTGAGGCCGCAAGTGCTTTCAGGTAAGCAATGTTGTTCCTGATGCCATGGATGCGGTAGCTGTCGAGAGCCCATAACAGCTTCCTTCTTGCCTGTTCGCGGGTTTTTCCATGAACAATCAGCTTGCTGATCATCGGGTCGTAAAACGGTTTGATCTCCGTGGCCGGTGTTATCCCTGAATCCACCCTTACGCTGTCACCTTTCGGTTCCTGATAAAGTGACATGGTTCCGGGTGAAGGCATAAAATCGTTGGCCGGGTCTTCAGCGTAAACACGTGCTTCGATGGCATGTCCGTGCTGTACGATATCCTTTTGAAGGAAAGAAAGTTTGTTTCCGGCAGCCACCAGCAGCTGTTCGCGTACCAGGTCTTTTCCGGTCACCATTTCCGTTACCGGATGCTCCACCTGGATGCGTGTATTCATTTCCAGGAAGTAATAATTTAAATCCTTATCCACCAAAAACTCAATGGTTCCGGCATTGTAATAGCCAATCGAATGCGCAATTTTTACGGCTGTTTCGCCCATCCGCTTGCGGGTCGCTTCATTCAGCGTAACTGATGGAGATTCTTCTATAATCTTCTGATAGCGCCGCTGCAAAGAGCACTCACGTTCGTAGAGGTGCACGATGTTTTCATGCTTGTCGCCAATAATTTGAATCTCTATATGCCGCGGGTTATCGAGAAATCGTTCGATGTAAACCGCTTCGTCGCCAAAATAAGCTTTGGCTTCACGGGCTGTGGCCTCCAGGGCTTCCTTCAGTTGTGCCGGTTCTCTTACAATACGCATTCCTTTGCCACCGCCACCGGCAGCCGCTTTCACCAGCACCGGAAAACCCATCTTGTCCTTGCCTTCCAAAAGCTCTTCGGGTGAACCAGTGATTCCCTCCAATAAAGGCACGTCGATTTCCTTCATTTTTTTGCGGGCTTCAATTTTGTTTCCCATCAGGTGGATAGCTTCGGGCGAAGGTCCGACAAACTCAATTCCGGCTTTTCTTACGGCTTCCGCGAAAGCGGCATTCTCAGAAAGAAAACCATAGCCGGGA
The DNA here is from genome assembly GCA_041694335.1 of Bacteroidales bacterium. Taxonomy (GTDB): domain Bacteria; phylum Bacteroidota; class Bacteroidia; order Bacteroidales; family JAIPAH01; genus JAIPAH01. Next base: position 19,463 of record JASMTJ010000093.1, read on the forward strand.
TGAATGGCTTCGCAACCGGATTTCTTTGCCACATCAATGATTTTATCCACATTCAGATAGGTCTCTGAAAGCTCTGATTCGCCAAGCCTGTAGGCTTCGTCAGCATGGGTAACATGCAATGAATCGCGATCGGCAGCAGCGTAAACAGCTACCGTTCGGACACCTAATTCCCTGGCCGAACGAATAATCCGAACAGCGATTTCACCGCGGTTGGCCACAAGAAGTTTTCGAAATATTCTCATCAGTATGTTTCTTTATTGTTTTTTGGCCCATTCAGAAAGAAAAACTCCCGATGGGTTTTTATCCTTACTCATCTTTTGTTGGAACCCAGTTAGGCTTTCGCTTCTCAAGGAACGCCGCCATGCCTTCCTGCCCCTCTTCAGAAGCACGGATTTCTGCTATCATGCGGGCGGTCTCACTCAGCGCGGTTTTCATATCCCATTTGTTTGAAACATCATTCAACAGGTTTTTGCAATGCGACATGGCTTTGGGTCCGCTGGTGCGCAGCAGGTCGATTCTTTCGTTTACGTGCTTTTCCATCTCATCGCCTGCAAAAGATTTGTTGATCAGCTTGTATTCCTCGGCTTCCGGACCTTTGATGCGGCGCCCGGTAAGCATCAGGTCGCGCGAGCCGAACTCCCCGGTACGCTTCACCACATAGGGAGAGATGCAGGCGGGAACAATCCCGATTTTCACTTCGCTGAGCGAGAAAGTGGTATTTTCATCCGCGAAAGCGAAATCGCAGGCAGCTAAAAGTCCGTTGGCACCGCCAATGGCAGCGCCGTGCACCATGGCGATGGTAGGCTTGGTGGAGGTGTAAATGGCATAAAAACACTTTGACAGGTTGTAGCTTTCGGCATAATTCTGCTCAAAAGTGTAGTCTTTCACACCACTCATCCAGTTGAGGTCGGCACCGGCACAAAAGGATTTACCACGTCCGCGCAAAATCACCGCCCTGATATCTTCCATCTTATCGATTTCAGAAAAAACATCAATCAGCTCGCTGATCATGGTTTCGTTAAAGGCATTGTGGATTCGCGGACGATTGAGCCAGACGGTTCCCACATCTTCCTTTTTTTCAAACTCTATGGTTGTGTAATCTTTCATAAGATTTACTTTTTCTTGTCTTTTTTATGATATTTCTTTTCACATTCATTCTCAATGATGCTGTCCACAATTCCCGGATCGAGGAGTGTGGTGGTATCGCCAAAGTCTTTGGTGTCTCCTTCGGCAATTTTTCTAAGGATACGACGCATAATTTTCCCGGAGCGTGTTTTAGGCAGTCCTTCCACCAGCCTGATTTCGTCTGGTTTGGCAATGGGTCCGATAATTTTCTCCACCCCCTTCTTTACGGATGTTTTGATACCTTCCACACCTCCTGTGCTGAGTTCCTGGCAAACCACGAAGGCGAAGATGCCCTGTCCTTTGACTTTATGCGGATATCCCACTACAGCCGATTCCACCACGAGCGGGTGCTCGTTGATGGCGTTTTCGATTTCTGCTGTTCCAAGACGGTGACCGGATACGTTGATGACATCATCCACGCGACCAAGGATGCGGTAGTAGCCGTCCTCATCGCGCTTGACGCCATCACCGGTAAAGTAATACCCTTTGTACTGCGAGAAGTATGTTTTTTTGTAGCGTTTGTGATCGCCCCACACTGTGCGTGCCATCCCCGGCCACGGGAATTTGATGCACAGGTTGCCTTCCACGCTTTTTCCCGACTGCTCTTTGCCGTCGCCATTCATGATGGCTGGCTGTATACCCACAAAAGGCAGCGTGGCATAGGAAGGTTTGGTCGGGGTGATACCGGCCAGAGGGCTAATCATGATGCCACCGGTTTCGGTTTGCCACCAGGTGTCAACAATCGGGCAGCGGCTCTGACCCACAAAGTCGTGATACCAGTGCCATGCCTCCTCGTTGATAGGCTCTCCCACAGAACCCAACACTTTGAGTGAACTTAAGTCTTTGCCTGCGAAAGGTTTTTGTCCGTAACCCATCAGGGCGCGGATAGCTGTGGGGGCGGTGTAAAACTGATTCACCTTGTATTTTTCCACGATATCCCAGAAGCGCCCGGCATCAGGGTAGGTGGGCGTTCCTTCGTACATGACAGTGGTGGCGCCTGCCAGCAACGGACCATAAACGATGTAGCTGTGCCCGGTTATCCAGCCAATGTCGGCGGAGCAGAAAAAGACGTCTCCGTCGCTGTACTGGAAAATGTTTTTAAAGCTGTAAGAGGTATACACCATGTATCCTGCTGTGGAGTGCACCAGGCCTTTGGGTTGTCCGGTGGAGCCTGAGGTGTAGAGGATAAAGAGCGGATCTTCCGATTCCATCACCTCGGCATCATTTTCTTTGGAGATGCCTTTCAGGGCATCTTCGAGCCAGATATCGCGATCTTCCATAAAGGCGACCTTTTGTCCGGTGCGCCTGATGACCAGGATGTTCTTCACGGTGTTGCAATCGCAGTTGTCCATGGCCTCATCGATAATTTCCTTGAGTGGGATAGTCTTGGTGCCGCGGAAACCGCCATCGGATGTGATTATCATTTTGGCTCCGGCATCTTTCACGCGGTCAGCTACCGCATTCACCGAGAATCCGGCGAAAATCACCGAATGAATCGCGCCAATGCGGGCACAGGCCAGCATGGCAATCGTCAACTCAGGAATCATCGGGAGGTAAATCACCACGCGATCGCCTTTACGGATGCCTTTGCTCAGCAGCATGTTGGCAAACACACGCACCTCATCGTAAAGCTCTTTGTAGGTGTAGACTTTTTGCTTTTCTTTTGGATTGTTTGGCTCCCAGATAAGTGCCGGCTGGTTTTTGCGCTCAAACATGTGGCGCTCGAAAATATTTTCGGTGATGTTCAGCTTCCCGTTAAGGAACCACTTTACATCGGGTTTTTCGAAATCCCATTCCAGCACCTTGTCAAATTTCTTTTGCCAGTAAAAGGTCTCCGCTATCGAACCCCAGAAATCTTCGGGGTGGCTAACGCTTTTCTGGTATTCATAAATAAAGCCTCCGAGTGTGGTTATTTTATTCGTCATAGTCGTTAGTTTTATGGTTAGGTTATTTCTATTTACATCCTGTAAACTCCGTTATCGGGCTCAGGGAAAGGTTGGTTCAGTGACGCAGCCAGTCCCATAGCCAGCACCAACCGCGTATCAGCCGGGTCGATAATGCCATCGTCCCAGATTCTGGAGGTGCTGTAATATGCCGAGCCTTCTTCTTCATACTTTTTCAGGATTTCCTTCCGGATTTTTTCGCGCTCTTCATCCGATAAGGATTTCCCTTTTGCTTTCAGCTGATCTTCTTTTACGGTAATCAATACGTTGGCAGCCTGCTCGCCGCCCATCACTGAAATTTTGGCGTTGGGCCACATAAACAGTAATCGCGGTTCGTAGGCGCGTCCGGCCATGGCATAGTTTCCGGCGCCGAACGAACCTCCGGTCACTACCGTAAATTTCGGAACATTCGCTGTTGCCACCGCATGCACCAGCTTAGCGCCGTCGCGGGCAATGCCGCCATGCTCGTATTCTTTCCCGACCATAAAGCCGGTGATGTTTTGCAAAAAGACAATGGGGATTTTGCGGTGTTTGCACAGCTCAATAAAATGCGCTCCTTTGCGGGATGATTCGGCAAAGAGTATTCCATTGTTGGCCAGTATACCGACAGGGTATCCCATGATGTGAGCAAATCCGGTGATCAGCGTGGGCGCATAGCGGGCCTTGAATTCATGGAACTTGCTGCCATCGACAATGCGCGCGATGATTTCGCGGGCATCCACCGGTTTCTTGAAATCGAGTGGTGCGATGCCGTATAGTTCCTGTGCATCGTATTTCGGATCTTCAGGTTCCTGCATCTCCAGCTCCTGCTTTTTGGGCTTTTCGAGCGTGCTGAAGATATTTCGACAGATCTGGATAGCATGCTGATCATTCTCAGCAAAGTGGTCGGCCACGCCGGAGATGGAGGTGTGCACCTCCGCACCTCCCAGCTCCTCAGCCGGAACATCCTCGCCGGTAGCGGCTTTCACCAACGGCGGGCCGCCAATAAATATCGTTCCCTGCTCCTTGACAATGATTGTTTCATCGCTCATGGCCGGAACATAGGCCCCACCGGCAGTGCAGGAACCCATCACGATGGCAATCTGAGGAATGCCCTTCGCCGACATCTGCGACTGGTTGAAAAAGAATCGTCCGAAATCATGCTTATCCGCAAATACATTGGCTTGCTCGGGAAGAAAAACCCCTCCGGAATCCACCATGTAGACCACCGGCAAGTGATTTTCCAGGGCAATCTCCTGTGCGCGCACATGCTTTTTAATGGTTTCGGCCACATAGGTTCCGCCTTTAACCGTGGCATCGTTGGCGATAATCACGGTTTCGCGGCCTCTAACCACCCCAATTCCGGTAACAATTCCAGCCGAGGGAAACTGATCGTCATACTGTCCGTTGGCTGCCAGGGTTGACAATTCAAGAAAAGGGGTGTTGCGATCTGTGAGCAGATCGATGCGTTCGCGCGCCAGAAGCTTTTTCCGTTTTTTATGACGTGCAGTGGCTTTTTCACCGCCTCCCTTACGCGCCTCGCGCAGAGACGCCTTAAATTGATTGACTATCTCCCTATATTTTGCAGCATTCTCCGCAAACGTTTGAGATTTTGTATCGATGTTAGATGAAATTGGAAACAAAGCCTGATAGATTTAGTTATTGAAATATATTTGATGATTCAGACTATTAACGCCTCAAATTGCTTTTTTGTTTTGAACCATTTTGTACTGATTGTTCTAAAAAGGAGAATGCATTTTTTACAGGCCAATAGCAAGCCTATCCTGTAAAAGAAAGCATGAATTGGCAATCACAATACTGTTGCGCGTGCTGCGGCAACTCCACAACAAGGCTGGAAAGGGCATAGCTTAGTTTCCTTGATCATACAATTCTCATATCGAAGGGAAGCTCCGGAGTGTTTTGATATGCCTGCAGCGCTCAGCGACACTACCGCAGGCTGCCGGAAGTCGTCCACGTAAAACAATGACCCTGCCTCACCCTGAAGAAGGCTTATCCGTAGCTTATGATGCTACCATTACGGACTGTGTTGATGTTTTCGCAGCTGCGGATGATATGACCACAGACTGATCTGGTCTCTCCACATGACGGGCAAGTATCATAACGGATAGTGGGAAACCATCCGTATCATGGGCAAGCATCATAACGGTCTTTAGGGGAGCCTCTGCAAGGTTGGCTGATATCAACACGCTCTGTGGTGGCCCTGTATACACACGTGATTGATATCATAACGGACAGTGGGAAACCATCCGTATCATGGGCAAGCATCATAACGGTCTTTAGGGGAGCCTCTGCAAGGTTGGCTGATATCAACACGCTCTGTGGTAGTCCTGTATACACACGTGTTTGATATCATAACGGTTAGTATCTCTGATACAGCAAGTGCAACTTCATGCTGAGAATATCCCAATCTATGTTCTGCGAAAGAAATTATCTTTATTTTCGTTACGGAAAAGGTGTTTTATGGTTGTTGGAACGATCTCTTTCGATTTTGATTATCTCCCTTTGCTCATTGTGGTGGCGATAGGTTGGGCCACACCCATGCTGATGAATATGCTCAACCTGAAGCGGGCACCTACTGTGGTGGCAGAAATGATTGCCGGATATTTTATTGGTCACTTCCTGTTTGACCTTTCGGCAACCTCCAGTGAGCATGTCCTGAATTTTGCTGCCCTTTCGGGATTTATCCTGTTGATGTTTCAGAGTGGCCTGGAGATCGATGTCAAAAAAATCAGGTTCAACCTACCCTCCAAAGAAGACCGTTTCCAGTCATGGATGACCAATCCATTGATTTCAGGGCTTATCATTTTTTTCCTGACGCTCTTGCTTTCGTTTGCTGCTGCGCTGCTGCTAAGCAACCTTGTTCAGATAAAAAACACCTGGTATTTTGCTTTGATCATGGTGACAACTTCGGTGGGTATTATTCTCCCCGTTTTGAAAAACAGCGGCGAAACAGATACACTCTACGGCCAGATGCTCATCACCGGCAGCGCCATTGCTGATATTCTCAGCATCCTGCTTTTTACCTTTACAGCTTTCATTTTGCGTCATGGTTTTCAGTGGAATATTTTCCTTGTTTTACTACTGTTTGTGGCGTTTTATCTTTTCTATTACCTTGGAGTGCGCATCAACCGAAACACTATTTTTAAAAAACTGATTTACGAGCTGTCACATGCTGCCTCGCAGATTAAGGTGCGCGGAACAATTTTATTGATTTTAGCTTTTGTGGTGCTTTCGCAGCAGATGGGCGAAGAGGTGATGCTGCTCGGTGCTTTCCTTAGCGGGATTTTGCTCTCGGGGTTTATCAACAAGGAGCGCGATCTGCTGGTGCAAAAAATAGACGGAATAGGGTATGGTTTTTTTATTCCCATTTTCTTCATCATGGTGGGTGCGCGTTTCGATGCTACTGCCATCAGTAAGATAGACGGATCGGTATTTACCTTCCTGGTCTTAATCCTGCTGACCTTGTATGCTGTGAAAATCCTGCCGGCGCTCATTCTCAAAAAACAGTTTGGATGGCGAAAATCCATTGCCGCAGGAATCCTTTTATCGTCGCGCCTCAGCCTGATTATTGCCGCAGCCACCATCGGGCTCGATCTGGATATTATTTCTGAGCAGACTAATGCAGTATTCATCCTGATGGCCGTCATCACCTGCTTGCTGTCGCCGGTGCTTTACAACCAGATTGCCCTTCGCAATCCGCTGCAAGGCGATAAAACAATCATTGTGGGAGGAAGCAGCACGGCCGTATTGCTGGCGCGGCGACTGAAAATGCACGGGAAAAAGTCGGTCATTATCGAGTCGGACAATTTCCGTTACCGGGAAATTATACAGAAAGGTCTGATGGCGATTTACGGTAACGGCCTTTACCGTGAAGTGTACCAAAAAGCAGGGCTAAAACACAGCGACCATGTGGTGGTGCTTACTCCCAACAATGATCTTAACCTTAAAATCAGTCGCTTCCTGCGAAAGGAGCTGCATCACGAAAAAATTATCACCAAATCGAACAGTCAGAAGCTGGAAGAGCAACTCAACTACATGGAAGTAAAGTTTCTGGATGTAACACGCACCCTGGCCACAGCGCTCGAAAACCACATTCTTCGTCCAACCGCCTACCGGGCTTTGGTGGAAACGTTTGAGAATTTCAACATCGAAGAGGTCACCATGACCAATCCCAACTACGACCATGTTCAGATTAAAGAAATGCCACTGCATCCGGATGTTTCGTTTTTACTTTTCAAGCATGATGATGTAATGGATCTTCCGCACGGAAATACCCGGCTGCATGTGGGAGATACGGTTTTTGTTTTTGGAACAGACAGTGCACTTCAGGATACACGGACAAAACTGATATACTCCTGATTAAAGTATTTCTGCATATGATTAGAGCGATTAAATAAAGTTGGTTTTGTGCTGATTTCAGATATTTTTACTTTCTTCACAAAAATTTCAAACTATGAATCCATTAAAAAGTGCTTCACCCATTGCCTCGTGGTTTTTGCGTATTGCAATGGCCGTGTATGCTTATGTAAATTACTTCGACACTTTTATGACCTTCTCCTTCAATGGACCAGGCTACTTCATTGCGGCAGCTTTTGTTGTTTTCACCTTTATGTTGCTGGCCGGAGGTTTTGTTAAGAAAAGCCAGACATCAGCACTTGCAGGCCTGTTAATTGCGGTCCTTTCCGTATTCCTGATGGTATACAACGGGTTCAGCGCCGATAAGCTTTTAATGCACTTTATTCCTTTTTCGCTGGGATTTAACTTTTTAGCTAAGGGAAATCAAAAGTAGAAAACATGGCTGATTTAGTACGTATCATTTTCGCAATCATTTTACCACCACTCGGGGTGTTCTTACAAGTGGGCATCGGTAAAGATTTCTGGATAAACATCCTGCTGACAATCCTGGGTTATATTCCGGGCATTGTGCATGCGGTGTGGATTATTGCAAGGAAATAAATCAATGCACCTTCTTTAATCAATCTTAGCTGTGTATTTTTGTGAAACACGGAATAATTCCTTTTCCTGAAAAAGGATATTGCCGGACTGTTTACACGATTTTACTTGTTTTCATTATTCTAACTGCATAAAAAACAAAACTATGAGAAGAAAACTGCTAATATTGGTTTCGGCGTTTTTGATTCTTGCCGGCGCCAAAGCAACAACAACGATGAACAAAACAATTGATCCTTCAGTGGTGGAACAAGTTAAAAGTACATTGATCGAAAAGCATGGTACTACGGAACAATTCCGAATTGAAAGGGGCGTGTCGCAGGCAGCCTCTCTGTGGCGCGAAATAGATGGAAGCCCTGCGGATTTCAAACTTTTCTGTACCAATCATTTTGTTGGGCAAGGGCCTGACCTTGACATGATGTTTAACCGAATCTCAAGAAATATGGAGGTTTTATGGGGAAAGTTCCATGAGATTGACGTGCTGCTCAAAGAACCGCTTCATCTTGCCGGACCACCCATCAGCGACATTGACATGATGTTTGGCAGCTTCAATGCCATGTCGCACCTTACCGAAGATCTGTATCGAAATAAAATCGGGTTTATTACGGCCCTCAACTTTCCTTACTATTCACTAACGGAGAAAGAAGAGCAAGGCCAGAAATGGACGCGAAAGCAATGGGCCTATGCCCGCCTTGGAGATCTGTTCACCGCCCGCATTCCGGCAGGACTAAAACAGGAAATCTCTTCTACGCTGACAGCTGCCGACACGTATATTTCAGAATACAACATTTTTATGGGCAAGCTGGTGGACGAGAACAATAACCGTCCTTTTCCTGAATCGCTCAAGCTTATCACGCACTGGGGACTGCGCGATGAACTAAAATCTCAATATGCCAATGATAAAGCAGGGCTCGAAAATCAAAAGATGATATATGCTGTGATGAAGCGCATTATCGATCAGTCAATCCCCACAGAGGTCATCAATAAAGGCGAGCTGTTATGGAATCCATACACAAATGAATTGGTGAGTGAAGGTAAAAAGCTGGAGGCAACTCCGGAGCCCGATACACGTTATGCTACCTTGCTGAAGAACTTCAAGGTGATGAAGAAGGCAGATGGCTATTATCCGAACTATGAATCGTTTATTCAACGTAAGTTTGAGGGCGATTATGAGATCACACAATCGGATGTGGAGAAGCTTTTTACCGAATTCGTTTCTTCACCAGTCATCAGGGAAACCGGTAAACTTATCGAACAGCGCCTGGGCAGAAAGCTAAAGCCCTGGGACATCTGGTATGACGGCTTTAAAGCCCGCAGCAGTATTTCGGAGGACGAACTCGACGAAATAGTATCTGAGCGATACCCAAACCCAAAAGCCTTTGAGGCGGCCCTGCCGGATATGCTTATTCAACTTGGATTTGCGAATGACAAGGCTCATGAGATTGCCTCGAAAATTGTGGTTGATCCGGCACGTGGTGCAGGCCATGCCTGGGGTGCCGAAATGCGCAGCGATGTGGCTCACTTGCGCACTCGTATTGGTGAAGATGGGATGGATTACAAAGGTTATAACATCGCCGTGCATGAGTTCGGGCATAACGTAGAGCAAACCATTACGCTGCATGATGTGGATTATTACATGCTGAATGGCGTTCCGAACACTGCTTTTACAGAAGCACTGGCCTTCATTTTTCAGAAAAGAGATTTAAGCCTGCTTGGGATGAAAGAAAAAAATCCTGACAAAGCACACCTGCAGGCACTGGATAACCTGTGGTCTTCATACGAAATCATGGGCGTTTCGCTGGTGGATATGAAGGTGTGGAAGTGGATGTATGCAAATCCTGACGCGAGTGCATCAGAACTTAATGAGGCTGTTACACGCATTGCAAAGGAGGTTTGGAATAAATACTATGCCGATGTTTTCGGGAGCACTGACGAGCCCATCCTGGCGATTTATTCGCACATGATCGACAATCCGCTCTACCTTTCGGCTTATCCTTTGGGGCACCTCATCGATTTCCAGATAGAGAAACAACTCGAAGGAAAGGATTTTGCGGATGAAGTAATGCTCATTTACACGAAAGGGCGCATCATTCCACAGTTGTGGATGCAACACGCTGTTGGCAATTCAATTGCCATTGAGCCTACGCTGGAGGCATCAGAAAAGGCACTGAAAGCTGTAAAATAAACCAAAACGGGTTGTCTCATAATTGAGGTTTAGGCCTTTCAGCGACTCCTCCTAATGCGGATTGGGGTAGTCGCTGAAGTTCAATAGCGAGCAAAATGAAATTATGAGGCAGCCTGTTTTTATTTGAGTTCCTGCAAGATTTCTTTCCGTTTTATCTTTCCGCTACCGGTCTCCGAAAATTTTTCGAAAAAAAGAATGTCTTTCGGTGCATGGTGTTTCTCCACCTTCATTCTTATCCGGTTAAGAAGGGCTTCCGTGCAGCTTTCTTCCATGGGTTTTCCTTCCATAATCAGCACTACCCTTTGCCCAAATTCTTTGTCAGGAAGTCCGGCGATAAAAAACCGCCTGTAGATCATGCCGGCAATTTGCTTTTCCACATCTTCCGGAAAAACTTTTACTCCTCCCGAGTTAATCACATCGTCATAGCGTCCATGCCAAACAAAGTGTTTTTCATCTTTGAGCGTAACCACATCGTTGGTGTAAAAAGGTTTTGACAAGTTATCGCCCGATACAATCAAACGGTTTTCTTTATCGGCAGAAAGACTGAACCCTTCCAGCACCCGATAGATATCGGAAGGCTTATCTCCGTTGACCCTTCTGACCGCGATATGTGTCAGTGTTTCTGTCATTCCAAAGCTTTGAAAAACGGTAGATCCGAAACGCTGCAACTTTCTTTCAAGCGAATGATCGATGGTTGCTCCTCCTACCAAAATGGTTTCAAAAAGAGCTTCCTTTTCAGGATACTGCACAAGGCTTTTTAACTGCAAAGGCACCACCGGAACAAACTTCACCGGTTTGTTCCAATCTTTCCAGGGATTGGTTTTGGGGTGTGTTATCCACAGATCGAGTCCGCCCACCAGCGCCCGGGCAATCATCATTTTTCCTGCGATATATTTTGCCGGTAAACACAGCAAAACACGATCGCCGGGGTTCAGGTTAAAAAAACTAATCGTACGTTTAGCAGAAGCGACAAAAGCAGATTTGGGGAAGGTCATGACTGAAGGTTCTCCGGTGGTTCCCGAGGTAGTTACTTCGAGGTCGTCCTTCTCCAGCCAGTCTAAAATGAATTCAAAAATGTCACGATACCATTCAGGCTGTTCAGGATCTAATATAGTCCGTCGGCTTTTTTCCAGTAAGGCTTTCGCCGAATACTTTTCTCCGTTGATGGTAAGCGTGTTGTACATGATTAAATGTTTAAAAAATCAATTTCCCAGTTCTTGTCAGGACGATACCAAATCTGCCCAGAGGCAATATCGAGGGGCGAAGAAATATTGTTCGTGTAAAGCTGCCCTGTTCCTAAACCTTGTGGCATGCTGTTTCCTAGAGTGTAGGTCCACTGCGCAATGGCATTCAGCCCGATATTCGACTCCAGCGCACTTGTCACCCACCATCCGGCGTTGAAGCGTTCGGCAATGTCTATCCACTCCTCACTGCTTTCGAAGCCACCTACTAAACTTGGTTTCAAGATAATATACTGTGGCCTTATTTCATCTATCAGGTGAGTTTTCTCCTCACAGTTGTGGATGCCGATAAGCTCTTCATCCAGTGCTATCGGAAGGGGTGTGTTTTTGCACAGTGCTGCCATTTCCTTTGCTTGCCCTTGCCGGATGGGTTGTTCTATGCTATGGATTTTGAGCTTGCTGAGTTCTTCCAGTTTTCTTGGGGCATCTTTTACAGCAAATGCCCCGTTTGCATCCACGCGCAGCTCCAGGGTTTCAGCACTGTAATGTTTGCGGATATTATTAAGCAATTCCAACTCCGACTGCCAGTCGATAGCGCCAATCTTCATTTTCAGACAATCAAATCCATCCTCAAGCTTCTTGTCAATCTGCTGCCGCATAAATTGCTTATAGCCCATCCAAATCAGGCCGTTGATTTTCATCGATCTTTCACCACGCGTAAATGGTGATGGGAAAAGGATATGCTGACCCTCTGCAGAGAGGTCTTTTAAAGCCATCTCCACTCCAAAACGAATGGATGGCCAGTCTTTTAAGTGCCCTGGCTTTGTTTCATGAAAATTCTCACACACCTCAGCGAGTTTATTATCATAATCAGGATGGTCGTCACAGCTTAATCCTTTCAGCGGACTGCATTCGCCAATGCCTCGATTTTCAGGATTTGCGGTGTCTTCAACAATCACAAACCAGGTATCCTTTTCAAGCAATGTTCCGCGTGAGGTTCCGGCCGGGCGTTTAAATTTTAGCGTGTGTTTGAAATATCGGGCTTTTAGCATACATCTAATCAACGAGCAAACTATTAATTTCTTTTTTCAATACAGGGATATCCTTAACAATAATACTCCAAACTTGTACATTTTCTATCTCATCGTAGCCATGAGTTAATTTATTTCGAGCATTAACGATTCTTCGGGCATTAGATATTGGAATGCTGTTATCTTCCTTCAACAAAGAATTAATTGCCTCTCCAATTGTGATTAGGTTTCTCTCAACAGCATCCTGAAGCAAATGGTTGCTTGAGTAATCATTAAATTTTTTACTCTCTCCAATGTAAGATTCTATGTTTTCGATGCATGACTGAATATCAAACAATAGCTTTTTGATTCTAATTTCTTTATCCATAAATCTTAACCTTGGTATTGTCTATTTCTTGAATGAAATACGGATTCTTCAATGAGCGTTCCGTCAACAAATCTACATCTCGTTTTAACAAGTCCTGAAGCGACTCTTCAAGCTCCCATAAATTCGAACCAGCTTCCAGAGGATCAAGTGAATTGTCAAGCCTAATAAGTAAATCAATGTCACTTTGGTTATTCAGTTTGTTTCTTACTCCAGACCCAAATAAATAAGCTGTTTTCACATGATGCTTTTTAAACAAGTGCCTGATTTTATCAAGATTTGTCTGGATTTCATTATCAATCATTTGTTCTTCTTCAATAGTTTGAATAAATATACGAAATAAGCCTGAAAATCAATTAAGCATTAAAAAAGAATCCCTATTCCAAAGGTAAAGGCAAATACCAGCGTTGTCAACGCAAGTCGTTTCAGTTCGGGATCGAGCTCCTTTGGAATGGTGTTGTGCATCACTTCCTGGATGTGTTGCACCAGGAATGGCAGCGTAATGAGGTAGAGAAACTGGAAGGGTGTGTGGAAGTGCAGCAGCGAAAAGATCACTCCTGATAAAATAGCGCCCGACAAGAGTGCAATGTGATAAACTTTGGCCTTTTTGGTACCCAAAATCACCACCATGGTTCTTTTCCCGGAGTTTTTATCGCTCACCTGGTCGCGAAGATTGTTTAAGTTAAGTACGCCCACACTGAGCAATCCCACGGAAGTGGCAGGAAGGAAAATGTCTAAAGGCAAAGTGTTGGTGTGCAGGTAAAAAGTACCTCCCACGGCTACCAGTCCGAAAAACACGAACACAAACAAATCACCGAGTCCGCGGTATCCGTAAGGATTTTTCCCCACTGTGTATTTTATGGCCGAAGCTACTGCGATTAGTCCGAGAATCAGAAAAAAGAGGGTAAAGAGAAAGTTTTCTCCTTTTGTTCCAACATAAACCAGGATTGATCCTGAAATCAGCGAAAGCGTAGAAAAAATAATGACCATGGCCTTCATCGCTTTTGCGGATATCAAACCGCTCTGTACCGAGCGTTGTGGCCCCACACGTGTTTCGTTATCAATACCGTTTTTTGAGTCACCGTAGTCGTTAGCCAGGTTCGAAAGAATCTGAAGGAAAAGGGTGGTAAGCATGGCCAGGATAAAAACTGCCCAGCTAAACGAACCGCTGTAGTACGCCAAAAAGCTTCCCAAAACAATGCTGGAAAGCGACAGCGGCAGTGTTCTTAGCCTGAAAGCTTCTATCCAATCTTTAACCTTTGACATAAATCGAGCGCTAAATTAATAAATATCCCGTTAAAAGCCTGATATATCGTTTTAACGGGATCTTATTAACATCTTGTGATAAGAATTGTTCTCGTGCTAACACCTTACGGGAACTTCGGATACTTATGGAAATCCGGGTCACGCTTTTCCAGGAATGCATTCTTTCCTTCCTGGGCTTCTTCTGTCAGATAATAGAGTAGCGTGGAGTTTCCTGCCAGCTCCTGAATCCCTGCCTGGCCATCCAGTTCGGCATTCAGTCCCATCTTTATCATGCGCAGGGCCATAGGCGAGCGCTGCATCATAGTTTTAGACCAGTCAACCACCTCATCTTCGAGCTCGTCGAGCGGCACCACTTTATTGACCATACCCATTTCCTCGGCCTCCTTAGCGGAATACTGACGGCACAGGAACCAAATCTCGCGCGCTTTCTTTTGGCCCACGTGGCGTGCCAGGTAAGACGATCCGAATCCAGCGTCAAAGCTTCCTACTTTAGGTCCGGTTTGCCCGAAGATGGCGTTTTCTGAAGCGATGGAGAGATCGCACATCACATGAAGCACATGCCCGCCACCAATGGCGTAGCCATTAACCATCGCAATAACCGGCTTGGGAAGGGAGCGAATCATGCGTTGAAGATCCAGCACGTTGAGGCGTGGCACTTTGTCTTCGCCGATATATCCGCCTTTTCCTTTCACATTCTGGTCACCCCCCGAGCAGAAAGCCTTATCGCCCTCACCGGTGAAAACCACCACATTGATGTCATTATTTTCGCGACTGTGATGCATGGCATCAATCATTTCATTAACGGTTTGCGGACGAAAAGCATTTCGTACTTCCGGACGATTGATGGTGATTTTTGCAATTCCTTCAAAAAACTCAAATCGAATATCGTTATATTCCTTTAGTTGTTTCCATTCTCTTGTTGCACTCATATCTATCCTTTTAATTGTTTGAAATAATCTTTGAGCACCACATCATTCTTTTCGCCGGGAGTCTTTATTTCCAGAATCACGGGACTTTCGTGTGGTTTGTAAATTATTCTAAGAACGTCGTTTAGCCCGGTTTGTTCATCGCAATAATAGTATTTCAGTCCAAAAACGGCCGCCATTTTTTCTATCTCAAATGTTTGCTTCGTTTCAAAATATTCTTCCATTTGACCTGTGGTTGCCGGCCCGGGAATAATCCTGAAAATGCTTCCGCCCTGGTTGTTGATGACGATAATTCGGAGATTTTTCGGGAGGTTCTTATTCCACAGGGCATTACTGTCGTAATAAAAACTCACATCGCCGGTGATAACTGTATTGATTTCATCAGATTGAGCGGCATATCCTGCAGCGGTGGAGACAATGCCATCAATACCGCTGGTTCCTCTGTTGGCCATATATTTTACCCCTTGTTTTGGTGCAAAAAGCATGGCATATCGTACAGGTGTGCTGTTTCCGAGATGCAGCACACCTGGAACAGATATATCTTCCATAAGACTTTTGAACGCTTTCAGGTCTGACCATCCCGAATTATCAAGATATCGATCATGTACTCTCTGGCCACATGACTCAAGTCCACCCCACTTTTCTCTATAATCTGATTCAATTGGGTTTAAATGAGGTAGTACCGACTGAAGAAAGATCAAAGGTGACACAGGTACCACCCGGGTCAGGCTCTTGTAGGTATCGGTGTGCTGTTTTCCGTCATCGATATGCCAGTGGCTTACGGGTTTGTGCTTTCTCAGGAAAGCTTTTATTTGCTTCGACACCACATCGGTACCTATCGTTATCAACAGATCAGGTTGGTATGTCTCCACCTCATTGGCTGGCATCGTATTTAACGAGCGGTCAATGTAGTGATGAAAATCCGGGTGAAAAAGGTTGGAGGTGCGCTCCGTTAAAACCACTGTGTTGGGCTGCTCTGAGGCTTTTACCAATAGCTTTTCCAGCTCACTGTCGGGCATTAACACCCCTGTAAGAATCATTACCCGCTTTGCTGTGTTCCAGTCTTTAGCGAGATTAATCACTTCTTTCTGACTCAACTGCTTATCAGCATAGCTCATCGCAATATTTTTGGCCGGATTAATAGTTTCCTGCTCCCCATACAGAGGTTCCCGCAAAGGAATATTCAGGTGCACCGGACCTTTAGCCGGTGTAACAGCCTGGTTGATAGCCTCCGCAATCAGCCGCTCGCCATACCACAGCCTGTCTTCATCCAATGGTTCCTGTGGCAAGGTCGCTTCGAATTTGATAAAACTATGGTAAGCATTACTTTGCCTGATAGCCTGTCCTTCACGCTGATCAAGTAATTCTCCCGGACGGTCAGCCGTCAGTGCAATTAGCGGCACACGCTGATAAAATGCCTCGGATAAAGCCGGCGCGTAATTGAGCATGGCTGTTCCTGAAGTGCAGGTGATTGCAACCGGAGCCTTCAAAGACAGACTCATCCCCAAAGCGTAGTAGGCGGCCGAACGCTCATCCACAATGCTGTGACAATGAATATCGGGATGGGCTGTGAGCGACTTAATCAGTGGCGCATTGCGCGAGCCCGGAGATATGACCACATGATGAACTCCTTTGGCAGCCAATAAGGCCACCACCCTGTTAACAATCTCTTTATCAGAATACATTATTTAATCTTTTCTGCAACATTTAGTAAGGTACGCGTCTTTTCCTGCGTTTCTTCCCACTCTTTCTCCGCCTCAGAGCCTTTGGTCAATCCTCCCCCGGCATAAAGCACAGATCGGTCATTAAACACCTGTAAACACCGTAGGTTTACGAAAAGATTCACTTCTTGTTTCCCAAAATCCACTTCACCTAAAAACCCACTGTAAAAACCACGTGTATGTTTCTCTGCTTTCTTTATCAGTTTCCTGGATTTGTTTCGCGGAATACCACATACAGCAGGAGTTGGATGCAAGGCACGGGCTACAGTAAGTGCTTTGCCCGAAATCTGATTTTCGGGAATACTGAAAGATGTTTTCAGGTGAACCACATTTCCGGCGGTGAAATTTTCAGGCCCTTTCTTTCCAAAGTGCTTGATATCATTGGCATGCAATATTCTTTCGATAAACGTTGAAACCACGCCCTGTTCATGCTCCTCCTTTTTTGTCCACTCCACTTTACTTTCGGCAGCACGCGTTCCGGCCACAGATACGGTTTCATAACCCTGCCCTTGTTTCGACAATAAAATTTCGGGTGTAGCTCCCATCCAACAACCCCTTTGCGGGATATTAAAAATGTAAGCCATTGCTTTGGGATAGGCTTTTTCGAGCAGTACAAACATTTTTCCCGCCACTTTTAAATTTATGGCATTGCTTTCACGGGTTCGGGAAAGCACAACTTTTTCTAACTTCCCTTCATCGATAGCCGCTTTCAGTTGTTTGAAAGCCTCAAAATATTCTTTCCTGGTGGTAATATGAGGGGCGGCATTGTCCTTAGGAGGATGACCCGAAAGTGTTTTAATATCATCAATTTGAGATATTTCCGGATACGTTTTTATAGCGCGAATAAAATATGCCGGCAGCTTATCTTCAGCATAAAAGGGAGCCACCGTGAATCCATGCCCCTTAGGATCCTTCCCGGATTGCAAAGGAACAGCATGGTTTGCAAAAACCCCTTTTAATTCCCCTCCCGGATAGCGCCAGAAAGCAAAAGCCATGTTATTCTCAAGGCAGTATTGAATCAGTTTTTCAGGCATCCTGTGCGTTTTCCTTACGTTGAATAAAGTTGGTCAGGCGACAGATGGATACGAGGTTGTCTTCATCATCGCGAATAGCAATTTGTACAATGTGGCTGTTTTTTCCCCGATGGAGGAATGTAGCTGTTGCGATGACTTTGTTTCCGTGTGGTACGCTGCGCACGTGGTTGGCATTTATCTCCATTCCCTTTACCAAATACTCCTCCGGATTCATCACCATTGCAGACAAAGCTCCGCCCACTGTTTCGGCGAGAGCGAGATTAGCACCGCCATGCAAAATTTTGAATGGTTGAATGGTTTTGTCATTAACCGGCATCTCCGCTTTCAGAAACTCCGGACTCAAACCCGTAAAGACAATCCCCAGGTTATCGATGAGCGTTGACTTGCTCATCGAGTTAAAATCGTCCAGCGAAAAGTATAGCTTATCCTCCATCCCACAAAAGTAGCAAATTGTCCATTTTTGTCCTATTTTTATCGCAGCAGCTAAAAAACCGATGAAACCAGAAAAATGAATCTGACAGAATTGATTGAAATGCATCCCGGAGTGGATAATGCCAGGCAACTGGCAAAGATGGCCTACGAAAGTGAAAGTTGCCGCGATGAACTATGGCAGCTCACCAGTCATGAAAAAAACTATATTTCGAGGGTGGCAGCATGGGCATTGGAGCATTGTTTTCTTGAGCATCCTGAAGTGATAAAGCCTTATCTTCCGGCGATGGCCAAGCGACTTCCTGAGGTTCCCAACGATTCGCTTCGTAGGCACTTCCTGAAAATGTTATGGATGGGAGGTTTTGAAGAGGAGCATCACGGTATTTTAGCTGACCTGAGCTTCCGCTGGCTGATGGATCCTGAAAGGCCCACCGCTGTTAAAATGTTTTCGATGAAAATACTTTACGACATCTCTGAGGCCGAACCTGACCTTAAGCCTGAACTTGCCGCCGTTATTGAAGACCAACTCCCCAAAGGAACGCCCGGCTTTAAAAATACCGCACAAAAAATGCTGAATAAGCTCTACAGGCAAATTGGTTAGATCCACTTCGTGTAAGGTTTTGACTATAAAAAAGACGCCCAAAACAAGGCGCCTTCTCAACAATCAACATGAATTCAAAAATTCCAATGAATCAAAAACTATATTTAAGATGAAGCTGCACTCTAATGTTAGTTGCCTCTTCTGCATCCAATACTTCTCCATCGGGCTGTGCTTCTCCGTAAGCAGCCACATCCCTGAGGATCTCACCCATTATCAGGAATTTTTTCACTCTGTATCCAAGACGCGGTGAAATGCGGTAAGCGTAGGCAATATCTGTTCCCCTTGCGAATTTGTTAACCAGATCCAGACCCTCTTCTGCGGTTCTGTTTACCCCCATATTCTCTGTGTATCCTGCAAACAGGGAATAAATAAACTGGTTCTTGTTATAAATCAGCTCTGTCCAGACCGATCCCGTTTCATAATTCGAATATTCCAGCTCACCGGCATTCCCTCCCTGGTATGAAGCATAGCCACCAAGCATCAGGAAATTATACAGGTTTTCACCGTAAACCGCTTTTACTTTGGCAGTGAAGTTGCTCCAGTCTTTTCTTGCATAAACGCTTCCGAAAGCAGAACCGAGTGTTTCATCAACCGCCTGGCCGTTTTCATCCTGAAGCCTTGGTCTAACCTCTTTATATCCGAGAACGGTTCCAAGTTTCAAACCATTTTTATGATATTCGAGGTGCAAATCCAATTCTGGTTTTGAAGAATTCCTCAGGTACTCGGATGAGGGTCCGTTTGGGCCCGGGCTGGCAAAATCGCGTTGTCCCAATACGGTGATACTTCCGAAAAAGTGTTGCCCGAAGTGGTGCTTAAACCTGATTTGCGGATTTCTGGACAGGATGGCATAAGGCAGTCCGCCGCCCCAGCTCGACACCTCCGGGTAGCTACCGGTAACAAACAGCGGATGCCAGTACTGTCCGGCCAACAATAAGCTTTTCTCCCAGTCGAGTTTAATAATCGCATGGCGCAGGCGCATCATACTCATCACTGAGTTGGTGGTTCCTGCAAAATCCACCTCCACCAGCGCGCTCGATTCTGCCCCAAGCACTTGAGGCCCGGAAACCTTGGTCCGCAAGCGGCTGTGGATGCTAAACATATTAAAACTGGATTGCCCGTTAATATCCTTCCCGTTAAGGTCTTTTACCACCGGGGAGGGATAGAGCAATACATCTCCCTCGCGTGCTGTTACCGTTTGGCGCGTATCAAAAACCGTTTCGTAAGAAACAAAACCACTCAGAGTTAAATCATATTCATTTTCCTGCGAAAGCAGAAAAACCGGGTACAGAAATACGAAAACCAGGATATATTTTCCTCTCATTAATCTAATGCTTTAGCCTGTTTTATTATGTTTCACCTGTATTTAATTGCTTGGTTGAAACATGTTTTAAAAAGAGCGGCAAATATTCGATATTTTTTTGGAAATATGATAGCTCTTTCCCTTAAAAACAGGTCGGATTTTTCCTTAATTCTATTATGCAGGAAATGATAGACAGGGAATTTTTATTGCGGCGCGAACCCACTGTAAATCAAGAATCCAACAATGAGGGTTATCAATAAATAATAAATGAGTGCCGGCAATGCGTTTGTTCTGATAATCTTTCCTTCTGCACCAATACAACCCACTGTAGCAGCAACGGCAACCACATTATTAACACAGACCATGTTTCCTATCCCGGCACCAATTCCCTGCATGGAGAGGATAAGAATTTCGGGAAACCCAAGGATGGATGCTGTCTCATACTGGAACGACATGAAAAGGATATTTGATACTGTTGCCGAGCCAGACATGAAGGTGCCCAGCATGCCTATGATAGTGGCAAAAAACGGGTAAGCCTCACCGGATATCGAAGCCGCCGCCTCTGCGAGCGTGGTGAGCATACTGTCCATGCCACTGCTGTTGGTTCCGGAATTCAGCATCAGTTGTACAAGTCCCACCCCTGCCAGAAGAGCAATGGCCGCCCCGCTGATTTGTTTAAAAGTGAGCGACCAGGCCCGCTTTACTTCATTAAGATTCATTTTATGCATCAGGTGGGTTATGAGGGCTACGAGCATAAAAGGAATGGTTCCGGGAAGGTAAGCCCATTGCAAGTTATAATCAAGCCCTGCAATGCCCGCCACGTTGTTTAATGACAGTGTTTGATTGGTAAGAATTTCTTTTAGTCCGAATGCCGGAATACGTGTAGCCACCAGGATTATCGCAATCAAAAGATAAGGAGCCCACGCCTTGAGGAGGGACATTTTCGCCTGGCCTGTGCTTCCGGTATCAGTATTGGAGCGCCATATCTCCGGCCAGGCAGACTGCTCGGGGAAGTCCCATTTCTTTTTGGGCACCAGAAAATCGTGCTTTGCGGCCAGCACAACAATGCCTAACCCAATAAAAGCGCCTACCAGCGAAGGCAGCTCCGGACCAAAAACCAAAGCAATCAGTACGAAAGGGACCATAAACGCCAGGCCGGCAAAAATCGCAAAAGGAGCTACCGCCAGCGCTGGTTTAATGGATTTTTCCTTTCCAAACATCCGCGTCATAATCATCAGTCCCAACAGCGGAATAAATATCCCGGCAATAGCATTGGGCAGGGCAACCCATTCTGTCAGTGCCAGTTTAAACGTTTCCGGATTTGCTCCCGCCTCTGCGAGGTTCGATTCGAGTGTGCTCATTGCGCCGAAAATGGGTGTTCCCACCGCACCGAATGGCACCGGAACAGTGTTAAAAATGAGTGCAACAAGAGCCGCAGCCAGCGGCGGAAAACCAAGCCCCACCAGCAAGGGTCCGGCAAGCGCTGCCGGGGTTCCAAAACCGGCGGCTCCCTCGATAAATGCTCCAAACATAAACCCGATAATAATGGCCTGAATACGCCGATCGGTGGTGATTCCGTTAAAGCCATTGTTTATAGTCGTCATCGCTCCGGAAAGCTTGAGCGTATTTAAAATAAGTATGGCCCCAAAAATGATAATCAGGATATCAAATGCCTTCAAAAATCCAAAAATGGTATATCCCAATACATGCTGTATTTCCATGCCCCACCGGAATGTTGCAACCAATACTGCCACAAACAAGGCCAATGGCAGTGCTCTTTTGGCCGACCAGTTGAATCCGGTCATCAAAACAATGGTCAGAAATATGGGTAAAAATGCCAGTATGGCGCTCATAATCTCTTCTTTCTAATTCTACAAATTTCCCTCATCGCAAAAAGTTTAAAACAATCAAATTTGTTCAACGTATTCGCCGGTATCCTTTGCGGAAGAATACCTCTGAACAATCGTTAATCATACATTACTCATCACATCTGTATTGCTTTCCGGAAAATTAATCTTACATATGTCTGTTTATTCATATGCCATTTTCGCTACCTTTACAAATCAGGAGGTGAATTTGAAACAAGACAAAGGTTTTATACAGGGCTTCTTTCTGCGGTTTTTGATTATTAGCACGTTGGCTGTAGTCATTATCACTATTTTTACCTACAACGATTTCAATTCAAGGGTTCAGGAAATACAGGATAATAAAACGGAAATTCTTAAGCTCGAAAGAAATAAGCTTCAAAGCAGACTTGAAGCCATAATCTCTGATGTTGCCCTGCTCTCTAAGTTTCATAAAATTGCCGACACTTTATACCGCTTTAAAAGCGTTGATCCTTTCCACTCGAAAGGGTTGAAGCTGATGGCTTCCAGCAAACCGATGTATTATAAAATACGTTACATCGACTCTACAGGGCATGAAAGAATCCGGATTGAAAACAATTCAATCACAACAAAACCTGATTTACAGGATAAAAGCGAAAGGTATTATTTTAAGCAAACCATCCATCTAAAAGAAAACAAAATATTTATCAGCCCGCTGGATTTAAATAAGGAAAACAAGAAAATCGAAGTGCCGCTGCGACCAACCCTCAGGTTTTCTTCTCCGCTTATCGACTGGGATAAGAGCAGGGTCGGTATTATTGTAGTAAACTATGCAGCCAAAAACCTTTTAGATGATTTAAGCGCGTCTGTTGAAGATAAAAACACCCATTTCATTCTTGTTAACCGTGACGGATACTACCTAAAACATCATAATAAATCAAAAGAGTGGGATTTTATGATTCCTGAACGAAAAGAATTCAGATTACAAAACGAATATCCGGAAGCATGGAAAGCCATCAATGAATCGCTATCAGGAAGCATTTATTCTCCTTCAGAAGGAATCTTTTCTTTCCAGACCTTTCGTTTTCCTGTTACAACAGAGCAGGGCCTTTTCAGGCTGTTTACAGCCGTAGACCTTAACGAAAGCCAATACCGCAGCTGGGTTCTCATTTCAAGGACGCCGGTTTGGCACATTACTCAAATAAAAAACAACCTCAAGGCCCGCTATGGCGCCTTTCTTGTTATTATACTCATCATTGCTGCCGTTTATTCTTACGAATCCACCTCCTCCAAGTTCAGAAAGCGACGGGAAGAACAGCTAAAGCAGGAAAAGCTCGATTTTGTCAAGCAGATTATTGAGGGATTGCCGCACCCCTTGTTTTTTGCCAACGAAAAAATGGAATGTGTTTTAAGCAATCATGCCTTCGAGGAGCACATTAAATCCTATCCCCACACCGAAAGCTTTTTTGGTAAAAACATAAGCTGCAAGGTGCTTCAAATAGAGCCTCAGATACAGTCTGTAATGAAAAACAAGAAAACCATTACTTTTGAGAAGCATGAAAATCATGAAGGGCATGAAAAAGACTACTTCTATAAATTGGCTCCGGTTACTTTGCCTGACGAAACAGGAGTGGTTGGGGTAGCCACCGATATTACCGACCTTAAAGCCACAGAACGCGATTTGCGCACCGCACAAAAGGAGCTGAAGGAGCTCAACGAATCGAAGGACAAATTCTTTTCCATTATCGCGCACGACCTGAAATCGCCCTTTAATGCTATACTGGGTTTTGTCGAAATACTTGATAACGATTACGATGAAATGGATGAAGAAGAAAAGAAAGAGATTATCCAAAACATCAATTATTCATCCCGCAAAACATTTCGCCTTTTGCAGGATATCCTTCAATGGTCGAGAGTGCAGCTTGGACGAATGAGTATAGAGCCAGAACAGGTCTATTTGCACCAAATTTCAAAAGAAATATGGAATCTGTACCGGTATTCGTTTGAAGAGAAAAACATAGCTGTTGATATCTCAGGTGATAAAGATATTTTCATTCATGCCGACAAATATATGCTTACCACCATTTTCAGAAACCTGATGTCAAACGCCATCAAGTTTACTCCTGAAGAAGGAAAGATAAGCCTGCTATTCGAAAAACAAGAAAATCACATTGTTGTGCGCTTCAAAGACTCCGGGGTTGGCATGAGCCAGGATACCATTGATAATCTGTTTCGTCTGGATAAAAACATCTCGACCAAAGGAACAAATAATGAATCAGGCACAGGCCTGGGACTGGTTTTAGTAAAAGAGTTTCTTGAAAAGAATAACGGCACCATAGAGGTGAGTAGCGAGCCCGGAAAAGGAAGCACTTTCACCCTTTACTTTCCGAAAGTCTAATTCGTTACGGGACAATCAAATCTTTGTGGTATACCCTGGAGCAGTCAAATTTTGATCGACTGAAATTTGTTTACGGATAAAAGATTTAGTATATTGTAAGCAAACATTTAAAAGCGGGAAATCATGAAAAAAATCTACATTCTTTTTATCGTCACTGCGGCTATTATAACAGGCTGTCAGGAACAATGCAACAGAGACGAAGAAATCTCAAACATTCAGCTTGTTCTTGAAAAGCACATCATCGCCAATGAAACAAAAAACATTGATTTGATTAAAGAGATCTGGGCACCGAAAGAGGACATCGTGATTTACGGCACCGATTCAGATGAGAAGCTTCAGGGCTGGACTCAAATCAGAAACACTTTCTTACAACAGTTTGAGATGTTTGAAGAAGCTTATCTTTCGGCCTCCGACCAAAAAATCAATCTTGACTGCGATGGCAACACGGCTTGGTTTTCTCAAATTATGAATTACAACTACACCACCACGCAAGGCGTGGCCAAGCGCTTTGAAGGGGTCAGATTTACCGGAGTGCTGGAAAAAATTGAAGGCAAATGGTATATTGTGCAAAGCCACATGTCCATTCCATATAATTCCATGGAAAAAGAAAAATATGTCGACTAAAAGGGAGCAAAGAAAAAGGGCGGTACTTTCAGAAGTACCGCCCTTTTTTGGCTCATTAAAACTCGTTTTTTTATTCTGCCAAAACGAGTATTTTATTGTTTTTCACCTCTAACACGCCGCCACTGATTTCGAAAAAGTCGAGCGAATCATCGGTTTTTTTCACCTTAACTTTTCCTTTGCCCAGGGCCGAAATCATGGGCGCGTGGTTATTCAGTATTTCAAACAAACCATCTACTCCGGGAAGCTGCACCAGTGTGGCTTCACCCTCAAAAATGGTTTGGTCGGGTGTGATAATTTCTACGTTCATAATTATTCGTTTTCAGAAAGGATTTTCTTTCCTTTTTCGATAGCTTCTTCGATAGTACCAACCAGCAGGAATGCCGCTTCAGGATACTCATCTACTTCACCGTCCATAATCATCTTAAATCCTTTAATTGTGTCTTCAATGGAGACGAACTTTCCTTCGAGACCGGTAAACTGTTCGGCCACAAAGAAAGGCTGCGACAAGAAACGCTGTACACGGCGCGCGCGGTGCACCACCAGTTTGTCTTCCTCCGAAAGTTCTTCCATACCAAGGATAGCAATAATATCCTGAAGTTCCTTGTTACGCTGAAGGATCTCCTTCACACGCTGTGCGGTTTTGTAATGGTCATCTCCAACGATTTCAGGAGTCAGGATTCTTGAGGTGGAATCGAGCGGGTCTACCGCCGGATAAATACCGAGCTCCGAAATTTTACGGCTCAAAACGGTTGTGGCATCGAGGTGTGCAAAAGTCGTCGCCGGCGCCGGGTCGGTGAGGTCATCGGCAGGCACATACACCGCCTGAACCGAAGTAATAGAACCACGGGTGGTGGATGTAATCCGCTCCTGCATCAAGCCCATTTCGGTAGCCAAAGTCGGCTGATAACCTACCGCTGAGGGCATCCTTCCGAGAAGCGCTGAAACCTCAGATCCGGCCTGCGTAAAACGGAAAATATTGTCGATAAAGAAAAGGATATCACGACCACCGGATTTCTCATCACCATCACGATAATACTCAGCAAGCGTCAGTCCAGAAAGGGCGACACGGGCACGGGCTCCCGGAGGCTCATTCATCTGACCAAAGGTCATGGCAAGCTTGGAATCCTGGAGCGCTTTGGCGTCAACACTGGACAAATCCCAGCCGCCTTTTTCCATCGATTCAATAAACTTATCGCCGTATTTGATAATTCCTGCTTCAATCATTTCGCGGAGCAGGTCATTTCCTTCACGGGTACGTTCACCCACACCGGCAAAAACCGACTGCCCCTGGTATTTCAATGCAATATTGTTAATCAGCTCCTGGATAAGAACGGTTTTACCAACACCCGCACCACCAAACAAACCAATTTTACCTCCTTTAGAGTAAGGCTCCACAAGGTCGATTACTTTAATTCCGGTGTAAAGCACTTCTTCGGAAGTGGAAAGCTGGTCGAATTTAGGAGGTTCGCTGTGAATAGGCCGGCGCTCTTTAGGGTTAATGTCCGGCAACCCATCAATGGTTGATCCGGTGATGTTAAAAAGCCTTCCGTTGATTTCATCGCCTACAGGCATGGAAATCGGCTGAGCTGTATTTTCAACCTCCATACCACGATACAACCCGTCGGTTCCATCCATGGCAATCGTACGCATCGTACTTTCGCCAATGTCTTGCTGACACTCAAGAACAATCTTATGTCCGTCAGGATGTTTTACTTCAAGGGCATCGTAAATTTTGGGGAGATCTTTTTCTGAGTCGAAAGCAACATCGACGACAGCGCCGATGATCTGAGCTATTTTTCCCGTGCTTTTCTTATCCATATTTCTTAACTTAGATTTGCAGCAAATTTATAAAAAGCGTTGATAATTTGTAGTTAATTAAAGAAAAATCATAAGTAACAGTATCTATAAACAAATCCCTGTTTCTTTGTTCACAACAAATGAAAAAATAATACAGACAGCTTATTCGTCTATCTCCACAGCATCCTTCTGAACTTGTTCTGATTCTTCTTTAGGAAAAAACTTCTTTTGAAAGACCAGCAAAATAAACACTCCTACCGTGATGGCACTATCGGCTACATTGAACACCGGCCGGAAAAAAAGGAAATGGTCTCCTCCTACAAATGGTAGCCACTCAGGATACTGCCCCCGCAGAATAGGGAAGTAAAACATATCAACTACATGTCCGTGCAGAAAAGAGGCGTAGCCTCCTGCTTCGGGAAGAAACTCTGCCACCTTGTGAAAGCCGCTGGCCGAAAATATCATTCCGTAAAAAGCACTGTCGATCATATTGCCGGTGGCCCCGGCAAATATCATAGATACACTAACGATGAGGCCGGTTTTTTCATTTTTCCGGATACTGTTATATAAATACCATCCAATTAATGAAATAGCGATGATACGGAAAAAACTAAGCAATAGTTTTCCATATTCGCCACCCAATTCCAGCCCAAAGGCCATGCCTTTGTTTTCGGTAAAATGAATGCGAAACCAATCGTCAAAAACCATGAATTCTTCCCCCATGGTCATCGAGGTCTTTATCCAGATTTTAACGACCTGATCGATAATCAGAATTAAAAGGATAGGTATTAGCGCCTTCTTCAAACCTTATTTCTTTGACTGATTTTCGTAATCGGGTTTCAGCTTTTGCCCTTTATATTGGTTTTTCTTGGCTTCAATGCTTAAGGTAGCATGTGGCACACTTCTCAGGCGCTCTTTCGAGATAAGCTTACCGGTAACGCGACAAACACCATAGGTTTTGTTCTCAATACGAACCAATGCGTTTTCAAGGTTATTGATAAACTTTTGCTGGCGCGCTGCCAAACGACTGTTTTCTTCTTTTGAAAGCACCTGGTGCCCTTCTTCCAACACTTTAAAAGTAGGACTGGTGTCGTTTGTGTCGTGTTCATTCCCAGTGGTATATGCTTCAGTGAGCATTTCCAAATCCCTTTTTGCCTTGCCAAGTTTCTTCAGAATAATATCCTTGAATTCCTGTAGTTCCTCATCGGTATACCTTGACTTTTCCTTGTTTTCTTTCTTAGCCATAGTTTCTGCGTTTAAATTAATCTTTTACGACCTCAATTTGAGCATTCATGCCTTCCTCAATTTCTATTTCCGTGGCATCGTCATCAAGCGAATCGACAAGAACAAAAGACTTTGCCAACGTCTCTGAACAAATATAAGAAAAATTAGATTCTACAGCACTTGACAGTTCTTCATTTTTTGTGAGTTTTACATGAATGTTGTCTGTAACCTCAAATCCTTTTTCTTTACGGATATTTTGCACCCTGTTGACGATCTCGCGGGCAATCCCTTCTTGCCTTAGCTCTTTAGTGATAGATATATCCAATGCGACCGTAATATTGTTCACTGTCGACACTACTAATCCAGGAATATCTTCGGTGATAATTTCTACATCTTCGGTGGTCAGGCTTACATTTTGACCCTCAATATCAAGCTCATAAGCCCCGTCCTGCTCCAGCTCGCCTATTGCTTGCTGATCCATTCCTGCCAAGGCTTTCGCGATATGCTTCATCAACTTGCCGTATTTTGGGCCAAGTGTCTTGAAGTTTGGCTTGATTTTCTTCACCAAAACTCCAGATGTTTCCGACAGGAATTCTATGTCTTTGATGTTTACCTCTGAAAGCACCAGGCTTTTAATTTTTTCTACCTGTTCTTTAAAACGGTCATCCATCAGCGGAAGCATGATCTTATTCAATGGCTGGCGTACGCGGATGTTAGTCTTCTTCCTCAGAGAAAGCACTTGTGAGCTGATTTGTTGTGCCAGCTGCATCCGTTCCTCCAGATCCTTGTCTACCTGCTCTTCCTTATATTCCGGGAAATTGGCAAGGTGTACCGACGTTACTTCCGACTGCCCTGAAACATCATTCAGATCTTTAAAGAGCCTGTCGCTGTAAAAAGGAGCAATAGGCGACATCAATACGGCAACGGTCTTCAAGCAACGATAAAGCGTTTGATAGGCCGAAATTTTATCGTTGGTATAATCTCCTTTCCAGAAACGCCTTCTTGACAAACGTACGTACCAATTGCTAAGGTAATCATCAACGAACTGCTGGATGAAGCGACCTGCGCGTGTAGGCTCATAATCGTCCATGTTTTCGCGGACATTTTTCACCAGCGTATTCAGCTCTGAAAGAATCCAGCGATCGATTTCCGGCCTCTCTTCAAACGGAATATCTTCTTCAGAATAATTAAAACCATCAATATTCGCGTAAAGCGCAAAGAAGCTGTAAGTGTTGTAAAGCGTTCCGAAAAACTTTCTTCGCAGCTCATCCACCCCTTCGCGACTGAATTTCAGGTTATCCCAGGGCTGTGCGTTGGTTACCATGTACCAGCGTGTGGCATCCGGACCGTATTTTTCCATGTTGGTAAATGGATCCACGCCATTACCGAGACGTTTTGACATTTTGTTGCCTTCCTTATCCAGCACCAGCCCGTTCGAAACCACGTTTTTGTAGGCCACGCTGTCGAAAACCATGGTCGCTATCGCGTGAAGCGTAAAGAACCAGCCACGGGTTTGATCCACGCCTTCAGCAATGAAATCAGCCGGGAAGTTTTCTTCAAAGAGCTCCTTGTTTTCAAACGGATAGTGCAGCTGCGCATAAGGCATTGAACCTGAATCAAACCACACGTCAATCAAATCTTTTTCGCGATAAAGTTTCTGTCCAGACTCTGAAACAAGTACGATTTCATCCACATACGGCCGGTGCAGATCCACTTTTTCATAGTTCTCCTTGCTCATATCCTCCGGATCGAAATCTGCTATCGGATTTTCTTTCATCACTCCGGCAGCCACCGCCTTATCAATCTCGTCTTTCAGTTGTTTTACCGACCCCACACAAACCTGCTCCTTTTTATCTTCCGATGTCCAAACCGGTAATGGGATTCCCCAGTAACGCGAACGAGAGAGGTTCCAGTCGACCAGGTTTTCGAGCCAGTTGGCAAAGCGTCCTTGTCCGGTAGAAGCCGGTTTCCAGTTAATGGTATTGTTTAGCTCCAGCATCCGCTTTTTGTAATCGGTGGTTTTCACAAACCATGAGTCGAGCGGATAGTAAAGCACTGGTTTATCGGTACGCCAGCAGTGTGGATAGTTGTGGGTATATTTCTCCACTTTGAACGCCTGGTTGTTTTTCTTAAACATCACTGCCAGGTCAATATCCAGCACAGGATCTTCCTTAGAGGTTTGTTCCTTGTAGTCATTCTTCACGAAGCGTCCGGCATATTCACCGTAGAGGTCTTCGTTAACGTATTTTTTTACGAAATCATCATCCAGGTCTTCTATCCTGAAAAAGCGTCCTTGCAGGTCGACCATCGGACGTTTTTCGCCGTTTTTGTCGATCAGATGCAGCGGCGCAATGCCGGCCTGCTGCCCCACACGGGCGTCATCGGCACCAAAAGTAGGTGCGATGTGTACGATTCCTGTACCATCTTCAGTGGTCACATAATCACCCAGAATTACTCTGAAAGCATCTCCCATGGGTTGAATCCACGGCACAAGCTGTTCATAGCGCAGGCCTTCCAGGTCTTTTCCCTTAAGCTCTTTTATAACACGGTAGGGAACTTTCTTCTCGCCGGCTTTGTATTCCTCAAAGGGAATGTCTTTATGTTTTTCGTTGAAATGAGTTTTTACCAAATCTTTTGCCAGAACCACAGTAATCGGCTCACCAGTGTACTGATTAAAGGTTTCAACCACCACATAGTCGATTTTCGGACCAACAGCAAGTGCGGTGTTTGAGGGCAGTGTCCAGGGCGTGGTGGTCCAGGCCAGGAAGAAAGGCTTGCCGTGTCCGTTCTCAAAAAGGAACTCCGACTTATCGTTATTTACCACCTCAAACTGGGCAGTAACCGTAGTGTCTTTAACATCTTTGTAGCAACCCGGCTGATTGAGCTCGTGCGTGCTGAGTCCCGTGCCAGCTGCCGGAGAATATGGCTGGATAGTATAACCTTTGTAAAGCAACCCTTTATCAAAAAGTCGCTTCAGAAGGTTCCACACACTCTCGATATATTTGCTTTCGAAGGTCACATAAGGGTTATCCAAATCAACCCAATAGCCCATCTCTTCGGTCAGCTCGCCCCAGAGGTCTTTGTATTTCATCACCTCCTTGCGGCAGGCGGCGTTATACTCTTCAACAGAGATTTTCTTTCCGATATCCTCTTTGGTGATTCCGAGGGTTTTTTCCACGCTGATTTCCACCGGAAGACCGTGCGTGTCCCATCCGGCCTTGCGGTTGACCTGGTAGCCCTGCAATGTCTTGTAACGACAAAACAAATCCTTGATGGTGCGGGCCATTACGTGATGGATACCGGGCTTTCCGTTGGCAGAAGGAGGCCCCTCGTAAAAGACAAAGGGTTTAGCATCTGCGTGCTGCTTCATGCTCTTCTCAAAGGTCTGGTCTTCTTTCCAGAATTTTCTTACATCTTTCGCTATGTCCGATAAATCGAACTGCTTATACTCGCGATACTTCTTCATGAATCACCTGTTTATGAGTCTCAAAATGGCTGCAAAGCTAAAAAAATAATGGTAAACTCGCTACAGTGCAGGCTATCAAAATTTTCGCGAAAGCATGAATGTTAATTTTTTATGAGGATGTTGGAGGTTTCTAAGTTTGGAGGTATGTAAGTTTAATAAGTTAAATGTTTTGATTCTGTAGACGAATTAAACACTGTTCTTGTTGATTAATGCGAAAAAAAATGATAGTTTTGGTTAAAAGAAAGAAAACATGAGTATAGCAGAATTAAAACTCGAATTATTCAGGAAAATTGATGCGCTTGATGCTGTTCAGCTAAAAGAGGCAATGGGGCTGATTGAAAATTATATTAACAGCAACTCTGAAGAATGGGATCAATTAACAACCGAACAACAGAGAGGAATAAAAGAAAGTGTTCATGATTTGGATAATAATAAAGGGACCCCTCATTCTGTGGTGATGGAAAAAAACAGAAACAAATATAATGCCTGATAATGTCATTTGGGCTCCCAAAGCAGAAAAAGATTTAGATAACATATTGGATTACCTGTTTAAACATTGGGGGCAAAAAACAACCGTTACATTTTTGGACAGATTATCTCATTTAATACGTCAAATTCAAACCTCTCCTGAGCGATATCCTGTCATTAGTAAAAAGTTAAATGTAAGAAAATGCGTGCTGAGTAAACAAAACACCCTTTACTACCGAATAAAATCAAAAAAAATCGAGATCTTGAGAGTTTACGATACACGTCAGTATCCCAAAAGACTGATTTTCTAATTCTACTCCATTACACTCTTCTTCTCTAATGTCTTATGAATTTGATTTACCTCGAGCAGGGCGGCTGAGCCATACCAGGGCCGGAGTTCCATAGTCAGGCTTCCGGCCTTTATAGCAGGATCGGTGTTCGTTAGTCGTCGGGCTTCTTCGATGGTTTCCACATCAAAAATATAAATGCCGCGCACGTCGTCCTTGTCAAGAAAAGGACCCGCCAAAACCAACTTTCCGGCTTCAGCCATGCGTCTAATGTTTTCCAGGTGCGCCCGCTGCAAAGCCGCAGCGCTGTCGGGAGGTAAATCGCGATTCGGACCGCGTTTCAGAAACGCCATCACATATTTTTTCATGCCGTAAGCATCGGCACCATATTTCTTTGCCTTTACGGAATCATACGCCGTAGCAGCCGAGATTTCTTCAGCATCTTGTCCCGACAGACTTAAAGATGCTGCCAAAATGAATGAGACAAGAAACAGCGAATACTTCATAATTAATTTTTTTTGTACCCTGCCAAAATACATCATTTTCTAGTAAGCGAAAGTTTCAAGGTCGGAATCCCCTGCGGGGATTTCAACCATTTAAATCGGAAAACGTTTCATCAACTGCTTTCTGCCAACTTCACCTGAACGCTTAAACACGATTTTCTAACCTGACAACTTACAAACGTGGCAACCTTTTACCTTAATTTTGCAAAAAAATATCCGTTGAAGCAGTTTTACACCATACCGATATTCATTCCTGAACTGGCTTGTCCGCACCGATGCGTGTTTTGCAACCAGCACAGCATCACTTCGGTGCTTAAAACACCAACGCTGGAGGAAACTAAAAACATCATCGAAAAATACCTCAGCACCATTCCTGAAAACAAAACGGTGGATATTGGTTTTCTCGGAGGCAACTTCACCGGCATTCCCGTTAAGGAACAGGAGGCTTACCTGGAAGCAGCGCAGCCCTACCTGCATGCCGGAAAAGCCAATGGCATCCGCGTTTCCACCCGCCCCGATTACATCAACGAAGAAATACTGAGCCTGCTGAAAAGTTATGGCGTAACCACCATCGAGCTGGGTGCGCAGTCGATGGATAAAAGCGTTTTGCAGAAATCCGGCAGGGGACATACGACGGAAGACACCCAAAATGCGGCAGAATTGATTAAAGCCGCCGGAATTTCGCTGGGATTGCAAATGATGACCGGTCTGCCCGGCGACACCGCGAAAGGGGCTATAAAAACAGCCCGGCAAATTATTAGCATGGGTGCCGATAACACTCGGATTTATCCCACCCTTGTGGTAAAAGGCACTTATCTTGAAACGTTGTGGCGACAAGGAAAATACCAGCCACAGACCATGGAGGAAACCCTGGAGCTGTTATCAGAGCTGATTCCGCTTTTTCAGGACAACCATGTTGATATTCTCAGGGTGGGCTTACATCCTACGGAAGGATTTTTGTCGGGAGACGATTTGCTGGCCGGGCCGTTTCATCCTTCACTAAAAGCCCTGGCGCTTTCGCGGATGTGGAAAAAAAGGCTGTATCAACAAACCCAGGAACTGAAAATGAAAGCGATTAAAATCAGGGTAAACCCAAAAGATATTCCGCATGCGGTAGGTCATCAGTCGGAAAACAAAAAATGGCTCCTGACGAAATTCGAAAACGTGAGTTTTGAGCAGGATCTGAAAATAAAAGAAGGGGCAGTCTATGTTGATTATCGCTGATTACCGCTATCCTGAAGCAATTAAATCCAAACTCACTTCTATGGGAAATCTTGTCCTGTTTGATGCCTATGGGTTGGTGTACGAAAGCATTCATGGTCATCCTGACATCTTTCTATGCGAAACACCCGCCGGACTTGTAGTTGCTCCAAACACACCGGCACCCATCATTAAAGCGTTGGAAAAATATCAGATTGACTTCTGTTTTGGAGAGCATCCGGTGGGCAACAGCTACCCGGCAACCATTCACTACAATGCGGTTGTTTCTAAAACCAGTATCATCCATAACGAAAAACACACCGACAGCCGCATCCTTGAAAGAAATCCGGGACAGCAACGAATTCATGTGAATCAGGGCTACACCCGCTGCAGCCTTTTTCCTCTTGACGAAAACACGTACATCACCAGCGACCGGGGCATTGAAAAGGCCCTGAAAAAACACTGTGAAATTCATTACTTCTCCCCGGAAAATATTCTCTTATCCGGACAACAGCATGGCTTTCTGGGAGGTTGCCTGGGCAGAATGAATCAACACATTTTTTTTACCGGAAGGCTGGACACGCTTCCGGATTACAAAAAGCTTCAGGATTTACTTTTGGAAAAGAATCTTGATTATACGGAACTTTCTGACGGCCCTTTAATTGATGGCGGGGGGTTGTTTTTTTTCGAATCAAAGTCAGCATACATGTGAGTTTTTTTTAAATTGCGCAGGCAAAAACTAAAAACCCTATGAAAACACATTGTTTACTTATCATAAGTTTATTGATATTTAACTTTCCGGGAAATAGTCAGGAACACCTTTCTGTGAGTACTGGTTTAAACCTTCCGGTAGCTGGTTTTAATGAGTCTTTCGCCAAAAACGGAGGGGCCGCAAATACAGGTTATGCTTTCAATATTGACTTTAACTCATTGGTCAAACCAAATGCCGGGATAGGACTGACCGTTGGTCACTCAATCAATGATGTCTCTTTTCTCAAAATGGAATTTGATATTGAAAGGTGGACATTCGATGCTCAATCAGGAGAAAAATACCAGTTTTATTATGCTATGCCTTATTTCTTCTACAGGATACGAAAAGGCAAATTGTTTTATGATTTTAAATTTAAAGGGGGTGTAATAAATGCTACTTTTCCAAAAACTAAAGGGCTACTATACAATGGTCGATGGGCCATTGGCGATTTAAATTATGACAGCGATCAACGGTGGACTTATACTTTCATTCCGTCATTCACAATTGGCCATGAGTCGAAAAAACTGGTTTATACTTTTGATATCTCCTATATAGATTTTAGTGTCGCACACTCCATAAAAAGACCCGATGTAGCTATCTATACAGAAGATGGCGTAAATGTAGGTTCCTATAGTTTTCCTGGCGATACAAGAGACATACATTATCAAAACCTGACAATTAGCTTTGGGGCCGGCTTTAAGTTTTAACAGTTAATTCTGTTACAATCATAATAATTACCTTTCCAGAATAACAGGAAAAATCCTTCAATAATTCTATTTTTGTAGTTTAAAGTAAAAAAATGATTCCCAGGGAAAAAGTAGCGGAAATACATGATGCTGCCCGTATTGAAGAGGTGGTGGGAGAGTTTGTATCGCTGAAGAAGCGCGGCACCAACATGATTGGACTGTGTCCTTTTCACCAGGAAAAGACGCCTTCTTTCACCGTATCTCCCGCCAAGGGAATTTACAAGTGTTTTGGCTGTGGTGCTGCCGGCAATGCCGTGAATTTTGTGATGCAGCATGAGCAGTACACTTACCCCGAGGCCTTGCGCTACCTTGCCGGGAAGTACAACATCGAGGTAGAGGAGCGCGAGGAAACCGATGAGGAAAAGCAGGCCAAGGATGAGCGCGAAAGCCTGCTGGCGGTCACATCGTTTGCTCAAAAGCATTTTTCCAGAAACCTGTGGGAAACCAGTGAAGGAAAATCGGTTGGCCTTAGCTATCTGAAAGAGCGTGGCTTCCTTGAAAAAACCATTAAAGAATTTCAGTTGGGTTACAGTCCGGAAGCCTGGGACGACCTGACCAAGACCGCCCAAAAAAACGGCTACAAAAACAAATTCCTCGAAAAAAGCGGACTCAGCATCATCAAGCCTCACCAGGCCTACGACCGCTTCAGGAACCGCGTCATTTTCCCCATCCACAACCTTACCGGAAAAGTAGTGGGCTTTGGCGCCCGCCTGCTCACCAACGAGAAAAACAAGCCCAAGTACCTCAACTCACCCGAGTCGGAGATTTACAACAAAAGCCGTCTCCTTTACGGGATTTATTTCGCGAAAAGTGAGATGGTGCGTGAAGACAACTGTCTGCTTGTAGAAGGCTACACCGATGTCATCTCCCTTTATCAAACCGGAATAGAAAATGCCGTCGCCTCCTCGGGCACCTCGCTCACCGAAGACCAGATTAAGCTGATACGGCGCTACACGCAAAATATCACGATTCTGTATGATGGTGATGCTGCCGGACTCAAGGCTTCGTTCAGGGGGATTGACATGATTCTGGGCCAGGGCATGAACGTGAAAGTGGTGCTTTTTCCTGAAGGAGAGGATCCGGACAGTTTTGCTTCGAACCATACCTCCTCGGAAACGAAGAAATACATCGACGATCATGCCGAGGATTTTATCCGTTTTAAGTCGAGGTTGCTGTATGAAGAAAATGCGGACGACCCGGCCAAAAGAGCGGAGGCGGTTGAGGAAATCGCCAAAAGCATTGCCCTGATTCCGAACCTGCTGAAACGCGACCAGTACATAAAGGCCACCTGGGAAAACCTGGGTATCGATCAGCAAAAGCTGAGCTACCGCATCAACTCCCTGCGCTCAAAGCAACGCGGAAAAGAGCAAAAAAACTATGAGCGGGAGAGCCTTCAAAAAACACAGCCTCCAGCCCAATCCAGCGAAAACCGGGTTTTTGAAGAGCAAACCTTTGCCGAAGACGAAATTATACGGGTGTTAATCCTTTACGGAAGATACCTGATGAGCTATGAAGATGAAAACGGAGAAAGCAACAACATCAGCGTGGCAGAATTTATCGTCAATGAGCTTGAGCACATCCGATTTGCCTTTAAAAACAAAAGAAATCAGAAAATATTTAACCTGGTCTTCGACGAGCTGCAGGAAGACCATATTCCCGACGATCGTTTTTTTCTCGACCAGCAGCAACCCGAACTCAGCAAGCACATCATCAATCTCGTTTCAGAAAAACACACGCTGAGCGAAAATTGGGTGAAGCTTAAGGGTATCTTCACCTCACATGAATCTGACAATATCAAATACACGGTGGAATCACTATTGTGGGACAATAAATCGAAAATTATTGAACGAAAGCTGAAAGAGCTGGATAAGCAGCTTCAGGAAACCAATGATAACTTCGAAGAACTACTCTCCAAATACCAGCAGCTAAAAGCCGAGCATTCTAAAATCAACCAGAAAAGGGGACGGATAATTACTAAGTGACCAATCGCGCAACACCCTCCTTGTGTAAAAGCCATAAACCAACAAATATCAAAATACAATTAAACTTCAATCATTAAAAAGTCAATAACTTGTTGTCAAGTCAACGCTGTTTTAGCCAGCTCAAGTCTTGTTTTTTTTGCTGCTATGCACTAGATATTTTCAGCATTTATCTGTTATTCAGAGCATTGACCTTCGTATTTGAAATTTTGAGATTGCGAATTATTTGTGTTATGGGATTTGTTTTTTGGAATTTTCCTGCCACATTCTACACGAAAATTGTTGTGATTCAGGACTATCGCAAAGAGAGTGTTTTAGCGAGGGGTCTAAAAAGAAAAAATGGGAAATAACTAAATGTCATCTCCCATTTTTTGTTAACAACCGTGATGTCTTGCTTTTTTATCCAACCATCTTACAGTCAACCTTCTCCTCATGGAGCGTTGTTCCGTAAGCCAAATCAGCAATGTTTCCGCCCGGTTGCAGGCAATTACTGAAAAGGTTTTTTCAACTAGTCAGAACAAGACAGCGCCAAATATAAATCGACATTGGCTTCGGCAAAAATAATACATCCAATAGTTTTCAACATGTTATTAACAATTTATGTTTTTCATTGTTGATAACTATTCTTTAATACTGAATATCAGTTTATTAAAATCATCATTTTTAAATATTCTGATTGCATCTCTTAACTCATTGTATTCTATAGGATTAAAGCATTTCTTGTTTAGTTCAATTTCCTTGGAAACCACCACTTTTGAACCCTTAACACTCACGTTAGCAGATACATTCCCAAATGAATATTTCTCCTTCATATTAAAACTACGGTTTAAACACTCCATCTCCTTCAACTCAATCGTGATTTTAATACTTCCTTTCACCGGATAGGGTATTTCGAGAGTGGTAATGCGCCTGTCCCACAAGGTCAGATTCCAGTCCCCCACCCCACCATCAATGGCAGGAAGAGTAAAAACCTGCTGCGACAACATCTCTTCAAGCACACCGGTGTTTTTCGCTGCAAAAACCAGTTCGCCCTCAGAAGAAGCCGGCGACAATTGTTTCAGCTCCGCTTTATAGGCAGGCATGCCTTTCACAACATCTCCAACCGCTTCATTACTCTCTTGCAAGCTGAAAAACGGATTTAACACATGCTGCAGTTTAAGGCTTCCCTCGCCATAAAGGGTATCCGGTGTCAGCGTCAGAGAAGCCTCGAAATCATATTCATTCATTGCTTCCTTCACAGTTATACGCTGTGATGATTTTCCTTTCTCCAGCGGAATCATTTCTTTCCCGCCAAAGGCATAAAAATGGTTTGTGATTTGACGGTCGTTCACCGACAACACCACTGGCACTCCGTCTGTCACGTCCACCTTCACCATAATCTGATTTTCAGAGTGAATAACCGGCAGCTCTCCTTTTCGCAGCACCAATACTGGAACAGCATGCGTTCCCGTTTCTCTTATCATGGATGCCAGCAGCACCGAACGCTCCAGCGTATTGCCCACATTGGTTTTCCAAACTTTTTCAGGATGTCGGACACTTTTGCCCATATAAGCCTGCGGCAGGTGCGATTCGTCAATCGTTTCCTTCAGCCATTCAAAACTCTTCATCACCTGGTTAAAGGCACCGCTGTTTTCCTTGGCAATGCCTTTTGCCTTCTTCGACAAGGCTGCCGGTAACTGATAACTGATGTTATCTATATCCAGCGCTGCTGAGAGGCCTGCACCACCACCCAGGATGGTAATGGAAGCTTCTTCCGCTTCGCAGGCATGTCCTTCATGAATGCGCGCCGGCAAGGATCTAAACAACCATGTGTACGTCTTTCCGGATTGGGTCTTCTTCACTTCAGGACCTAATCGAAGATTGTTGACCTGGTGCATCAGTTTATAGTCTTCAGGAGCATGCACGATGATCTTCATTTCCTTAACGGGAACGCGTTTTCTGAGCACTTCCTGAAAAGCAAATCCATTAAACATCTCACTGTTGGTTTTCAGGGTATAATCGAGATAAATCGTTGCTCCAACCTCCAGCCCGGTATGTGTAATGACCATCTCCTTCAGGTGACTATACTCCGGGAAATCCTGCGCCTGGCGTGGCAAAACCTCATTGAAGGCCCTTTCGGGGGATGGGTTTCTGGAGCCATCAGCCATAATGGTGTAAGCTTTGTTGATTTCCAACTCCTGAAAATCCGGGTTGTAAACCACAAAAGTTTCCCCGAAAAGCCTGTTAAACGCAAAGTGTGATTTCAGCTCGAGCTTCTTAAAATAATGCAGGTCATAGCTGCCATCTTCGTGAATAGTGTATTCCTTGATGATCTGGTGATAAAGCGCATCCGGCTCCTGTGGTTCCTGCGCCACAGCATTCACCGTAAAGGCGAGTAAAAATAATCCTGTAAAGAAATTTATTGTTTTATTCATGATTTTCTGGTTTTAGAGATTAATAATTACAGGTGAATTGCTGATCTTCTTTTGTCCCATCACCGCTTCGCGATATGCCGGCCATTCGTCCGCAGTATAAACTCTTTTCGGATAAACAGCATGCTGGCTGATGGTGAGGCTGTTTCCATCGGCCTTCACGTGGCCTTCATACTTAATACCATCCTTATCGGTGGTGATTTCCTCATCTACCTTTTCGAGAGTAGTGTAATCAGGAATTTTTATTGTTTCACTGATGGTCACTTCCCTGCTGCATCTGTCGCGGAAAGCGTATTTTCTCTCCTTCAGTCCGGTGCGCTGATAGAGGTGCGCCATAGCCCTGTGAAAGGCTCCTTTTCCGGATACAGGTTCATAAACCAAATGGCCGTCAAGCTTCATGGCATACTGCGGAATGATGAAGCGCGCTGTGATTCTTATCGGTCCTTCCTGGTAATGGTATGGTTCGCCGAAGTCGAGACTGTGAATCACGATATCGGGATTGATTTTCATCAGCTCGCGGGTCATCGTTCGTTCCCATTCATGCCGATAGCCACTGGTAAACGCCCTGCGGATGGCGGCATCCGACTGCCCTTCGGCTGTAACATAAAGCGAACCTTCGAGGTTGCCATCCTTGTCCAGCTCCCCTTCCACTTCCATTTTGAAGTAGTGGTTCTCCGGAGCAGAAACGGGTGTTTTCATCAGATCGGCACCATCAGGCAAGCCCATCAGGTAGTTTTGCTGCTGCTCGGCGCTCGACCAGAGTTCTCTTACAAAAGGCACCCATGTTGGATCCAACAGTTTGTATTTCCCGTTTGACATTTTCACCACGGTCACACTGTGATTAAACTGGTCGGCCGGAAGGTCGTCGATCCGAGAGCCGGCCATGGTCATGGCGGCATATGATTCAAATCCGGCGGCACGCAGCATGGTAATCAGCATGCCGGCCTTGTCTTTACATACGCCGCAGCGATCGTTAAAGTTCATCTCACCAGTGTGAAGCGTGTAGCCTTCGCCTTCACCCATAGAGAGTCCGCTGTAGCGGATGTTGTCACCCACCCAGTGGGTCAAAAGACTGATGGAGTCGAGCTCATTTTCTGCACCTTCCAATATTTCATCCACTTTTTTGTCGATAGCCGGTGTAGATTCAAAGCTGCCGTAATCTTCGTTCACGCCATAAAACCACATCGACTTGGCTTCCCAGTCGGGACTGGTTGACATGAGCAGCTTGGGAGCCACATTGTCGAGCGAAACCATACTGGGTTCACGCTTGAGCGGCATCAGGTCTTCCTTAGCGAAAGTGTAGCGGATTTTATCGTCTACAAAGCGTGAGGCTACCTGCACAGGGCCGTTGTAAAACTCATACTGCATGGGCTTGTCTTTGGGTACATCCACCTGGTAAACCATTTCGAGGATAGGCACCGGACCGAAAAAACGTACGATATCATAAAAGTGTCCGCGCATCGGAGGAATGTATTGGTCATCATCCCCGGCAAGGAGCGCGTAGGTAAATCCTTTTTTAAAAAGGTTGACCTCCACGGCGTCGCCGGGATACAGTTTACCCACCTCAATCATTTTTTCGCTGGCACCCCAGTAAATCATTCGGGCCGGGGCTGTGTAATCGTGAACCTTGCTCACATCCAGCTTCTCTACCGAACCATCCTTCCGGTGGATTTTTACTCCGCGGATCTCTACGTAAGCCGAGAGCGGATCGTAACCGTAATTGATGATTCTGAGCTTTTTTGCGCCCTCTTTGTTCAGCACTTTGTAGAGGCGATGCGTGTGGACGTAGCTGAGTCCGGACTCTTGCACATCGCTCACAATGCTGTCGAAAACCACCACGTGGGTGGTGTTGGGATAGTCTTCCGCAGTTCCGGCGGCATCAATAGCCTGTCGGATATCCTGCGTAAATGCGGCGGCTGACAGTAGCACGGCCAGCATCAATACTGATATTCTTTTCATTTGTTTGTGATTTTTGTGGTTTAAAAAACGAGTATTTAGTTACTCATATTTCCCTGGTTCAAAAGAACCATCCTTTAATATATTTTGTCTGACGGTTTTAGTCCAATATCGTTTTTGAATCTCGAAAAATCCTGCTAACATTTTGCCGGATTACCTTTTCTGGCGATTTTGGTTTGCGTAAAGATATGAAAACGTTTTTATTTAGTAAAACCGGCGAGGGTTAAACTGACTAAGGAATCCTTACAACTTTTCAA
The DNA here is from genome assembly GCA_041694335.1 of Bacteroidales bacterium. Taxonomy (GTDB): domain Bacteria; phylum Bacteroidota; class Bacteroidia; order Bacteroidales; family JAIPAH01; genus JAIPAH01. Next base: position 61,412 of record JASMTJ010000093.1, read on the forward strand.
GTCAATTTGTGTTTAGGATACTGTAAATCAAAATCATTAGCATTATGAAAGCAAACGTAGGAACTACTGACAAAGTGATTCGCTTCTTGATAGCTGCTGCAGCAACGGCACTCATTCTTACAAACACCTTAACGGGAACCTGGGCTATCGTGGCCGGAGTGGTTGGCGGTGCCATGCTCATCACGGGACTCACAGGCTTCTGCGGTCTTTACAAGGTTTTTGGAATGAGTACGTGTGCGATGAAAAAATCTGAATGAGTTGAAAAGCAGATTATATTTATGTAAATTTGCAGTGACACTGCAAATTTACATAAATGTTAGTTGATCGTATCTTAAAAACAGCTATAACGGATTCACTCGAAAAGTTTCCTGTTGCCTCAGTTACGGGCCCCCGACAATCCGGAAAAACCACCTTGTTAAGAAACCTATTTCCTGATTTCGAATATTATAACCTGGAAAGAATAGATCATTACGATTTAATAACTTCAGATCCGATCGGAACATTGAAATACAAAGGAAAAGGGATTATTGTGGATGAAGCCCAAAAACACCCTGATCTTTTCAGTACTATCCAGGTTTTATCTGATGAGGAAAACATAAACGGACAGTATATCCTGTCAGGCTCACAGTCATTTTTGATGAATGAAAAAATTGCTCAGTCTTTAGCTGGGAGGGTTCGGGTTCACCACTTATTTCCATTTGATGTAAGTGAAGTTAAAGGCGTTTTTGACAGAGACTATGTTTCCAGTATTTTTCAAGGTTCTTATCCACGTGTTCTCACTAATGATATTCATCCATCTGATTTTTATCCTTCATATATTCAAACCTACCTTGAAAAGGATATTCGCACACTGGGCTCAGTAGAGAACCTGAGAACCTTTACTCGCTTTCTAAGCCTTTGTGCCGGACGGACAGGGCAAATACTTAACCTCAACAGTCTGGCCAATGACACCGGTATTTCTGTAAACACAGCAAAAAGATGGATTTCTTTACTGGAATCGAGTTTTATCATTTTTCTTCTCGAACCCTATCATAAAAATTTCAATAAACGGATAATAAAATCTCCTAAGTTATATTTTTATGACACGGGGTTGGTTTGTTCTCTTCTCCGAATTAATGAAATGAAGTCACTTCGACAACATTATCACTTTGGTGCCTTATTCGAAAATCTGGTGATTTCCGAGTTAAAGAAACAGTTCTTTCACAGAGGTAAAACTCCTCACCTCTATTATTGGCGCGACAGTAATGGTGTTGAAATAGACTGTATCATTGAAAAAAGTCCTGAAGAAATTCTCTCTTTCGAAATAAAGGCCGGAGAAACATTTACAAAAGACTACTTAAAAAACATCGTTCGTTTTGATAAACTAAGCTCATCCACACTAAACAATAAAAAGTACTTAGTATACAATGGTGACAATGAGCAAACAATAAACAACACGAAACTGATGCCTTGGAACGTATTTCAGCAAGAGATAAACAACTTTTGATCTCATTTTATGCAAATTTGCAACGTCACTGCAAATTTACATAAATCTTAAGCCACTTTTTTGTAGCGCCAGGTAGCGAGTGAGAGGATAATTACCGCGTAGACCAGCAGGCTGTAAACCTCATGCTGAATGTCTGCCAGGCCGGAGCCTTTGAGGATAATCATCCGGATTACTTTCATGAAATAGGCAAACGGGTTGATAACATTCACCACCTGCGCCCATTCCGGCATGCTGTCGGTGGGTGTAAAAATGCCACTCATCAGGATAAAGGTGAGCATGAAAAAGAACATCACAAACATGACCTGCTGCTGACTGTTGGAGATGGCCGATAAAAAAAGTCCAAAACCTAAAGCAACCAGCAGGTAAATCACTGTAAACAGGAAGAGCACCGCGTAGCTTCCTTCCATCGGCAGGCCAAAAAACACATGCCCAATCACCAGTCCGAACGCAAACTCAAACAGCGCGATGACCATAAACGGAAGCATCTTCCCGATAATAAACTGGTACTTTTTAATCGGTGTCACGTTCAACTGCTCTATCGTCCCGAGTTCCTTTTCTCGCACGATATTCAGCGCCGTCAAGAACATCCCGATAAGGGTAACCAAAATCACCAAAATGCCCGGCAGCATGTAAATGTTGTAGTCAAGCTCGGCATTAAAAAAGTACCTCGAATTCACTTCCACCGGAAGCTCGAAGTCGCGCCCCAGGTAATCTATCAGCACATTCTGATTGTAATCGCTGATGATGGAGCTGGTGTAAGCATTGATGAGTCCGGCGCTGGTGCCATTAATCGCGTTTATTAGCAGCTGAATATCCGTTTCCTTTTCGGAAAACAATTCTTTTTCAAAGCCTTTCGGGATATGCAAGACGATGTCGGCGGTATTATCTTTCAGCGTGGCTTCTGCCTCTTCGAGCGAAAAGCTGGCTTTTTGGATGTGATAAAATGGCGAGCCACGGAACTTCTGCACCAGTTCCCTCGATGAAGCACTCATGTCACTGTCCAGCACCGTCATGTCGATTTGCTTCATGTCGAAGGTAGCAGCGTTTACCAGAATTACGAGCTGCACCACCGGAATGGCAAAAATCAGCGGCAACATCGTTTTGTTACGGAAAATCTGGGTAAACTCCTTTTGTATCAAAAACAGAATTGTCCTCATAATTATTCCAGTCTCAGTTTAAACTTTTTAA
>JASMTJ010000094.1:0-2367 GCA_041694335.1 Bacteroidales bacterium
TGCAGGCTTCATTAAAAACGGATTTTTTGCGTGAACGGCTCGAATGGCGTGGATAATTTCCTGTGTAGCTTTTGCGGCCATGCCCTCGTCAGCCTTGACCTTTTGGTACTTTTGGGTCAAGCCAAAAGTACAGTATTGAGACCTGTCGGTCTACTGCATTTATCAAGGATGTTAAAAACTTATAATCAAAGCATAATGAAAAGTTGTCATTGGTAACCGCCTCAGGCGGTGAGAAATCTAAAAGATTTTACCGGACAACCCGGACAACATTGTATTTGAAATTATTTAGGATTTACTTAATCTCATAGACTGAATGGGGTTATACGGGCAAAGCGCCTTAGAATGTATTTGTTTGGGTTATAAACAGTGTGAATCTGTACAATCAGTTAGATCAGTGTGCTATGATTAAAAACGATAGAACACTAATAACACAGATTGAAATGATTTTCACAGATTTTATAAGCCAGCTAAATATTTACTTTAAAAATATGAATTTGTAAGGATCAGATAATGAAGTTAGAAGAAGCAATAAAACGATTCAAAGCACAGGAAGACCTCCCAAGAAGAAAGAGGGTAGGGTTTACGAACCTCTTAACAGAAATAGAAAAGAAGAATTTTTCTGAAGAAGTGCAAACGGCCATCGAAAACGAACTGGAAGTGTTTAGGGGCTCCGATATAGATGCCAGGACCTTAAAAAAGCAAATGAAGGTTTTCAGAAATTTCCTGATGAAGGAGTTGAAGATGCAGCCCGGGAACTACTATTCGAGTTTGGGCACCGGGTTGGGACTGGCTTTAGGTACCAGTTTGGGGATCAGTGTCGGGACCGCTTTTGGCTTGCCCCTGGGGCCCATTTTCGGACTCACCATCGGCTCAGCTCTGGGGCTTGTGGCCGGAATCCTTATCGGGAAAAAGTATGATCAAAAGGCAGAAAAAGAAAACAGGGTTTTGGATCATCTTTAAATCATAGCCGGAGAACATGATTTGCTGTATTTTTGGTGGCTTGCTTTATCAAAAGCTAAATCGGTAAAAAACAAAAGGTATTTAAAAACGAAAAACCAACACATGAAAGCCAAACCGTTTCTTTTCCTTCTGCTTTTAACAGTTACTCTTTTTTATGCGCGAGGCCAGGGATACAGCGATAAGGCGTTGTTAAGCTACCTGGAAGAAGAAGGCGCCACGCCGTCCGGATATGTTATTGAGCAGTTCAGGGTGCATGATGTGGTTTTGCTGGGCGAGATTCATCGCGTCAAGCAAAACCTCGGGTTTGTGCAGGAGCTCATTCCGGCGCTTTATGCCAACGGAATTTACACTATCGGGATGGAGTTTGGTGCAGAAGAAGATCAGCAACGGCTCGATTCGCTGCTGTCGGCGCCGGCATACAGTGAGGAAGTGGCCCAGGAGATTATGTTTAACTATAATGTGGCCTGGGCCTACCAGGAATACATTGATGTGTATAAGGCGGCGTGGGAATTCAACCGCACCCTCGGCGCCGGCGAGCGGCCGTTTCGCATATTGAATCTAAGCTACCGCTATAATTGGGAAGATTTTGATCCGCCGCGCACCCCCGAAAAACTGAAAAGGGTTTTTCACAAGGGCACTGCGGATCAGTTTCGTACAAAGCTTATCGAGAAAGAGATCCTTCAAAAAGGTGAGAAGCTGTTGGCCCTGCTGGGCGTTTACCATGCCTTTACCCGTTATGCCCTGCCTGAGCTGCGCTACAATTCTGACGACTTCTGCACGTATGACGATCAGTGGCTGGGCAACCGGCTCTACCGGAAATATCCCGGCAAGGTCTGTAATATCCTTCTTCACCAGGCCTTTTACAACCTCCCCGGCGAAAGTCCCAACCTGCTTTCGCCTGCCAACGGGCGCCTTGAAAAGCTGATGGCAATGAACAACAACCAACCGCTGGGTTTCGACCTGCTGAATTCACCCATGGGAAAGCTGCGCGATAATAGTTATTTCAGTATGTGTTATGATGATTTTAACCTGGAAATGTTGTTCGATGGTTACATCTTTTTGGCGCCCCTCAGCGAATTAAAAGGGTGCTCTGTCATAGACGGTTTTGTAAATGAAGACAATATCGATGAAGCCATCCGCAATTTCCCGGACCCCGGATGGCACGGGGATATCAAGAGCCTGGAAGAGATGCGGGAGTTTATCAGGAAGGAAGCCCGGCAAGTGGAGGATAGCTATAAGCGGTTTTAACAGGCATTCGAAATGAGAATTTTCAATTATTAATGTCCGGATAAAAACTATAAGATTTATCACGGCCTCAGGTGGTCAACAGTGACAAATACTTCAGGCTTGTTTAAGCTAAATAGTGTCCGTCTATAAAGTCAACCCTTTCGTCTTCACCCCTCTAAC
>JASMTJ010000095.1:0-8520 GCA_041694335.1 Bacteroidales bacterium
GCTGCCCAGATGGACGGCGCTATCCTCGTTGTTGCTGCTACTGATGGTCCTATGCCTCAGACACGTGAGCACATCCTTCTTGCACGTCAGGTAGGTGTACCTAGCATCGTGGTTTTCATGAACAAAGTCGACATGGTTGACGATGAAGAGCTTCTCGAGCTTGTTGAAATGGAAATCCGTGACCTTTTAGGATTTTATGACTTTGATGGTGACAACACACCAATTATTCAGGGTTCTGCTCTTGGCGCACTTAACAACGAAGAAAAGTGGGTTGAGAAAATCTACGAACTGATGGATGCGTGTGATGAGTGGATTCCATTGCCAGAGCGTGACAAGGATAAGCCTTTCCTCATGCCTATCGAAGATGTATTTTCTATTACAGGTCGTGGTACTGTTGCTACCGGTAGAATTGAAACTGGTGTGATTAATACTGGTGACCCTGTTGACATTATCGGTATGGGTGCTGAAAAACTCAAGTCTACTGTAACTGGAGTGGAAATGTTCCGCAAGATCCTCGACTATGGTGAAGCTGGTGACAACACGGGTCTCCTCCTCCGTGGTATCGGTAAAGAAGATATCAGCAGAGGTATGGTAATCTGTAAGCCAGGTTCAGTTAAACCTCACCGCAAATTCAAAGCTGAGGTTTATATCCTGAAGAAAGAAGAAGGTGGACGTCACACTCCATTCCACAACAACTATCGTCCTCAGTTCTACTTCCGTACGACTGACGTAACAGGTGAGATTCACCTTCCTGACGGAGTTGAAATGGTAATGCCTGGTGATAACCTCACAATCAATGTTGAGCTTATCAATGATATCGCCATGAACAAAGGTCTCCGTTTCGCTATCCGCGAAGGTGGACGTACTGTTGGTGCCGGTCAGGTAACTGAAATCGAAGAATAGTAATTCAAATACACAGGGGAGGGTTTATATTCTCCCCTTCACACGGGTGTAGCTCAATTGGTAGAGCGACGGTCTCCAAAACCGTAGGCTGTGGGTTCGATTCCTACCACCCGTGCAAAACCTATAAAAATGGCAAATTTGAAACTTATATCATATATTCAGGAATCCTATAATGAGCTGTTACATAAAGTTTCCTGGCCTTCTTGGAGTGAGTTACAAAATAGTGCGATAGTTGTATCGGTGGCGGCTTTAATCATTGCCATGATCGTCTATCTTATGGATGTTTCATTCCAATCTATTTTGGAACAGTTTTATAATTTGTTTTAATCGATGCGAAAAGGCATTGAACGTTAGTTTAATCCTTTTTCAATTTTTTGTGTATGACAGAGAAATTAGAAAAGAAGTGGTACGTTCTCAGAGCTGTTAGCGGTAAAGAGAAGAAAGTGAAAGAATATATTGAAAGTGAGATTAATCGCTTGCAGATTCACGATTATGTATCACAGGTTCTAATTCCTACAGAAAAGGTGTATCAGATTCGTAAAGGGAAAAAAGTTAGCAAAGAACGTAACTATTTTCCTGGTTACATCCTCATCGAGGGCGTGTTGAAAGGTGAGATTCAGCACGAACTTTCAAATGTTCCCAACGTAATAGGCTTCCTGGGAGCAGAAAAAGGTGGGGCACCGGTGCCTTTGAAAGAATCAGAGGTGAAACGTATTCTGGGTAAAGTTGACGAACTTGCTGAGCAAGGCGAGGAAGTGAACGTACCTTTTATTGTTGGTGAAACTGTCAAAGTAACCGACGGGCCATTCGACAACTTTTCCGGGGTCGTTGAAGAAATCAACGAAGAAAAGAAAAAGTTGAAAGTAATGGTCAAAATCTTTGGTCGTAAAACACCTTTGGAGCTCGGTTTTATGCAAGTTGAAAAGGAATAGACAGACAAAAGTTGAATTAAATATAATAATTTACAATGGCTAAAGAAGTAGATGGAATTATAAAGTTGCAAATCAAAGGAGGCGCAGCCAATCCATCACCACCTGTGGGACCTGCATTGGGTGCCAAAGGAATCAATATCATGGAGTTTTGTAAGCAGTTTAATGCAAGAACGCAGGATCAGGCCGGTAAGGTAATTCCTGCCATTATTACTGTTTATAAAGACAAGTCGTTTAAGTTTATCACTAAACTGCCTCCGGTACCCGTCCAAATCTTGGAAGTGGCCAAAATTAAAGGCGGCTCAGGCGAGCCCAACCGTAAAAGGGTTGGAACACTTACCTGGGACCAGGTGCGAGAGATTGCAGAAGGAAAGATGCCCGACTTAAATGCCTTTACGGTTGAATCAGCAATGAAAATGGTGGCTGGCACAGCACGCAGTATGGGTGTTCGTGTAAAAGGAAAAGCCCCATGGGATGCGCAATAAGAGCAACCGTCGATAAATTCTATTAAGTAATTCTAAAAATAATAAGAATGACTAAGCTGACAAAAAGTAGAAAAGCGGCTTTAGAAAAGATAGACCGAAATAAGGCATATACTCTGGATGAAGCAGTTGAATTGGTGAAGGATGTAACTACCACTAAGTTTGATGCATCTGTGGATCTGGACTTCCGTTTGGGAGTAGACCCCAGAAAGGCTAATCAAATGGTACGTGGATCGGTGATTTTACCTCATGGAACAGGAAAATCAAAAAAAGTGCTGGTTTTGTGTACTCCTGACAAGGAAGAAGAAGCAAAAAATGCCGGTGCTGATTTTGTGGGACTGGACGAATATGTGGATAAAATTAAAGGTGGCTGGGTTGACTTTGACGTAGTAATCACTATGCCCAGTGTCATGCCCAAAGTAGGACCTTTAGGAAAAATCTTAGGCCCTCGTGGATTGATGCCGAACCCTAAAACGGGTACCGTAACAATGGATATTGCAAATGCTGTGAATGAAGCAAAAGCCGGTAAGGTAGACTTCAAAGTTGATAAATTCGGTATAATTCACGCTGCGGTAGGTAAAGTATCTTTTGATAAAGAGAAGCTTATCGCCAATATCAAGGAAATAGGACAGAGCATCATCAGACTCAAACCAGCTGCGGCTAAAGGAACATACATTCTGAGTATTTATCTTTCTAGTACGATGAGCCCTGGTATTAAGATTGATCCGAAATCTGTAAGATCATAACCCATTGGGTAATTATTTACAGAATTCATAATTCAGGAATCTATGACAAGAGAAGAAAAAACACAAAAGATAGAAGAGTTAACACAAGAACTCAACGAAGCAAGCACGCTCTACATCACTGATGTATCAGAGCTGAATGCTGAAGCCACTTCTAAACTGCGCAGAGCATGTTTCAAGAAAGAGGTACGTTTGAGTGTTGTGAAAAACAAGCTTCTGAAGAAAGCAATGGAGCGTTCTGAAAAAGAGCTCGACGAGCTTGTCGATACTCTTGCAGGACCTACCGCAGTGATGTTTTCTGATACAGGAAACGTTCCTGCAAAGGTGATTAAGGACTTCCGTAAGGATTCCGAAAAGCCTATCCTAAAAGGAGCTTATGTGGAAGAGATGGTTTATCTGGGTGATGATCAAATCGAAGCCCTGACGAAAATCAAATCTAAGGATGAGCTTATCGCAGATGTTGTGGCCTTGCTGCAATCACCTGCCAAAAATGTCGTTTCCGCATTGCAATCCGGAGGAAATATCCTCACCGGTGTTTTGGAAACATTATCTGAAAAGAGCGAATAAAATTATTTACAAAGTAGAACATTAAAACACAAAATAAAAATGGCTGATTTAAAAGAATTTGCAGAACAGTTAGTTAACCTTACCGTTAAAGAAGTTAACGAGTTAGCTGAAATTTTGAAGGAAGAGTATGGTATCGAACCTGCTGCTGCTCCTGTTGCAGTTGCTGGTCCTGCTGGTGCTGAAGGTGGTGAAGCTGCTGAAGAGCAAACAGAATTTGACGTTATTCTCAAATCTGCTGGTGCTTCTAAACTGAAAGTTGTTAAACTTGTAAAAGAACTGACCAGCCTTGGACTTAAAGAAGCAAAAGCAATGGTGGATGGCGCCCCATCTCCTGTAAAAGAAGGTGTTACTAAAGATGAAGCTGAAGGACTGAAGAGTCAACTCGAGGAAGTTGGAGCGGAAGTAGAGGTAAAGTAGTCCATACTGGAACCCATTTTAAGAAATAGCCTCATGTTGGTTCTTACCAGCATTGAGGTCTATTTCTATTTATATGTAATATAATTCACTTTTCGCCTTAACTTAAAATCTTACGACCTTGGCATTGAAAAAGACCGATAGACACAGCTTTGCATCAGCACAAATTCACATAGATTACCCGGATTTTCTCGATATCCAGCTACAGTCGTTCCGTGACTTTTTTCAACTGGAAACGAATCCGGAAGACAGAAAAAATGAAGGACTCTACAGGGTTTTTGCTGAGAATTTTCCAATTACCGATGCCCGTAATAACTTCGTACTGGAATTTCTCGATTATTATGTAGACCCACCACGTTATTCACTCCAGGAATGCCTGGAGCGTGGGCTGAGTTACAGTGTGCCCCTCAAGGCCAAACTCAAGCTCTACTGTACCGACCCTGAACATGAAGATTTTGAAACGATCATTCAGGATGTATATCTGGGAATGATCCCTTACATGAGTCCGAAAGGTACCTTTGTAATTAATGGTGCCGAAAGAATTATCGTATCTCAGTTGCACCGCTCGCCGGGTGTATTTTTTGGTACTAACTTCCACGCCAACGGAACGCAGCTTTACAGCGCCCGTATTATCCCGTTCAAGGGTTCATGGATGGAGTTTACCACCGACATCAACAATGTGATGTATGCCTACATCGATAGAAAGAAAAAACTTCCTATCACCACGCTTCTGAGAGCTGTAGGTTATGAAACAGACCAGGATATCCTTGAAATATTTGGGCTGGCCCAGGAAATTAAAGCCACCAAAACCAACCTCAAGAAAATGGTTGGACGCAAGTTGGCGGCCAGAGTGGTCCGCTCGTGGGTGGAAGACTTTGTGGATGAAGATACGGGTGAAGTGGTTTCAATTGAGCGTACGGAAGTACTTATCGACCGCGAAACCAAACTTGAAGAGAAGCATATCGATATGATTGCGGATGCCGGAATAAAATCCATTCTGGTTCACAAGGAAAGCGGAAGAAGTACAGATTACGAGATTATTTTCAATACGTTGCAAAAAGATACAGCCAACTCCGAAAAAGAAGCGGTTGAATATATCTACAGACAGCTGCGGAATGCTGAACCACCAGACGAAGAAACAGCACGCGGAATTATCGACAAGCTTTTCTTCTCAGAAAAACGCTATGACCTCGGTGAAGTAGGAAGATATCGTATCAACAAGAAACTTGATCTGAACATTGATTCGGAAACCAAGATACTTACGAAAGAAGATATCATTTCCATCATTAAGTATTTAGTGGAACTTATCAACCACAGAACTGATCTTGATGATATCGATCACCTGAGTAACCGTCGTGTACGTACGGTGGGCGAACAGCTCTATAATCAGTTTGGTGTTGGTTTAGCACGAATGGCACGTACCATCCGCGAGCGTATGAACGTCCGCGACAATGAGGTATTTACTCCTACCGACCTGATTAATGCCAAGACATTATCATCTGTAATTAACTCGTTCTTCGGAACGAACCAGTTATCTCAGTTTATGGATCAAACCAATCCATTGAGCGAGGTGACGCATAAAAGACGTGTTTCTGCACTCGGCCCAGGTGGTCTGTCAAGAGAACGTGCAGGATTTGAGGTTCGTGACGTGCACTATACGCACTACGGTCGCCTCTGTACTATCGAAACTCCTGAAGGACCAAACATTGGTCTGATTTCTTCGCTTTGTGTATATGCAAAGATTAATAAACTTGGATTTATCGAAACACCTTACCTCAATATTGAGAATGGCAAGGTGATGAAGGATCAGGAGCCGATTTACCTGAGTGCTGAAGAAGAAGAAAAGAAAATTATCGCGCAGGCCAATACTGTCCTCGATCCGGACGGGAACTTCTCGAATGAGAGAGTTAAGACGCGTTTCCTCGCCGACTATCCTATCGTTGAGCGCGAAAAGGTCGACTTGATTGACTCTGCACCTAACCAGATTGCCTCCATCGCCGCCTCCTTGATTCCATTCCTGGAGCACGATGATGCAAACCGTGCCCTTATGGGTTCAAACATGATGCGTCAGGCTACACCGCTCATCAATCCCGAAGCGCCTATCGTGGGAACAGGAATTGAAGACAGAGTGGCTCACGACTCACGTGTATTGATTAATGCAGAAGGTGATGGGGTGGTTGATTATGTGGATGCAAAACAGATTGTTATCCGTTATCATCGCGATGAAAGAGATCGTATGGTAAGCTTCGATAATGACCTGAAAACATATGAACTTACTAAAAACCTTCGTACCAACCAGAATACCAGCGTGAACCTCCGCCCAATCGTGAAGAAAGGCGATAAGGTTGAAAAAGGACAGGTGCTTTGTGAAGGGTATGGAACCAACGAAGGCGATCTGGCCCTCGGACGTAACCTGATGGTGGCTTTCATGCCGTGGAAAGGTTACAACTTTGAGGATGCGATTGTGGTTTCCGAAAAGATTGTCAAAGAAGACATCTTTACTTCCGTACACATCGAAGAATTTACGCTGGAAGTGCGTGATACGAAGCGTGGTATCGAAGAGCTTACAAACGATATCCCGAATGTGAGTTCGGAAGCAACCAAAGACCTCGATGAAAATGGTCTTATCCGTGTTGGGGCTGAAATTAAAGAAGGCGATATCCTTATCGGGAAGATTACCCCGAAAGGAGAGTCTGACCCTACTCCCGAAGAGAAACTCTTGCGGGCCATCTTTGGCGACAAAGCCGGAGATGTGAAGGATGCTTCGTTGAAAGCACCTCCGTCAATGAATGGCGTGGTTATCAACAAGCAGTTGTTCTCAAGAACCGTAAGAGACAGAAGAGCCAAAACCAGAGAGAAAGAGATTATCGAAAAGCTCGAAACTCAGCACAACAAGAACGTTGATGAGCTCAAGAGCAAGCTTGTAGATAAACTTATGGTGCTGGTCAGTGGCAAAACGTCGCAAGGAGTAGTCAACCACTTCAATGAGATGCTGATTCCTAAGAAGAAGAAGTTTACTCAGAAGGAGTTAATGACAATTGATTATACAAATGTTTCCACTTCAGGCTGGACGACCGATGAAGAGAAGAACCAGATGATTAAGGAAGTGGTTAACAACTACAATATTAAGTACAAAGAGCTCCTCGGAGACTTTAACCGCAAGAAATTTGTGGCTACCGTTGGCGATGAGCTCCCAACTGGTATCGTACAGATGGCCAAAGTGTATGTGGCCCGCAAGCGTAAGCTGAAGGTGGGAGACAAGATGGCCGGTCGTCACGGTAACAAAGGTATCGTAGCGAAGATTGTAAGGGAAGAAGATATGCCTTTCCTCAAAGACGGTACGCCTGTTGACATTGTACTGAACCCCTTGGGTGTACCTTCACGAATGAACCTCGGACAGATTTACGAAACTGTTCTGGGATGGGCTGGTAAGAAACTCGGAATGAAGTTTGCCACGCCGATTTTCGATGGCGCCCCCATTGATAAGATTAATGGATACCTCCAGCAAGCCGGACTTCCGGAAAACGGCCGTGCTTACCTCTACGACGGTGGCACCGGCGAGCGTTTTGACCAGCCCGCCACGGTGGGGTATATCTATATGATTAAGCTGCACCACATGGTTGACGACAAGATGCACGCGCGTTCTATCGGACCATACTCGCTCATTACACAGCAGCCTCTGGGTGGTAAAGCCCAGTTTGGTGGCCAGCGTTTTGGTGAGATGGAGGTTTGGGCGCTCGAAGCATATGGCGCAGCCAACATCCTTCAGGAAATCCTGACTGTGAAATCCGATGATGTACAAGGAAGAGCGAAAGCTTATGAAACCATCGTTAAAGGCGAGAACATGCCTAACCCGGGTGTTCCCGAATCATTTAACGTACTTGTACACGAACTTCGTGGCCTAGGATTGAATGTATCCTTTGAATAATAAAATTTCAGGCTGCATGGCAGCACTTAATTTAAGCAGATAAGATTATATGGCATTTAGAAAGGATAACAACATAAGCAGTGAATTCAAGAGTATGACGGTCAGTCTCGCATCGCCCGAGGATATCCTCGAGCGGTCGAGTGGCGAAGTGCTCAAGCCAGAAACCATTAATTATCGTACCTACAAGCCTGAGCGCGACGGCCTGTTCTGCGAACGTATTTTTGGTCCGGTAAAAGACTATGAATGTCACTGTGGAAAATATAAAAGAATCAGGTACAAGGGCATCGTTTGCGACCGTTGTGGTGTTGAAGTAACGGAGAAGAAAGTTCGTCGCGAGCGCATGGGACACATCCAGCTGGTAGTGCCCGTGGCTCATATCTGGTTTTTCAGAAGCCTGCCGAATAAAATCGGTAACCTCATCGGCCTCCCAACCAAGAAACTTGATATGATTATTTACTACGAACGTTACGTGGTAATTAATCCGGGAGTGAAGGAAGCTGATGGAATTAAATATCTTGACTTCATTACGGAAGAAGAATATTTTGATATTCTTG
>JASMTJ010000096.1:0-4315 GCA_041694335.1 Bacteroidales bacterium
ATGAACAGCATTAACCCTGTATGAAATGCAGGGTTACTGCTTGATGACAATCTTACAATCCTGAAGGGATTGAACTTGATTTTAGTGCCCGGCAAAATAATTGCGCTAAACAAAAAGGAGCAGAAAAATTAAAGTATTTAAACGGCTACTAGTGCATCATAATTGTCCGGTAAAATGATTGAATACCTTATGAAAAAACCAAAGAAACTATAGGCTGCGTGAAAAAGTTACATGTAAGATGGATACTAATTATGCCCCTGATTTGTGTTGCTTTTGATTATAAGGACTAGTAAATTTGTTCCTGAACAATTGATTTAAAAGAAATGGTATTAGATAAACAGATTTTAAAAGATAACAAAGGGAATGATATCGGTGTTTTCCTCCCGATGGATGAATACAAAAAGATTATGGAAACTTTGGAGGATGCAGAAGATATAAAACTCTATGATGAAGCAAAAGAAGAGAATGATCAATTCCGCATTTCACTGGAAGATTATTTGCGTAAGAGAAATAAAGCTCATCAATAGATTTTTTCTACACCAAACCAAATTTCGCCTGCCAATCACACTCCCCATTCTTTTTATTACATTTGACCTCTGAACAGAAAAAAGACGAATGGCACTAAACTATCTTTTTATCGCCTTTTTTGTGATTGCCTTGATTTTCGGCGTGGTGAAAGCCGTCTTTTTGGGCGATGTGGAAGTATTCCAGCGAATGATGGACAGCACAATGGACAGCGCCAAAACCGGCTTTGAGATTTCTCTCGGACTCACCGGCGTGCTGACGCTGTGGCTTGGACTACTCAAAATTGGCGAAAAGGGCGGTGTGATCCGTATCTTTTCGCGGCTGCTGCAACCGCTCTTCACCCGGCTGTTTCCGGGTGTGCCTAAGGACCATCCGGCGTATGGCAGCATCACCATGAATGTGGCAGCCAATATGCTGGGGCTCGACAATGCCGCCACGCCTATCGGACTGCGTGCCATGGGGCAGCTCCAGGAGCTGAACAAAGAAGACGACACAGCCACCAACGCCATGATCATGTTTTTGGTGCTCAACACCTCCGGACTGACCCTGATTCCTATCAGTATCATGGTCTACCGTGCGCAACTGGGCGCCGCCAACCCGTCCGATATATTCATCCCGATTATGCTGGCCACCTACTTCTCTACCATCGCCGGAATTATCAGCGTAAGCGTCGTACAAAAGATCAACCTTTTTAACCGGGTTATCCTGGCTTACCTTGGCGGGATAACTGCCGTAATTATCGCAATTATCCTGTATTTTTCAAGCATTCCGCAGGAGCAAATCACCACCATTTCTTCGGCTGCCAGCAATATTATCCTTTTCGGGATCATCATGGCTTTTATACTGATAGCCGTAAAGAACAAGGTAAATATCTACAATGCATTTATTGAAGGAGCTAAGGAAGGCTTCCCCACAGCTATTAAGATCATCCCCTACCTGATTGCCATCCTGGTGGCTATTGGTGTGTTCAGGGCCTCCGGGGCCATGGAAATGCTCATGGACGGGATGCGGTGGTTCTTCGCCGCCATTGGAGTCAACACCGATTTTGTGGAAGCGGTGCCCACGGCCCTGATGAAACCGCTCAGCGGCAGCGGCGCGCGTGGCATGATGGTGGACGCCATGGAAACATACGGGGCCGACTCATTCGTAGGAAGAGTGGCATCGACGGTGCAGGGAGCCACAGACACGACCTTCTACATCATCGCGGTGTACTTTGGCTCGGTAGGCATCAAAAATACCCGCCATGCCGTGGGTTGCGGACTCATCGCCGACTTCACAGGAATTATCGCCGCCATTCTGATGGCGTACCTGTTTTTTCATTAGGGTTTCTATGTTTGCACCTTGGTAGGTTACTACGCTTAGCAGGTTGAAAACTATGAGTTTAGGTGTTTAAGCACAGTGGGCAAAAGGCAATGAAGCAGTCGGCAAAAATATTTAACATCAACCAGTAGGTTTGATATTCGTGTATTCGTAAGAAATCTCTCTACGAATGGAGACTTTTCCAATTTTGTTTGCCATCAAGACCTTATTTTCTTTATTAACCTTAGTAACAGATTGACCCCCATAACGATCCAGACCTTATTACCTCATTAGTCAGGAAGTGAACAGATGATATCCGTTAAATGAGGTAATGAGGTTTGATGCTGTCTGATTCCTTCTCATCTACTGAGGTTTTTGAATCAAATGAGGTTTTGATATTGATTCCCTTTTCCCTATTCCCTTTTCCCTATTCCTTTTTCCTTATTCCTTTTTTTTCAAAAGCCACTAATTCACGAATAAAAACGCCTTTGCCGACTGCACTTTTGCCAAATGCCTACTCCTCCAACTAATTAACAAATTGACTAATATACTAATTAACCAGGCGGAGCCTAGTGCCAACTTTCATCCCAAACCATTACCTTTGCTGATATAAAAAACGTAAAAATAATTATTGGAATAGATGGCTAATCATACGAAAAAAGTAAAGTCAACATTCCGATCGGGGGATCTCCGCTTTGCTACGATTTGGAGTTTGAAGTCTTTATATTCTTACAAATTAACTACTCAACGAATTAACCAATTAACAATCTTCCTCTTTTTGGAATTTGTTTATTGAAATTTGGAATTTAACCAGTTATGCATCCAAAAGACGCTTTTAAATATTGTCCTGCCTGCGGAAAACGCGGCATGATGTACAACAACAAGGTTGGTTACCTGAAATGTATTTCGTGCGGCTTCCAGTATTTTATCAATGAAGCCGGCGCGGTGGCGGCCATCATCACCGACAAGGAGGGACGCATCCTCTTTACCAAAAGAGCGAAGGCCCCCGCCAAAAACAAACTCGACTTGCCGGGCGGGTTTGTCGACATCGGGGAAACCGCCGAGCATGCGCTGGAAAGGGAAATCAAAGAAGAGCTGGACATTTCGCTAAGCTCATACCGCTACTTTATAAGCCAGCCCAATAAATACACTTATGGCGACATGACCTACTTCACCCTCGACCTCGCCTACATCTGCCAGGCCGAATCGCTGGAGAACATCAAGGCCCTCGACGATATCAGCGCGATTCGCTTTATCGCTCCCGAAGAGGTGAATCCTGATGACATCGGATTGGCATCCATCAAAGAAATTATAAAACAATATCTGAACGCATTAAAATCCACACCATGAAAAAGAGCCTGATTTATCGCATTATCCGGGTTACACTCATCACTTTGGTGGCTATCCAGTTTTTACCGGTCGACCGGAGTGTTCCGGAATATGAGAAAGCGAACGATTTTATCCTGAACAGTCAATTAGACGATCAGTATAAGTCGCTGGTCAGAAATGCCTGCTATGATTGTCACAGCTACCAGACCGACTACCCATGGTATGCTAAAGTGGCGCCCATCTCGTTCAGTATCCAGGGACATGTCAACGAAGGCCGTGAGCACCTGAACTTTTCGAAGTGGGAAAGCTACACCCTTTCTGAAAAAGAAAAGATGCTGGATGAGGCAGCCGAAGAAATCCACGAGGGAGAGATGCCTTTGAGAGGATACCGCTGGCTGCACAAGGAAGCCCGTCTGTCGGATTTGGAACAAAAAGAGCTGACGGATGCCCTGCGTGCACTCCGCTAAAACATTCTCTTTCGATTGATGTTTCTTATTGACAAAATAAAACAATAGGTTTTCAAACCCTCAATGGCTATGATGCAGGAAGACAAGGCATGGTATAACCTCAGGATGGACGACGGCGGCCCGGTATATGCCGAAACCGACCCTTCGCAGTTTATTGTGGAGCCCTGGAATGCGCTCTCCTCGCTGCTTTACATGTTGCCTGCCCTCATCTGGATTTATAAACTCCGTGGCGAATACGGTCAGTTTAAATTTATGCTCTTTGCCTCTGTGCTGGTGATTCTTGGCAGCCTTGGCAGCACGCTCTTTCATGCTTTCAGAACCTCCTCCTTCTTCCTGGTGATGGATGTGTTGCCCGTTGCTATCCTGGCCTTATCGCTCAGTATCCTTTTCTGGATCCGGGTTTTTAACTCGTGGGTTTACATGTTGCTGGTGGTCATCCCGCTCACCGGCCTGCGCTTTGTGATGTTCAACTCTTTGCCTGATAACCTGGCCATCAACCTCTCTTATGCCTTAACGGGATTGATGATACTGGCACCGCTAGGAATTATGCACCTGCAAGGCAAGCTCGTAAAACCGCGCTACATCCTCTACACCCTGGTATCTTTTGCCCTGGCACTCCTTTTCAGGGAAATGGATTCGTGGCAAACACAAATCCTGCCCATGGGCACGCACTTCCTGTGGCATGCCTTCAGCGG
>JASMTJ010000097.1:0-1961 GCA_041694335.1 Bacteroidales bacterium
TCCGTTGATATCCGAACGTACGTTCAGTCCGGCCCTGAAATCCTGCGAGGCAAGGTTCAAAGCTTTGAAATCAGCCCCCGGCATGTCAAAAACAAATTGAATATCCGGAATCGTATCAGTCAAGTCAACGTCACCATCAAAGCTGAAAACAATATTCTCATCATTGATGCTGCCCTCACCGCTGTACTTTTGATCAGCATATTTTCCTTGCAGCTTCAACCTTGAATAGGGATAGCTCAACAGATGCAGGGTGTCTACCTGAAGCTCCGCATCCACCACAGGGTTTTTAAAACTACTGCTCTGCCCGCTCACTGTTACATTGGCAAACAGCTTCCCGAGGGTATCTCCCATCGGATAAACAGCGCCAAGGTCAAAACCGTCTGCGTTCAGCGCCATTTTAAAAGTTTCTTTTTGCTGATTGGTATCCTGCTCAAAATCCAGGTCTGCTTTCAAATCACCTGCCCTGCTACTGAGCCTGAGTTCTCCTTTCGCCGCAAGATAATCACCCGAAATATCTGCCTCGACCAGCAGGTTTTCAGGAATCCGGACATTTTCAGGAAGCAATGATTCGGGCAGGTATTGCATTATTGTGTTGCTGTCAGGCAACCTGCTTGTTACCATAAGGTTACCGCTGGCACTTTTTACCTCAGGAAGCCCAGCCACACGGCCTTCGATCCTGGTAATCATTTCATCACCAAAAAGGGCATTAAACTCCTTTATCTGTAAATCATTTATAGCGCCATCGAGCCGGGCATTAACAGCAAGCTGGTTGATAGCATCCCGGTAAGGTGCTAATGCCGTATCCTGGTAAAAATACTGCACGTCATCATAATTCACACGGACATCCTTTAGCTTAAGCTGGAATGGAACCTGCGGATAGGTATTGGAGAGCTGTTCAGGGTTAAAGGCTCCGGTATTTAAAGAAAACGCAATCTCCGACTGCGACGTTAGTAAGTGCACATCCTCCGCCTGCACACCGCTTTCGGTCAAAGCAAAAATCCCTGTAAAGCTCTTGAGGTAAAACTGGTCATGCTCCCTGAAACTGAATTGCGCAATTTCAGCGCCTGCGTTGCCATCCCTGAAATAAGCCTCATTAATTTCAGCCGAAAGCTTGCTGATCTTTATGTTATCTGCATTAAAATGTTGATTGCCTGATTGCGGGGATGCTGTTGCTAAATACTCTAAGGTATTGTTCTCAAAATCAATTGATGCAACTGCTATATTCCAAGGCAAGGCTTCGCTCTCCGGGTTTTGTGGACTCGACTTTGACACCGTATCCTGCGAAAGATTCTTCAGTTTTATAAAACTGTCGCGCAGGTTTATTTCCTCAAAGGCAATGAGATTATTCTGAATGTCGATCTTCTCAGGAACTACCGTAAGGTTCAGATGCTCAAGTGTAATCCACTGCGATGAGGGGAGATTATTGAATTTCAGGTTAATATTTTCGAGTTGGATGTCCTCAGAAACTGCAAAATTAGGCAGTGCAGCCTCTTCATCACTTTCTTCATCCGAAGCGCTATGGATATCAACCAGAATATCGGCATCACTGAAATCTATCGTTTCAACATAAAACGCTGTTTCTTCCAGATTCAGGGAGTCAAGGCTAAGGTTCAGGTAACCAATAGAAGCCTTGTAATTATTACCGGATAGTTCATCGGCAAAACCGGCATTCACTTGGTTTAATTCAACTTCATCGATATCGAAAGTCCAGGCTGTTTTTTCAGTTGTGTCAGGTTCCTTAGATGAAGTGTCGGTATTAAACGCAAAGTTAAAGGTGCTATCGGTGGCGTCTTTTCGGATAGTTATAAGTGCATCGCTCAGTGTAAACTGATTTATCTCTATCCGCCTGCTCAGCAGCTTAAACAAATTGACATTCGCTGAAATCGTTCCGGCACTCAACAGCGAATCACCATCCACACCTTGCACATACAAGTCTTTCACCTCCACCTTATTTGGGGGAA
>JASMTJ010000098.1:0-2499 GCA_041694335.1 Bacteroidales bacterium
GGGCTGAAAATCGGCTGTATCGAAGAGATCGCTTTCCGCAAAGGGTTTATTGATGCCGCAAAACTGGAAGAGATTGCGCACCCCTTAGTGAAAAGCGGATATGGCGAATATTTATTAAAACTATTGAAAAAGTAACTACATGCACGGACTGGAAACTCTTCGCACTTATTTTAACCAGGCTTTGGACCAGGAAAAATATTTAAAGGCGCCCGAAGGATTATATGAACCTATCGAATACACGCTCGCTTTTGGCGGAAAAAGGCTCCGTCCGGCACTTTGCCTTGCTGCCTGCGAGCTGTTCAGCGGCACGCTCAGCGATGCCCTGAACGCGGCTATCGGGCTGGAGCTTTTCCATAACTTCACGCTTTTGCATGATGATATCATGGATGAGTCGCCTATCCGCCGCGGCAAACCCACGGTTTATAAAAAATGGGACAGCAGCCGCGCCATCCTCTCGGGCGACACGATGTTTGCCAAAGCCTTCGAATACATCGGCAAGGTGGACAAAGAAAAACTTCCGGAAGTGCACCAGCTTTTTACCAAAACGGCTATCGAGGTATGCGAAGGGCAGCAGTTTGATATGGAATTTGAGGATCGTTCTGCTGTCAGCAAGGATGAATATCTGGAGATGATCCGCTTGAAAACAGCGGTGCTTTTGGCTGCCAGCCTCAAAACCGGGGCGGTCATCGGGGATGCTGCGAAGGGGGATGCCGATCGTATCTATCGGTTTGGGGAGAACCTGGGAATGGCTTTCCAGTTGAAAGATGACCTTTTGGATGCGTATGCCGACCAGGAAAAATTCGGGAAGAAAACCGGGAATGATATCGTTACGAACAAAAAGACTTACCTGATAATTACCGCACTGGAAAAAGCAAACGAACAGGACAAAGCACGTCTCCTTGAGCTTTATTCCCTATCTGCAAAAATTGAGAAAGAAGAGAAAGTAAACGAAGTGCTGGCCATCTTCGATAAGCTTCAGATAAAAGCCACCACGCAAGAAGCCATCATGGACTACCAAAGAAAAGCCATCGAAGAGCTGGAAGCGATCAACATGTCGGGCAGCCGCAAAGGAACGTTGCTTGCGATAACGGATTATTTGAATAAAAGGGAGGTTTGAGGTTTATAGGTTTCGATGTTTAGTAAGTTACTACGTTTGAAATCGTGTTTAAGTGCGTAAGTGTTTATGTGTTTAAGTAAGAGTTGGCAATGGGCAGAATGCAGTTGGCAATGAAGAAATTTCGGATTTCGCGTAATTTGCTTAAAATTCGCATTAATTCGCGTTGATGGAATTTGGATATTGGAGCTTGGAATTTTTTACGCGTTATCATTCAACTCCTCATTGAGCTGTTCCCACTCCTCCATTACTGTTTCGAGTTCTTTGTTGAGAGCTTCGTATTTTTCGTAGAGGTTTTCGGAGGTGATTTTTTCGGCGTTCTTTTCGGGTTCGGCCAGGATGGCATCTGCCGCTTCAATATTCTGCTCCAGCTGTTCAATCTTTTCTTCTGCCTGTTCCACCTGCTTGCGTATTTTTCGCAGGGCCTTTTCCTGCTCCTTACGCTGAAGGTAAGCCTCTTTTCCTGCTTTGGCCTTTTTCTCCTTCTTAGGCAAAGCTTTCTCTTGGATATTCAGCTCATCCAGACCTTCTATCTTTCGCTTCTCAAGGTAGTCGTAGATATCCCCGATAAAGGGCTTAACAGAATGGTTTCTGACTTCGTAAATTTTGGTGGCCAGGCCATGCAGAAAATCCCTGTCGTGCGACACCAGTATTAATGTTCCGTCAAAACGCAGCAGGGCATGCTTCAGGATATCCTTCGAGCGCATGTCGAGATGGTTGGTAGGCTCATCAAGCACCAGCAGGTTAACAGGAGTGAGCAAGAGCTTTGCCAAGGCCAGCCGGGCTTTCTCTCCACCTGATAGCACCGCCACTTTTTTATCCAGATCTTCCCCACTGAACAAAAAACCGCCGAGGATATTCTTGACCTTTTTCCGGATTTCACCGGTAGCCTCATCATCGATAGTTTCAAAAACGGTTTTGCTGTGATCCAGCATGTCCGCCTGATTTTGGGCGTAATAACCTATACTAACGTTATGTCCGAGTTTGGCCTCGCCCTCATAATCGAGATGACCGGTAATGATTTTACTGAGGGTGGTTTTCCCTTCGCCATTGCGGCCGACGAAAGCTACATTGTCCTGCCTTTCAATGATAAATTCAAGGTTGCTAAGCACCTGATTCTCTCCGAAAGCCTTCGACAGACGACTCGCTTCAAAAACCACCTTCCCGGAGCGGGGTGCGGGAGGGAAAGAGAAATGAATTTTGACATTCTCAAATTCATCCACTTCAATTTGGTCCATCTTTTCCAGCTTCTTCACGCGGCTTTGCACCTGCTTGGCTTTCGTGGCCTTATACCTGAACCGTTCTATAAAGCGTTCCGTTTCGGCAATCTCTTTTTGCTGATTCTCGTATGCCGCCTGCTGTGTCTCCTGCCTTTCAGCGCGCTG
>JASMTJ010000099.1:0-1378 GCA_041694335.1 Bacteroidales bacterium
CACACTCTACACAGGAAATTGTAAAAGATGCTAAGATTTTGGATCGCATGGCATTAGTTATTTATAATGGATCTTTGGATGATGAGGTTTTCATTGGTGTAGATGAGGCTTCAACGCTCAACAAAGACAGAAGAGATGCTTCGAAATTCTTTAGTTTAAATCCAAATTCTCCTGCATTATATGCTTATACTAACGATGAGGTATCAGTAGCTTATAACAATATTCCTGAGATAGCTGAAGGAACAGTGATTAAGCTTGGCACACTCATACCACAAGAAGGTGAATACACTATCAGGCTTGCTGAACTAAATGGGTTGTTTGAAAACGTAGAGGTGACTCTTGAAGACACTTATCTTGATAAGTTAACGGAAATGAAACTAGCAGATAGCTATGAATACACTGCAAGTACTGACGATGCAGACCGCTTCAACCTCCACCTGACCAAGGCTTCCACCATCGGACTGGATGAAAACGAGGAGTTGGCCGGGGTGCATGTGTATGCCTACAAGTGTAACATCTATTACAATGCTGGTAAAAACCTGACCAACGCCACGCTGACGGTTTACAACTCTATCGGGCAGGTAGTGCTGACCACCAAGGTGGAATCGGGCAGCGAAATCATCCGTATGGATAACCGCGGTGCTTACATCGTTAAGGTACAAGCAAACGAAGGAAGCATGACAGAAAAAGTAATCATTCAATAAACTTTGAAAAACAAACAGCTATGAAAAATATAATGAAACTTACAGTCGCGTTTTTAATTATCGTATTACCGCTATTCTCTATCGGGCAGGTGCCTCCTCCACCGGACAGTCATGGTCAATCCGGCGACCAGTCACCTGACAATGGCGGCGGAGCCCCCATCGGTGGTGGCATAGCCATGCTCCTGACCATGGGCGCTGCTTACGGCGGTAAAAAGTATTACGACTATCGTAAAAAACTCAACAACGAAATGGAAGACTAACACGCTTTCGTTACCGAACTCAAGCCCCATACCGGTTTTCTGGTTGGGGCTTTTTTTTGAAATTCCAAAAATTAAAATCCCAAATACAAAATTCCAAATTCCAATAAAAAGGATTTCAGGGATAAGATCACAACCCAGGGTGACGCTGCGATTGCCCTGGGCTGAATTGTCTTGCCCCTCCAGGGCAATAACTTCTAAACGATAGATAAGCACATTAATGATAAATTCAATATTATCCCTACATTGAAAATCCCATCGAATCCCCCTTCTCCTTGAGGAGAAAGGGGCTAGGGGATGAGGTGAAAACCGGCGGAAACAAACGCTCTTCGAATTCCGCCTGACTCCACCGCCCGTCTCCGATTCAACCCTGAGCGACGGCGGTGGAAAACAGATGCTATTCTAAACCCCGGATTG
>JASMTJ010000100.1:0-2124 GCA_041694335.1 Bacteroidales bacterium
GCAGAGTACACACGAGTACGCCAGGGTCTGGAAGAGTTAATGTTTCAAACCGTATTGTCCGCTCAAGAAATAGACCATACAGGTGTGAAAGAGCATCTCTTGTATGGTGTAGCACGAAGATTGAATATCTTAAAAAGATGTCTAGAAAATATATTTAATGAATTTCCCCTTGCTGCCAAAAAGCCACTCCGAAGAGATGTGGTTTATGATGTTCAGATAAATCTTCATGCTTATGTGATGAACCTCTATGGTATTTTTGATAATTGGGCCTGGTCATTTGTTTATCGGCATGACCTGTTAGGGGATGTTGGCGGAAAACATGGAGTGGGACTGTTTCGCGAGAGCTTGACCAAGCATCTTCCTGAACCACTTCGTGACTTTCTAGCTTCAGATAAAATTACAGACTGGCATGAGAAATACTTAAAGTCCTTTCGCGACGCATTGGCTCACAGAATCCCGCTATATATCCCGCCGGCGGAATTCACTAAAGAAGAAGGTGAGCGCTACAATGAGATTGAAAATAAAAAGATGGAGCTAATAAAGGCCATGGAATGGAAGAAGCTTGATGAGCTCTATGAAGAACAAGAAAACATAGGGAGGCCATCTTTTGTGTTTCTTCACTCATTTGAGGGAGAGCCGTCTAAGCCAGTTTTGTTCCACCCGCAGTTGTTGTGCGATGGATTGGCAATCGTTGAATTTGGCTCGCTATACATGAAACACTGGAAAGAGTTCGCCTAATAAAGTGCTCTTTAGGACGCAACTACGCTGAGCTTCGTTTGCACTGAGAAGCTTGGTCGTTATTCCTCATAAATTAAGGTTTTTTTATGCGTAATATTACAATGCTCCTCATCATCGTTTTCAGTTTGATTGGCTGTGCAAACCCATCTCTCGTTCGTGTCAAAGACGCCGAAATACAGAACCTCACGATCACAAAGGTTTTTGTTCCTCGATTCGAGGGAAATCCTAATTTTGTTGAAGAGAGCACGGATTTTTTTATTGCATATCTTGAGCCTCGCATATCCGCCTCCGTCGTTCAGGGCTCCGTGCTTCGCAGCGAGTCGACGGACATTATGGCCGGCGGCAACCTTGCCCCAACAGAACTAGCTTTAGCAAAAGCGAGAGAGATTGGTGCTCAAGTACTGGTTATGGGAAAAGTTACAAGTCACCACACGGCGGGCATGCTCAACGGATTCTCTACAGTTCGGGTTATAAATGTCGAAAATGGTGAAGTTCTGGCTTCCTTCCACCGGCCGAGCGGCAAGCTTATTGCGAACAGCGAGCACCAAACTGTCATGGCGGCGGTTTCACGTACTGCAGAGGACGTTGCGGACGCTTTGAAGTAGATCTCGCCCGGCGACACCGAGAAATAAAAAGAACGTTTAAGTTTAACCTGCTACGTTACAGCTACGTCGTAGCAGAAAGAGATTGCCACGTGGTTGTCTACACTACGTATGTCGGCTTAACTCAACCGATTACATCAGGGGCTTCTGAAAGACTGCTTTTGGCCGGAAAAAGACCTTCATTTCAATTTCATGCTCATGGATGGCTTCTGGTCCAATGTGAAAATGTGACAAGGTTAGCATGCTTGTCCGTTCTTGTTATGGAGAATAAATAAGCGGTGAATCGTATTTCCCATGTTAATCAAGTTGGAGTTCTAGCGTCTGAAAGACGCTGAAAGATTTGGGCTGAAAAGCGGTTCCGATGAAGTACTCTGACAAGCTTCGAGCGGCGGAGTAGGATCTGCTTATACGACCTTTAAAAACATGTCGTGATGGTTTCAAGCGACTTAGGTTCCGAGGTTGGCTACTGTCACGGCCCGGTCAGGGACGAGCGCAGCCTTGGCTCGATGATAACCGTAAGTCCCCGAGCGACAAGGCCCGTCCCGGCAGCGCCGGGGCGGGCCTCCCTCTGGGGCGTCGGCCCCCACTTCAATTGGCCTCGGCTCAGTACTCGCCGAGCTCCGATTCAAGCTTGAACATCGCGGCCGAGAGCTCGCCCAGAGTCATTACGGGCTTCTCGGGAGCCTCCGCGGATGGCCAAGCTTTCAAAGCGTCTTCGTAGGCCGCCAGAAGCTCGTTGTAACTCTCATCGTCATACAGATCAGATTGCATTTCGAAAAGAGAC
>JASMTJ010000101.1:0-1414 GCA_041694335.1 Bacteroidales bacterium
ACAGGAACATGATAATTGCCCCCATGTAAACCGGTCCGGAAGTGAATGGCTGATTTCCCCAGTAAGCGTTTTGCTGTGCCACCGCCTGGCGCCATTGCGGATCGATGCCGGATAAATCATCCACCTTGCTGCCAATCATGGCAGTGCCACCGCCTTTGGCGTTAGGAATCAGGAAGGTAAAGGTCTCTTCAATTCCGTAGCTCCATTGCGTGGCGTAGTCTTTATCCAGGCCACTGGTGCGATTGTCTTCATCATGACTCAGCTCTGATTTCCCGCGTATCGTGTAGTCGCTGTATTCGTAGGTGAGCAGAATGCTGGTGATGTTGGGGCCGACGGCCAGCAGACCTGCTGCCAGAAGAATCCCTGTGGCTTTCAGAAATCGCGGAAGCATTTGTTCTTTAATATGGAAAATCAACTCTCCGATACCCACCGCGATGAGTATCAGAATGAGGTAATACGTGATTTGAAGGTGGTTTGTGGCAATTTCGAGGGAGGCGAACAGGAGAGTGATTACAGCGCCCAGAATGTATTTTCCGCGATAGGTGAGGAAGACACCGGCCAGCACGGGAGCCATGTAGGCGATGGCATGCGCTTTAGAGTTGTGTCCGGCTTCGAGGATGATAAAGAAGTAAGACGAGAACGCGAAGGCAATGGCCCCGATAATACTCAGCCAGGGATTGACCCTCAGCGCTATCAGCAAGATAAAAAATCCCAGCAAAGTCAGGAATACATAATCGGCCGGACGCGGCAAGCCCAGGCGCAAAATGCTGTCAATATCCTTAATGAGGTTGTTGCTGTATTTTACTGAAATCTGGTAAGCCGGCATTCCGCTGAACATGGAGTTGGTCCAGAGAGCTTCTTCGCCGGTTTCCTCCCTGAAATCCTGGATTTCTTTGGCCATGCCTTTGAAGCGGGTAATATCACCCTGTTTGATTTCTTTCCCTGATAAGACAGGGTTCATATAGGCCAGCGCCAATACAACAAATATTACAATTGCACTCAGATAAGGTAGCCACTGTTTCGTCGGGAAGCTTTTCATATGATTCCGGTTTTACTTGTTATCTTTTTCCTGATCGTCAATCTCTTCGTAGTCGACATACTCACCAAGATTGTCAGTCTTTTTTGAACGTTGTTTTTTATTTTGATACTCAATCCTGATGTCTCCTTCTTTTTTGTTTTCATCCTCATAGGCTTTGCGTTGTTGCTTGTAACGCTCTTCCGTTTTCCGGATGAACCTTTTCAGGATATAAGGGAGAAGATACCGGGTAAAAAGCTTTACCAGGAGGTATATCAGCAGGAGGAAAAGTGCCAGTTTTATTAATCCCATACCATTAAAATATTGCTGTGCGAAGATAGCTGTTTTCAGGAAAAAGAGAAAGGCTGAAGCATCACAATAAACAGCAAAAGGAGGACC
>JASMTJ010000102.1:0-2397 GCA_041694335.1 Bacteroidales bacterium
CGTAGATTATATTAACGAAGAAATCCTTTTAAGACTGTTTAACTACCAGGATGAATTGCTTCAGAAATACCATGAGGAATTTAAAATCCTTGCCGGTAAAGTAAATGAAGCTATACTAACCAAGTCTCCGGATATTCATACCTTACATCACCAATTTCTTTTCAATATCAGCAGGCTTTTCCAGGATTTAAAAAAAGAACACTCTGATATCCAGCAGGATTTACTTGAAGAAGTGAATCAGTACAGCTCTCAGCGCTTTGATGAAATCGTAAAAGCCCAACCCGAAATCATAACCATCTTCCGCCCATGGGAAGATTATAAACCCTCAGATGGTGATACCGCACCGCAAAAGCTGTATAAAAGCTACACGCGATTAATCCACTCGAAGAAGCATCCTGTTAAAGAAAAAATCGCCTTCAGGGAACTGATTAAAAACCACCTGCTTGCTCATCAGCAGGAAACAGAAATGAGATTCCTGAAGCAGTGGTCCGAAATCAATACGCATTATCTTGTTGAGCTCATGAATGTGATTCATGAAGGTGCCGCCGCTGTGGTTGCCCTCGAAAATGCTTCTGAAATAAACAGTGAGGCTGTCAATAAAGCTATTGGCGAGGCGGGAGATATTATCGCCAAAACCCATGAACTTGAAAAAGCCTCCTATAAAAGACTAAGCGCTTACTTCAAGAGAGAAATGATTGCTGTGGCCGGCCCCCTTCAGGATACGCTGAATGCCTTGCCGGTGAACAGGAATATTCCGGACTTACCAAGAAATTACACACAGAAACGCGATAAGCTGGCAGCAATGCCTTCGCAGTGGAAAGACAGGCAGCTGCTGCTCTTTAACCTGCTGCACCTCGAAGTTGTTTTGTTTTCTTTTTCAGAAAAAATAAGGGTTTTACTCGAAGCCACCGCCACGGAAATCAATCAGGTGATTGAAGAGCATTTCACCGACAACTTTAAAAAGCTGCTAAAACTCCTCTCTAAAAAGAATATCAAGAGCACGGAATTTAAAACCTTCATTGAAGAGCAAAGCTTTTCAGCTAACCGCGTTAAGGTGGAGCTAAGAAATGTGACTGATAATACGCTGAGGCGGATCAGGCACTCCGAAAACAGTTTCCCTGAATCATTGCTGATGATTTCTGAAGAAACATATGCAAACCTGGATAAAGATCAGGAAGAGTTTGAGCAAGTGGAAATACTGGTACGGCAGCTGGCCGACTTTCTGGTGCAAAAAAACCTGGTGGCACCATTACAGGAAAAAATGCTGGAAATCGGGAAAAAGCTCGACGGCATCTCCTCACGCTCGCAAGAGTATGTTAAATGGCTCTCTTTCCACCTGGTGGGTGAGGAAGAGGAAAATGAGGTCATCAACGAGAAGCAAATAAACGATGACCCCAAGCAACTCAAGCAAAACCTTAAAGATGAACTCGATTACATTTCAGAGCAGCAAAGGCTTTTAACTGCTCATATTTCTGAATTGAAAACGGAGCTGGACAATTCGCTGTCGATCGACAATTTCATGCGAAGCATCAAAGAAATGCGTCAGTATGTACGCGAGATGGAACAGAAAGAACGAATGCACCAGTTCAGGACCTTTATCTACAGCAACCGTAAACGTTTTAGAGAAACAATCGACGCTGTGCTTTTCAGTAAAAGCAAAAAAATTGTCGAACGCCATTCGAAAACACAGCCAAACACTCCGGCCACCACACAGGACTTCCTGATGTTGCGGAAGTCTGTGGCTCCTGATGCGAGCCAGATAAAAGAAATCCCGTTCTATTATCAGCAGCTTTTTTCAAGAAAGCAGTATTACCTTAACGAATTGTGGACCGGAAGGGACCAGGAAATTCAAACAGCAAAAGAGGCTTATGAGGATTATTCTTCAGGATTTCATGGAGGTCTGTTAATTACAGGCGATCGCTTCTCCGGGAAGAGCTTTTTCAGCCAGTATATCGCGAAAATGCTTGCTAAAGAAGGAAAGGTCTACACGCTTTACGCTCCTTATGCCGGTTCGCTCTCCACCGCGCACTTTAAAAGCCAGTTGCAAAAAGCCACCGATATATATGGGTCATACGATGAGATTTTTGATAAAATCCCCGCAAAATCCATCCTCATTATTGATGATTTGGAGCTTTGGTGGGAAAACACTGAAAACGGAAATCGCGTTATCGACCAGTTGTTATTCCTCATGGAGCGCTACAGCAGTAAATGCTTCTTTATCGTAGGCTTAAACAGCGCCGCCCACCAAAAAATGCGCGAGAACCGTAATCTCGATGCTATCTTCCTGCGCATTATCAGGATGAGCCCGATGGACAGTCAGAGCATTCGCGATGCTATTCTCAAAAGACATCGTTCTTCGAACCTGACATACAAAATCAGTGGATCTAACCCTGCAAC
>JASMTJ010000103.1:0-45760 GCA_041694335.1 Bacteroidales bacterium
GCCGACATCGTCCGCGATGAAGGAGTGCTGAACCTGGCACGACGAACTGCTGAGCAGGTCATCAAAAATGATCCCTCGCTGGAACGCAGAGAAAATGCCCCATTGAAAAATATTATCCGCGATAAGCGGAAAAGTAAAAAGATCGCCTGGAGCGACATTCTCTGAGAAGGAGATCGGTTTAGCTGACAAAATTACATGCAGGTTGCTGTATTCATGTCAAAATCCTTAATTTTGCGAATTAGCATAAAATCAAAGAAACCGGATAAAACAGGCAATGCCTGCGATAATATAATTTCAAGCATCAGCTAAAGAAAGATATGGTGCTTAAACAAAAAATGCAAGACTGATGAAAATCTCCTACAATTGGCTAAAGCAATATGTTGATTTTGATAAAACACCTGACGAACTCAGTAAAATATTAACCGGCACAGGGCTTGAAGTTGAAGGCCTTGAGAAGGTTCAAAGTGTGAAAGGAGGCCTCGAAGGCGTGATAATTGGCAAAGTGCTCACCTGCGAGAAGCATCCGAATGCGGATAAGCTGAGTGTTACCACCGTCGACCTCGGAAAAGGTGATCCGGTGCAGATAGTATGTGGTGCGCCTAACGTGGCGGCGGGGCAGACCGTTCCTGTAGCCACCGTAGGAGCTACCCTCTACTCAGGTGATGAATCGTTTAAAATCAAGAAAGCCAAAATGCGTGGTGAGGTTTCGGAGGGAATGATTTGCGCTGAAGATGAGCTTGGGCTCGGCACTTCGCACGACGGCATTATGGTTCTTGACGATCAGGCCACTGCCGGCACGCCTGCCAGCAAATATTTTAATGTGGAAGAAGATTATCTTTTCGAGATTGGCCTCACTCCTAACCGTACCGACGGAACTTCTCATATCGGCGTGGCTCGCGACATTGCAGCAGCTATCAGTTTCCTGGAAAAGAAAAATGTTCAAGTGAAAAAGCCATCAGTAGAAGCTTTCGCCCAGGAAAACAACCAATTGCCGATTGATGTGGTTGTCGAAGACGAACAAGCTTGCCCGCGATATGCCGGCGTCACAGTTTCAGGAGTCACCGTGGAAGAATCGCCCGAATGGCTCAAAAACAAGCTCAATACTATTGGCGTTCGTCCGATCAATAACCTGGTGGATATCAGTAATTATGTGTTGTTTGAAACCGGTCAGCCGCTGCACTTTTTCGATGCCAGCGCTATCAAAGGAAATACCGTTCGCATTAAAAAACTTCCGGAAGCAACGCCATTTGTCACCCTCGATGAGGTTGAGCGGAAGCTGTCAGAAAACGACCTGATGATTTGCAACAATGAAGGTCCGATGTGTATGGCCGGTGTTTTTGGAGGAATTTCATCCGGTGTGACCGAAAAAACGAAAGATATTTTTATTGAAAGCGCATGTTTCGACGCGCCGACCATTCGCAAAACTTCCAAACGTCATACACTCCAAACGGATGCCTCGTTCCGTTTTGAGCGCGGTGTGGATCCTAACGACACGATCTATGCACTCAAGCGTGCGGCATTGCTTATCAAAGAAATTGCCGGAGGTAAAATCTCAAGTGAAGTGGTGGACGTGTATCCGAAAGAGATAAAACCAGCAGTGGTGGAGGTAAATTATCAGCATGTTCATGACCTTATCGGGATGGAAATTCCGGGCCAGGACATCAAAAAGATTCTGCAGCTACTTGAGTTCGGAATCAAAGAGGAAAGAGAAAAGGGTCTTGTAGTGGAGGTGCCGACTTATCGTGTGGATGTGACACGCGAAGCTGATGTTATCGAGGAAATTCTCAGAATCTATGGGTACGATAATATCAGCTTTACAGAAAAAGTATCTGCATCGCTGTCTTATGCTGATAAACCCGAGCCCGATAAGGTAAGAAATGTGGTTTCGGACATGCTAAGCAGTAACAGCTTTTACGAAATTATGAACAACTCCCTGACCAAATCGGCTTATGCCGAGGGCTCGGAAAGTTTTGATGCCTCTGAAGATGTTCAAATCTTAAACCCACTGAGTTCAGAGCTCAATGTTATGAGGCAGTCGCTTATGTTTGGAGCGCTGGAGTCGGTGATTTACAACATCAACCGTCAGAGCACAGACCTCCGGTTTTATGAATTCGGAAAGGTTTATTCGAAAAACCAGGAACAAAAGATTGAAAACGACGAGCTGGAGAGATATCGCGAGGAGCAGCGCCTGGCATTGACCATTACGGGGAATAAAAATCCTGAGAGTTGGAAAGCCCCTACAGAACCTGCTGATTTCTTTGAGGTGAAAAAAATGACTTTAAAGGTTTTTGAGCGCCTGGGCTTTGACATGGACAACCTTGAGGAAGTTTATGTTTCTGATGAAATGTTCAAAGAAGGACTTATTATCAGGCAAAACAAAACTGAACTGGCCAGAATGGGATCGGTAGGAAAAAAATGGTTGAAGAAATTCGACATCAAGCAAGAGGTCTGCTTTGCAGATATCAGGTGGGATGCGGTGTTGGATGAAGTTAAAACGCACAGGATTGTTTTCAGGCCCACCTCTAAATACCCTGAGGTTAGAAGGGATTTAGCACTCTTAATAAACAAAAATGTAATGTTTAGCGAAATTGAAGCGGTGGCAAAGCAATATGGCGGAAAGCACCTGAAATCGGTAAACTTGTTTGATGTATATGAGGGCGAAAAGATTGAAGAAGGAAAGAAATCTTACGCAGTGAGTTTTATATTACAAAACCCCGAAAAAACTTTGAAAGACAAAGAGATTGACAAGATGATGCAAAAGCTCATCAAAGGGTTTGAAAAGCAGGTGAATGCCGAAATACGTCAGTAGTAAACAATTAAAAGGATAAATAATTGTTTATCTTTACATAACGAAGAAAAGCAGGAAAACACATATGGATTTACAGTCAATTAAGCAAAGGTTCGGTATTATCGGTAACTCAGCAGAGCTTGAGCGTGCCATCGATACGGCACAACAAGTAGCGCCAACTGATATTACAGTGCTGATTACCGGAGAAAGTGGTGTGGGGAAGGAGGTTTTTCCTCAAATTATCCATCATCTGAGTTCGCGTAAGCACGGGCCATACATTGCAGTAAACTGTGGTGCTATTCCTGAAGGCACCATCGATTCTGAGCTTTTCGGACATGAAAAGGGTTCGTTTACCGGAGCCACCGAATCCCGCAAAGGGTATTTTGAAGTAGTCAACGGAGGAACTATTTTTCTTGATGAGGTGGCAGAACTTCCTTTGTCCACGCAAGTGAGGCTGTTGAGGGTGCTTGAGTCCGGGGAGTTTATGCGTGTGGGATCATCAAAAATGGTGAAAACCGATGTGCGAGTGGTGGCCGCAACCAACGTTAACATGCTGGAAGCTATCCAGGAAGGAAAATTCCGCCAGGACTTGTTTTACAGGCTGAGTACCGTGCCTATCTACGTGCCGCCACTTAAAGATCGGGGTGATGATATTTACTTGCTTTTCAGGAAGTTTGCCGCCGATTTCGCCGAAAAATACCGTATGCCGCCGCTGCGCCTTAGTGAAGATGCCAAAGACATGCTGATGAAATATCGTTGGCCGGGAAACGTAAGGCAGCTTAAAAATATTACTGAGCAAATATCCATTATCGAAAAAGGCAGGGAAATTGATTCTGAGGTCCTCAGAAGATATTTGCCCGAAGAATCGATGAGTCAGCTACCGGTACTTTACAATAAAAAGCAGGAGCAGGAATCATTTTCGGATCGCGATTTGCTGTATAAGGTGCTCTTCGACATGAAGAAAGATATCAGCGACCTGAAGAAAGTGGTGGTTGAAATCATGCGCGAAGGCGATGGTGTTCCATCCAACCTCGGGAAGAACAATTCGAGGCTGATCAGGGAATATTACGAAAACGCCGATGAATACAATGACTTGTCGCATGAGGAAGAGAAGTCTTTTGAATCAAACAATATCTCATTGATGGAGCAGCCCGCAGAGGAGCAACATCCGATACATGATTCGGAGGTGGTGGAAGAGTCACTTTCTTTGCAGAAAAAGGAAATTGATTTTATCAAAAAGGCATTGGAGAAACACCAGGGCAAGCGCAAAGATGCAGCCAAAGACCTGGGGATTTCTGAAAGGACACTTTACAGAAAAATTAAGGAATACAATATTACATAGTTCAACTCACGAAGCCGGGATAATTTTCTGGTCAGGGTTAATATGACAAAACAAAGCACATGAAATTCAGACAACTTCTTTGGGTAATCCCGATACTGATGCTTCAAGGTTGTGGCGTGTACTCATTTACCGGGGCTTCCATTTCTCCGGAAGTGCAGTCGGTGGAGGTGCAGTACTTTCCCAATGAGGCGGACCTCGTTCAGCCCACCCTCTCCCAGGTCTTTACGGATGCGCTCAAAGAAAAGTTCATTTCACAAACCAACCTTGATGTGCTGAACCAGAGTGGCGATTTGGTTTTTGAAGGGGCGATTAAGAGATACACCACCGAACCGGTGGCGATTCAGGGAAACCAGCAGGCAGCCCTGAACCGTTTGACAATTACTGTTGAAGTGAAGTTTACAAACAAGATAAATCCTGAAAAGAGCTTTGAATCATCGTTCACACAATACAGTGAGTATGACAGTGGCGTTACACTTTCTGCTGTAGAAGAGGGGCTTATTCAGGAAATCACAACGGCGCTGGTGGAGGATGTCTTCAATAAAGCCGTAGTAAATTGGTAAGTTATGATTAACAAAGTGCAATTTGAGAAATATGTGTCTGATCCCGGCCTGCTGAACCTGGCTACCATTCCTGAGCTGGAAAAGCTTCTGGAAGCCTTTCCTTATTGTCAGGCTACTCAGTTGCTCTATGTTAAAAACCTTCACAAAGAACACAACATCCATTTTAATCAGCAGTTGCGTGTTGCCGCGGCATATGCCGGCGACCGCGGGCTGTTAAAAAAGTTGCTTGAAGAAAAGCGCGAACAGGAAGTATACGAGCCATCAACAACTGAAAGTGAAGAAGTTGCTTCGGCACCGGAGCCTGAGAAAGAAACGTATGAAACTGCTGAAGGTCAGCCTGTAACAGAAAGTGCAACTAAACATGAAGATCCGCCGGAAGATATTTCTGAAGCAGACCAACCGGAAATTTCAAAGAAAGAGCAAGATACTTCTTTTCCTGAACCGGATAAGAAACTGAATGAGGAAGAAGAGGAGAAGAATGAAGAATACCTGGAAGTAGGATATCCTTATGCCAGTGAAGTGGATGCTGAAGATGATACGGAAGCGGCAAGAACACCTTCGGAGCGCAGAAGAAAGGAACTGGAGCACCTGAAAAAGCAACTCCAGGAGCTGCGGATGGAGCGTGAAAAGATTGAGGAGGTTATCAGGGAAGAAAAGAACCGGAAAGCAAAGAGCAAGGCAGGTAAAAAAGCCGAAGCCAAGGAAGAAATCAGCCAGGTTGAAGAAGAAAAACCTGTAGAGAAAGGAGCGGAAAAGGATGCGGTAAAAGCGACAGAAAAAAAAGAATCAACCCAGGCGTTCGATAAACCGGCTAAGAAAAAAGCATCAAAAAAATCGAAGAAGGAACTTATAGATAAGTTCATCAAAGAGGAGCCCACCATAAAAAGAGGAGTCTCTTCGTTTTACGATCCTACTGAAGCGGCGAGGAAAAGCATCATGCAATCAGACGATATTGCTACAGAAACTTTGGCCCGGTTATACCTCAAACAAGGTAAAGTACTGCAAGCCATTAAAATTTATGAGAAGCTTTCCTTGAAATTTCCCGAAAAAAGTGATTACTTTGCAGGCCAAATTGAAGAAATCAAAAAAACTAATAAATAACATTTGAGATGGGAGCTTATATTTTTGTGTCAGTATTAATTCTGGTAGTTTGTGTTTTACTGGCTTTAGTGGTGTTGGTTCAGAGTTCGAAAGGTGGTGGATTGTCGTCAACTTTTGCCGGACAAAACCAGTATATGGGTGTTCGTAAGACCGCCGATTTCCTTGAAAAAGCCACCTGGACCTTAGCTATTGTGCTGCTGGTACTCAGTCTGTCTACTATTTTTGTCATCCCACGTAACACTAATACACAGGGTCAGCAGCAAAGCGAGCTCGAAGAGATGATGCAAAATACACAGCCAACAGATTACCAGGCACCACCTGCGTCAGAGCAGATTCCTAAAACGGAATAAGAAAAAATTATTTAGTTGATAATGTCAGAATGTCACATGCATTCTGACATTTTTTTTGCTTCATACCCGCCCTTCTGGTCGCAGTGGCAGTTCCAGGCTCATTCGCAGTTCGGTCTGTAATGCTGCGTAAACATTGTAAACATCACATTATCAGAAAACAAAACGTTTTTCGGTGGCGATTTCCCGGTGTTTCCGTCCCCTTTGGCACAAAATGTGTCAAGGGATGCTGAGAAAAATAGAATTCAATAAATAATAATTCAAATAAAATTAAATCCTAAACATTATGGCTAAGGAAATTAAATTTGACATAGAAGCTCGCAACATGCTCAAAGAGGGTGTTGACAAGCTTGCCGATGCTGTTAAAGTGACATTAGGCCCGAAAGGTCGCAACGTAGTTTTGAGTAAATCATTTGGAGCACCACAGGTAACCAAGGATGGCGTTACTGTAGCTAAAGAAATTGAACTCGAAGACGAGATTGAAAACATGGGTGCTCAGATGGCCAAGGAAGTAGCTTCCAAAACTGGTGACGACGCTGGTGATGGTACTACCACCGCTACCGTTTTAGCCCAGGAAATTGTTAACGTTGGTCTTAAGAACGTTACTGCAGGGGCTAATCCGATGGACCTGAAACGCGGAATAGAAAAGGCTGTAGCTTCTGTTGTTGAGAACCTGAAATCACAATCGAAAAAGATTGGTGATGACAATAAAAAGATCGAACAGGTAGCCAGTATTTCTGCCAACAACGACAACACTATCGGAAAATTAATTGCTGAGGCAATGTCGAAGGTTACCAGCGATGGTGTTATTACCGTAGAAGAAGCCAA
The DNA here is from genome assembly GCA_041694335.1 of Bacteroidales bacterium. Lineage (GTDB taxonomy): Bacteria > Bacteroidota > Bacteroidia > Bacteroidales > JAIPAH01 > JAIPAH01. The sequence goes on from JASMTJ010000103.1 coordinate 6,967, forward strand.
AGGAATCGAAACTTACGTGGAGACTGTAGAAGGTATGCAGTTCGACCGCGGTTACATCTCTCCATATTTTATCACCGACTCTGAGAAGATGCAAACCGTATTTGAAAACCCTTACATCCTTCTTTATGACAAGAAGATTTCTGTGATGAAGGATCTGCTTCCTGTTCTTGAGCCTATCGTGCAGCAAGGTCATCCACTGTTGATTATTGCCGAAGATGTGGCTGATGAAGCATTGACTACATTGGTGCTTAACAAACTCAGAAACCCATCCTTCAAAGTGGCCGCCGTAAAAGCACCTGGTTTTGGCGACCGTCGTAAAGCGATGCTCGAAGATATTGCTATCCTTACTGGTGGTACAGTGATTTCAGAAGAAAAAGGCATGAAGCTCGAGAACGTTTCTCTTGACATGCTCGGACGTACCGAAAAAGTGAGCATCGACAAGGAAAATACAACAATAGTTAATGGCGCCGGAAGCAAGGATGACATTAATGCTCGCGTTTCTCAAATTAAAGCTGAAATTGAAGCTTCAACATCTGACTATGACAAGGAAAAACTTCAGGAGCGCATGGCTAAGCTCGTTGGTGGTGTTGCCGTACTTTATGTAGGAGCTGCCAGCGAGGTGGAGATGAAGGAGAAGAAAGACCGTGTGGATGATGCCCTGAGCGCAACAAGAGCCGCTGTGGAAGAAGGAATCGTTCCCGGTGGTGGTGTGGCATACATCAGAGCAATTGCCGCGCTTGAAAACATTAAAGGTGAAAACGAAGATGAGAATCTCGGTATCCTTATCGTGAAAAAATCTCTTGAATCACCCTTACGTCAGATAGCGAAGAATGCAGGGCTGGAAGGTTCTGTAATCGTTCAGAAAATCCTTGACGGTAAGGAAGACTTTGGATTTAATGCCCGCACCGAAAAGTATGAGAACCTTTATGAAACGGGTGTGATTGATCCAACCAAAGTATCGCGTATTGCACTCGAAAATGCTGCATCAATTGCCGGTATGTTACTTACAACTGATTGTCTTGTTTCAGAAATAAAAGACGACAGTGATCACGGCCCTGCAATGCCTGCAGGCGGCATGGGTGGCGGAATGCCAGGTATGATGTAATGAAAGTAAAATCGAAAAATAAAGCCCTTTTCGGATTTTCCGGGAAGGGTTTTTATTTTTTATCATAGAAATTTATATATTTGTATATGAGATATTAATACATTGATGGAAGCAAATAATTTTAAACTGGAAGGAAATATTGTTGACGTTGTCAACCGCAGGGTGTTCAAGGGCAGGGTGGAGGCCAGAAATGGCGTTATCACCACTATCACCGAAGCACCTGTTACTGCTAATACTTACATCGTTCCCGGACTTATTGACGCCCATGTGCATGTAGAGAGTTCGATGCTGATTCCATCAGAATTTGCCCGCTTGGCGGTGCCGCATGGCACGGTAGCCACAGTGTCGGATCCGCATGAAATAGGCAATGTTTTAGGTGTGGAAGGGGTGCGTTTTATGATTAATAACGGAAGAAAAGTTCCGTTTAAGTTTTATTTCGGCGCTCCATCGTGTGTGCCTGCCACTCCATTCGAAACGTCAGGGGCAAAGATCTCTCCAAAAGATGTGAGGAACCTCCTGAAAAATGATGAAGTAAAATACCTGGCCGAGATGATGAATTATCCGGGAGTGCTGGCCAATGATGAGCATGTAAATGAAATGCTTGAGGCTGCCCGTGAGTTCGGTAAACCTGTGGATGGTCATGCTCCGGGAGTGCTGGGTGATGATGCCGGGAAGTATGCCGGCGCAGGGATCTCTACCGATCACGAGTGCTTTACATTAGATGAAGCACTTGATAAAATCAAGGCCGGAATGCTTATACAAATCCGCGAAGGAAGTGCGGCCAGGAATTTTGAGGACCTGATACCGCTGTTAGGGTCGCATCCTGATAAAGTGATGTTTTGTTCAGACGACAAGCACCCCGATAATCTTGTGGAAGGACATGTAAACCGTTTGGTGGCCCGCGCTATTGAATTGGGATATGACCCAATGGACGTCCTCAGGGCTGCTACCCTGACGCCCGTGAGGCATTACAACCTGGACGCCGGACTGCTTCAGGTAGGGGATGCCGCAGACATGCTGGTGGTGGATAACCTTAATGATTTTAATGTGCTGGAAACTTACATTAACGGCAAGCTGGTGGCCCTCGACGGTCAAACGCTGATAGAACCGGTGAAAGAGGTAGCACCCAATATTTTTAATGCTAAACCCATCACTGAAAAGGATATCGCGGTAGAAGCACGTAGCGACCAAATGAGGGTTTTTAAGGCCAAAGAGGGACAGCTGGTTACAGAGGCCCTGACCAAAAAGCCGCTGGTGCAAAACGGGATGGCCGTTAGTGATATTGAAAATGATGTTTTGAAAATAGTGGTGGTGAACCGATATAATGCTGCACCACCCTCTGTAGGGTTTGTAAATAATTTTGGATTTAAACGCGGAGCTATCGCTTCGAGCGTGGCTCATGATTCGCATAACATTATTGCGGTGGGTACTACGGATAAAGAAATCGCGAATGCTGTTAATGATGTGATTAAACATCATGGTGGCATTAGCTGTGTTGACGGGAGTGAGCGTGAAGTACTACCCTTGCCGGTGGCCGGAATTATGAGTAATGACAATGGCTATGATGTGGCTGCAAAATATGCGCGCATCGATGCGAAAGCGAAAAGCCTGGGAACGTTGCTGGCATCGCCCTACATGACCTTGTCGTTTATGGCTTTGCTGGTGATTCCACACCTGAAATTGAGCGACAAAGGATTGTTTGATGGTGATAGATTTCAGTTCGTGGATTTATTTATTTGATAAAATTAAATGTATATATTTATCTCTCTACAATATTAATTATTACTTTTGCACTAATAAAAAACGAGTGACATGAAAAAACTGGAATTAGATGTTATAAAGCTGGAAGCAGCTGCAAGTAAGCTAAGGGCAATTGCGCATCCGATGAGGATTGCTATTATCGATTTGCTCCATGAAAACCAAAAGCAGAGTGTAACGGAAATTTACAAAAAGCTGAATATTGAGCAGGCTTCGGCTTCTCATCACCTGAATATTTTGAAAAACAAAGGTGTATTGGTTTCTAAAAGAGATGGAAAGAAAATTCATTATTCTTTGAAGAACCAAACGCTTACCGAAATCATCGAGTGTATTAACCGTTGCAACGAAGAGTAAACTCATAGCAAAACCATTGACTATGAGAGATTTTTTGGATAGAACAAATTAGGCCTTAGCAATTATTTCCTGCTAAGGCTTAATTTTCCAATCATAATCCACTTCCCAATTACCAATAATTTCAATTTCTCCCTGGTAGTAAAAGACTTTTTCAGGCTGTTCTTTTTTCAGATATATCCCGCTATCCCAGCGTTTGTTTCGATTTCTGTCAACAATTCCTTTGAGCTTATACTTTCCGGGGCTCAGGAGGTTGAAAGTTAGGGTGGTGTCTTTCGTTGTAGAAAACGCATTGAAAATCTGTTTCTCATCCTGCGAAAGCAGCTGGATGAAATAACTGACGCCTGGCTGTGTGCTGTCAGTTTTTACGTTAAGGATAAAGGTTCCGTAATCTTTCAGGGTTTTCGTATTAAAGCGAACCATGGTGCTGTCATTGCCCACACCATAGATGCTGGTAAATGACGAGTCAGGAATCAAGAGCTGGTAGTTCATGCCTTCTTTCCAGGAATGATTGATTCTCATTTTCCGAAGGTGATATTTTTCAAAACCTACCCTCACAGTGTCTTCCGAAGAGTATAAATCCAGTGAATCTGCATTAAATGTGTTGAGTACCGGATGATTGAATTGAATTTCAAGCGGATGTCTTAAGAGCTGTGTGCTGCCATCCAGTTGGGCTTTCAGGGTTAGCCTGTTAGATTTTTCATCACTTGGTTTTTTGTTTTTGTTCTCTTTTTTAAAGTAAGTAAAAGTCAGAGTATCCCTTAATGAGGTGTCGGCTGCCACATCGATGACCAGTGAATCGCTCGAAAAGTCTTTGAGCCAAAGGAGCAGGCTGTCTTTTTCTTCGAACCATTCGGTGATGTTCCATTCGTTTTCCCATTGTGGTTTCAGAGCTTTAACCTTCACCGAATCAACAGGCTTATTGAATCCGAGCGCGACATATTTGTTTTTCTCAATGATTGAGGTGGTCAGTTTCAAGGTGGTGTCACGCTCTTTAAAAAACCTCAGGATAAGGGAGTCGTGTGGAGGAGCCGCTAAAACTGTGGTGTCCTGCTTAACATTGAGCGAATCTTTTGCGATCGTGTCTGTGCTTGTCGTATCCAGGGTTTTAAACATGTTTTTCGAAGAAACCTCGAATGGAGTGATAAGTGTATCTGAAAAAGCAATTTTTTCGTTGGGAAGGTCGAAAAGATAATTGCTGTTCGCATCTTTCAGCGCAAATAGTTTGTACTTCATCATCGCCAGGTTAGAAAGTGAAAAACTGCCGTCTTCGCTGGTTTTAGAGAGGTAAAAGGGGATCTGCTTGATGGGGACGGAATCGGCGTTGTCTTTGTAAAGCATTACGAAAGCATCTTTAACGGGTTTTTGTGTGTAGGCATCAACCAGTCTGCCGCTGATTTGCATTGAGTCGAGGACCGGTCCTGTAGAGAAAACAAACTCAAAATTTTCGATAGGGTTTCCTTCATGGAGGTCGACAATGGCGTCTGCAAAATAGAAGCTGTAAGTGGTGTTTGGTAACAGAGTATCGATAATGTCAATCACTACCGACTTACCGCGCGTGTCCACTTCAGGCTTGTCATCCATCGGTGGGGAAACCATCAGCTTCTGCGAGATATCCTTTAGTTCAACAAACTCATTAAAAGTGATGATAATCTCATCGCCATCAAAGTTGACCGTATAATTTTGTGGCTCATATTCCACTACAATGGGTGGTACCTCATCTTTTTCCCCTCCTGTTGGTCCTACGGGTGTGGCGCAGGAGATAATAATAGCACTCAGGATAAGAATCCATGAAAACAGTTTAAGTACAGGCAATTTTGAGCTTTCTGGCATGTGCTTGTTTTTAACTTAACGAACTTCATCGCGTAAAGCGTATTTCAAACGGTAAAATTAAAAAAATAAGCAGCTCAAAGAGATGAAAGGTCAGAAATAGAATTTCGACTGCACAACACGCCTACATTGAGGAGCCGTTGCCATTCGCCTTGAGTTTGTAGGAAAAGGAGAGTGAATAGAAGGTTCCTTTCCTCCATTGGAAATACCTGCGGCTTTCGAAGTTGTTTCCTGAAGAACGACTCTCATAGGCATCAAGGTTAAACAGGTTGCGAGCACTGAAGGCAATGTTTCCTTTATCATTAAACAAGCTTTTACGGATTCCCAGATTCAGCTCGGTCATCGATTTCTCTGTATCCTGGCCTTCCTTTTCGGGAGCACGATAGTCTGCCGTAAGCTGAAGCTCAAACCAGTCTTTCACATCAAAATCCATCGAAGCCTGTGCATCCATCGTATAAGTCACGGCATTCAGGTCTTCACCAGCGGCTTCCCCCTTGGTTTCTCCGCGATAAAAGTAGGAGCTGACACTAAAATCCCACCAGTCGGTTAAACTGGAGTTGTAGCGTGTCTCCACACCTGCATTGTTACGGGAAGCTAAATTGAAAGGCTTGCTGATGGTAACGCCCTCGCTGTTTACGGTGTCCACGCGTTCCACGTCGTTCACGGTTCTGCGATAAAAGGCTCCCACATAAAACGACTTGTCTTTTTCATTGTGGATATACCCAAAGTCAAACGCTCCGGTATATTCCGGTTCGAGCTCCGGGTTTCCGGTACGGTAATTCCGGTCGTCATTGAATGTTCCGTAAGGATTAAGCCTTCTGAAATAGGGACGATCTAAGCGCCGGCTGTAACTAATCTGAACCGAATTCAGTTCAGAAAAATTGTAGCTGATCGAAGCCGATGGGAAAAGGTCATAGTAGGAGCGCTCATTATCAAATTCACCGGTTTTCAAACGGGTGGAAATTCCTGTATACTCCATTCTTAGACCGGCTTCGTAGCTGAAGAGTCCAACTTCATTACCAATCAGGGCGTACAATCCGAAAATGTTTTCTTCATAGAAGAAAGTATTGCTAAACGGATCAAGTAATTCAAAAGGGTCACTTTCTGATTCGCGCTGCTTAACGAAATATTCATTATCGATTTCACGGATCTCCCCACGAAATCCGGCTTCAAACTTTCCTTCTTCATTAAAAGGGTAAACATAGTCTATTTTTGCAAGGTAGGCCTTTACATCCGTGTCGTTCAGTGACTCCTGGAAAAGGGAAGTGTCTTGAATGGATAGCGAAGGCCCTGCTGTCTCCACCAGGTTGGCATCTTCCACCTCTACGCTGCTGCGCGCCTGGAAATCGGCGGTCAGCTTATGTTTCTCCTTGTCAAAGACGTGCTCGTAGCTTAGATTGAATTCATAATCAAGTTCATCTTCTTTCTCCAGTTCATTTCGTTTTGAGATCAAGGCTAAATCCGCTTCTGAGAAGTCACTTCCGGCATAATCTCTGTAAACAATATCGGTGTAATTGTCTTGATCGCTGAAACTGTAAACTCCGGATGCCCGTATCATGTCTCTTTGCGAGAGGTAGAAATCAGAGCCAAACTGAAAGCTGTGGTTTTCGCCGCCACGGCTTCGGTCGGTATCCGTTCTTAATGAGAATGTTGTGTCAGGGAAACTAAATGTTTGTTCAAACCATCCGCCTCCCGGAAAGCGATCGATGTTGAAATTATAGTTGCCAAAAACATTAAACCAGTCTTTTCGATAATTAAGGTTGAGCGCTGCGCCATGGTCTTTAGGCTCACCCAACTCAGCATTAAGCGAACCATTAAGGCCTTGCTTTCTGTTGTCTTTCAGGATGATATTTATAATTCCACCCGAACCTTGTGCTTCGTATTTGGCGGATGGGTTGGTGATCACCTCCACACGCTTTATCTGGTTGGCCGGGAAGTAATCCAGGGCCTCCGAGCCGCTCAGTCCCATCATGCTCGAAGGCTTTCCGTTTACGAGTACTCTGACTCCCGAACTTCCTCTCAGGCTGATATTTCCCTCTATATCGACTGATACAGCGGGGATATTTTCCAATACATCAATGGCGCTGGCTCCGGCAGTGCTGAGGTCGCGACCTACATTAAAAACCTTTTTGCCACCTTCCATCGTCATGTAACTTCTTTCACCCCTGATTTCGATACCGCTTAGTTTCTTCGCATCAGTAGCCAGGTAAATCGTTCCGGCATCATAAAATGGGTTTTCATCATTGATGGTAATATTTGGAATAAAAGCGGTTTTGTGCGATACAAAAGTGACCCTTAGCAGGAAAGTTCCCGCTTCAGGAAACAATTCAAAATGACCTGTACTGTCTGAGATGGTGCCTTGAATAATGGATGAATCGGCAGGGTTAAGCAGGGTGGCGGAGGCCATTTCGATGGGCACATCTGTTTCTGTTTCAATTACTGTCCCTTCAATAATATAATCGTTTTCAGATTGAGCGATAGTTGACTTGTGTATTATCAGGATGATGGAAAATATAAGCAATATGTATTTCATATGTATCATTTGTCAAAACATTTAACTAAAAAACTAAACAAAAGTTCAGTTTTGGGTATTAAGGGCTGAAAACAAAGCCTGTTTACAGATGTTCAATCACTTTAAGGACGTTTTAAACTCAGAAGGGATTATTTTTGTCTTAGTGAAAACGGTAGAAGTTAAAGATGCGAAAAGAGTTATTTTTTATTGTAATTATTTTGTCTGTGTCTACAGTGAATCGGGCTCAGTCGCCTTCTGAGATGAATTTCGTTTGTAAGCATTTTCATAATCATAAATCCATAAAAAGCACCCCGGATACTATTGGATTAAACTACGATTTAAAATACCACCGTATGCACTGGAAGGTTGATCCGTCTGAAAGATATATCCAGGGGGCTGTCACTTCTTATTTTCTGCTGAAGGAGTCGTCTTCTGTAATTAAATTTCAGCTGACAGATGCAATGACAGTCGACAGTGTACAGCATCCATTACTAAAAGATTTTTCCCTTTCACAGGATGTGCTGTCGATAAGGTTGAAAGATCCCATCGGGCAAGGACAACTTGATTCTCTGACAGTATACTATCAAGGTATTCCTGATGATGAGGCTGCCTTTGCACTTGATGTTTATGATGATAACAACCCCATACTCTGGACACTTTCTGAGCCTTATGGCGCCAAAGCCTGGTGGCCATCTAAAAATGCGTTGAGCGACAAGATCGATTCATTGGATCTTTTTCTGGATGTATTCCCGTTGAGTTTCGAAGGGGTAAGCAATGGCGTTCTGATGAGTGATGAGGTAGCTCAGGATTCTTCTTATCGCAGATTTCACTGGAAGCATCGCTATCCAATCGCTACTTACTTGGTAGCCATCGCTGTGGCCGATTACAGTTTCGAGGAGCAGTTTTATGCAATCGGAAATGATTCTTTACGGGTGGTAAATTACATTTATCAGGGTTATGAAGATTTAGCTTCACGGCAAGTAGAAAACCTTCATCGCTCTGCCGTGCTTTTCGATAGTCTTTTTATGCCCTACCCTTTTGAGCAGGAACAGTATGGCCATGCCCAGATGGGAAGGGGCGGAGGCATGGAGCATCAGACCATGACTTTTATTGGCGGATGGAATTTTGAATTACTTACTCATGAATTGGCGCATCAGTGGTTTGGGAATTATGTTACATTGGCCGACTGGCATGACATCTGGCTGAATGAAGGGTTTGCAACTTATCTTTCCGGATTGGCCTACGAGATGGCTTTCGATACGGATAAGTGGTGGAACATCTGGCGGCCGCAGGTGGTCAGCTATATCACCAGCGAACCCGGAGGGGCTGTTTACGTCGAGGATATTCAGGATGTAAGCCGCATTTTTCATCCACGGCTGTCTTATGCTAAAGGTGCATGGCTGCTGCACATGCTGAGGTGGGTGATGGGTGATGAGGCCTTTTTCACCGTTATCAGAAACTACCTTGCCGACCCCAGTGTGGCTTTTGGATATGCCACTCAGGAGGACCTGGTGTACCATCTGGAACAACAAAGCGATACTTCTCTCACAGAATTTTTCGATGATTGGTATTACGGCGAGGGCTATCCAAGCTATCACGTTGATTGTAACATCCAAACAGAAACACATGCCTGGATTACCTTAAATCAATCGCAAAGCCACTCTTCTGTAGATTTTTTTGAGATGCCTGTCCCTGTCCGCTTTAAAAATGAAGTACAAGACACAATTATCGTTTTTGACAACCAAACGGATGGACAGATGATTTTTACTGAAATCGGGTTCACACCTGATTCAATTTTTGTGGATCCTGAACATTGGCTTATTTCAGCAAATAATACGGTGACAATCCGTGAAAATCCAATCAAGGAATCGGTGGTGATTTTTGCCCCCAACCCGGTGAATGAGCGTGTGAGAGTTTTCAGCGCTAAAGCTGTCAAAAATGTTAAGCTGTTTCATCCCGATGGCACTCTGCTTCTGGATTTGGGCAAGCCCGCAGAGAATCCTTTCTATTTTGATTTCGCGCAACGATCAAGTGGAGTTTACTTGTTCAGGTTTCAGTTTGAGGATGGAAGTGCGGCCACAAGGAAATTGATCGTTTATTGATTCCCTTTCAGGAGTTCAGGAGTGATTCTTTCGAAGGAGTAACCCTGGCTTTTGTATTCCTCCAGGAATTTTGGCAGCGCGTAAAGCATTCGTGGGGCGGCCTTTTCACTGTCATGAAAAACCACAATACTTCCGGGAGTGGCTTTCTGGCTGATGTTTTCATAACAACTTTCGGGCGATAGTTTTTGGTCGAAGTCACCACTGAGCAAATCCCACATGATGATGCTGTATTTTTCGCGGAGGTGCAGCAGTTGCGAGCGGCTGATTTTCCCGTAAGGAGGCCGGAAGAGTGGGCTTTTAATCAACTGATCTGCTTCTTCAACATCTTCAAAATACGCGTCATTGGCGGTCTTCCATCCGTTAAGGTGGTGGTAGGTGTGATTTCCAATCGCATGGCCTTGCTCAATATGTTGCGCTTTCATTTCCGGATAGATTTTTACTTTATCCGCAATCAGGAAAAAGGTTGCTTTGGCATCATACTTTTCCAGGATTTGGAGCGCCTGCTCGGTCACACCGGGCGAAGGGCCGTCGTCAAACGTAATGAAAATCTTTTTTTCTGAGACAGGCACCTTCCAATACAAGGATGGATAAATAACATCGCTGATGATTTTCGATGTTTTGATGAAATATGGCTTAATCGGTTTTAACTTCATTTGATGCGATTCATTGGATCCTTGAGATGCCCACCTTTTGACGTGTAAAGATAAGCAACAAAAAAACATGCCGGAAAACTGGTGGATGTTTCCCGGCATGACACAAACACAATAAAAAACTACTCAGAAATAATTGACTTTCCGGTCATTTCTTTCGGTTGTTCCAACCCCATCATCTGGATAAGGGTAGGTGAAACATCGGCAAGAATACCGTTATTGATTTTTTTAAAACGTTCTGTTACCAGCACCGCCGGAACCGGGTTTACCGAGTGGGCCGTGTTTGGCGAGCCATCGGGGTTTACGGCGTTGTCGGCATTGCCGTGGTCAGCAATAATCAGGGCTTCGTAGCCATTCTCCTTACCGGTTTCAACCACGTCTTTCAGGCAGTCATCCACAGCTTCAACAGCTTTTTTGATTGCTTCATACACACCGGTATGCCCAACCATATCGCCGTTGGCAAAGTTCAGCACCACCAGGTCCGTTTCCTGCTTTTTCAGTTCAGCCACAATTTTGTCCTTCACTTCATAGGCACTCATTTCGGGCTGCAGGTCGTAGGTAGCCACTTTCGGCGAAGGAACCATGATGCGCTTTTCGCCTTCAAATTCTTCCTCGCGTCCGCCGTTAAAGAAAAAGGTAACGTGGGCATACTTCTCGGTTTCGGCAATACGGATTTGCTTTTTACCGGCGTTGGCCACGATTTCACCCATGGTGTTCGTGATAAATTCCTTGTCGTAAATCACTTTCACTCCCTTGAATGTTTTGTCATATTTTGTCATTGTCAGGTAGTGCAGCGGAATGGTTTTCATTCCATGCTCCGGCATGTCCTCCTGTGTGAGTACGGTAGTAATTTCACGGAGACGGTCGGTACGGAAATTAAAGCAAATTACCACATCGTCTTCCTGAATGGTGCCCACAGGATTTCCGCTATCATCTACCTGAATGATGGGCTTGATAAACTCATCCGTTACATCATTGTCATAAGATTTCTGAATCGCGGCAAGCATATCCTGTGTTTTTTGCTCGCCTTCGCCTTTCACCATCGCATCATAGCCCACTTTGATGCGTTCCCATCGCTTATCGCGATCCATGGTGTAATAGCGGCCGGTAATGGAAGCCAGCTGGCCATTTGAACGCTCCAGATGATTCAGCAGATTTTTTATGTAACCATATCCGCTTTTCGGGTCGGTGTCACGACCATCAGTAAGTGCATGGATGTAGACTTTGTCAAGGCCATAATCACCGGTAATGTCCGCCAGCTTGTATACATGGGTGTCCATCGAGTGAACACCGCCATCAGACAAGAGCCCGATAAAATGCACGCCTTTATTGTTTTCTTTAGCGTAAGTTAACGCCTTTTTCAGCGTTTCATTTTCGGCAATCGAGCCGTCTTCAACGGCTTTGTTTATCTTTACAAGGTCCTGATAAACCACCCTTCCGGCACCTATATTCAGGTGGCCTACCTCAGAATTACCCATTTGTCTTTTGGGCAAACCCACGTTTTCCCCGTCAGTCAGTAACTCAGAAGCAGGATACTTTTCCTGAAGGCTGTCCATGTATGGTGTGTTGGCAGCAGAGATAATATCGGCTTTGCCATTGTTTCCTTTTCCCCATCCGTCCAGGATTATCAGAATCGCTTTGTTTGTATTCATTGTTATTTTATTTTTACATTCGATTTTACAAAAGTACGAAATAACTAAGGACCATTTTGGTCGCAAATCTTTTGAAAGTATTAACAGTTAATGCTTTCAGAAGTTTCCAAACAATCAACGCAAACGATTGTTTCTTAAGATTCTAAAGCAACAAATATGAATACCTGGGTGATTCCTGACATACACGGTTATGCTAACACGCTGGAGACTTTGCTGAAGCAGATTCAGCCTTCCAAAAATGACCATATTATTTTTCTGGGCGATTACATTGACCGGGGGCCACACTCTAAGGCCGTGCTCGACATGGTAATGGATATGGAGAAGGATGGCTACAACCTCACCGCTTTGCGCGGAAACCATGAGTCCTATTTCGCGGAAGCGTATTATCATGCTTTTGAGCTGGGCGGAGGACTGTTTAAAAAGAAGAACCTAAAGCAAAAAGCGTGGTTTGAGCATGGTGGTAAGGATACCCTGAAAAGCTTTGGAGTAAAGGACTTAAAAAAAGTTCCGGAGCATTACATTAAGTGGATTGAAGGCACAGGGCTTTATTATCAGAACGATGATTATGTAATCGTTCATGCCGGAATGAATTTCACCCTCGATAATCCTTACGAAGATGAACATGCCATGCTTTGGATAAAAGATTTTGATGTCGATAGCAGCAAGATAGGTGGCCGAAAGGTCATCCATGGCCATACGCCTGTAAGCCATGAGTTTATTCTTGAAACGATTGAAAGAAAAGAATTTGATTTCATTGATTTGGATAATGGCGTTTACATGGAAGGCCGTAACGGCTTTGGTAACCTGATGGCATTTAACCTCGAGACCAAACAACTTGTGGTGCAGCCTACCGACTTTTAGGCTTTTTTGATTTCTATATTCCAGCAAAAGCTCAATCCTAACAGAATTGTAGGTATGACATCGCCCACTTTTTTCCTGTATTAACTGCGGGTAAAACCCGTGGGAAAGGAGCATAGAAGTCTCCACAATCCTGGCAAGGGTTGAATTCAGCCTCAGATAAACAGTGTAATATACTTTTGAATTAAGGCAATTCTACGTTCATTTGGTTTTGAGTTGACATTGACTTTCGCCTGCAGATTGCCTATATTTTGGTGGAAAACTTAGATAGCATGATAAGTATTATCAACGAGCTAATCATCATTGGGCATGTCATCCTTTCATCAGTGTTGGCAGGAGTGATTGGTGTGGAGCGTGAAATATCAGGCAAGCCGGCAGGACTGCGAACAAATATGATTGTGGGAGGTGCCGCTGCTATGATAGTATCGATAGGAAAAATCCTGATAGAAGACTATTCTTCGGAAAGTTTTATTGGCGATGCTTTGCGAACGGATCCCTTAAGGGTAATAGAAGCTGTTGTGGTGGGTGTTAGTTTTATTGGTGCCGGTACCATTCTCAAAGTAGAGGACAAGAGTAAAGTTCAATATCTCACTACTGCCGCGGTAATTCTTTTCTCTGCCGGGATTGGAATGAGTGTTGCTCTTCAGCAGTACATTCTGGCGGTGGGCGTAACGGCTTTTATTCTGCTTATAAATGTGGGAGCCAATTATATCGATCGCTGGATATCGCGAAAGCAGAATAAAAAAGGCGGAAGCTAACACTCCCGCCTTTCAGTTTTTCAACAGTATATGAATTGTTATTCTTCGCTGTATGAATCGATGAGTATTTCCAGAATGCGGATGGCCGCATCGGAAACCACACTTCCCGGACCAAAGATAGCCGCTGCTCCGGCATCGTAAAGGAACTGGTAATCCTGTGTAGGAATCACGCCTCCCACAATGACCATGATATCTTCACGACCCAGCTTCTTCAGCTCTTCAACCACCTGTGGTACAAGTGTTTTGTGACCGGCAGCAAGACTGGATACGCCCAGTACATGCACATCATTTTCTACGGCCTGCTTGGCAGCCTCTTCCGGAGTCTGGAACAATGGCCCGATATCCACATCGAAACCTATGTCGGCATAGCCCGTTGCAACCACTTTGGCACCACGGTCGTGACCATCCTGACCCATTTTTGCAATCATAATTCTTGGCCGGCGACCTTCCATTTCGGCAAACTTATCGGCCAGCTCTTTTGCTTTGTCGAAGCTCTCGCTTCCTTTTGATTCTGCTGAGTACACGCCTGATATTGATCTGATTACTGCTTTATAACGTCCGTATTCCTTTTCCAGTGCATCTGAAATTTCTCCCAGACTGGCACGTTGCTTGGCGGCTTCCACTGAAAGCTCAAGTAGATTACCTTCGCCGGTCTGAGCGGCTTTGGTTAATGCATCCAGTGCTTTTTTCACTGCTTCGTTGTCGCGCTCATTTCTGAGTTTTTCAAGACGCTTAAGCTGTGAGGTGCGCACCTGGGTATTGTCCACCTCCAGAATCTCAATCGGATCTTCTTTCTCAAGGCGGTACTTGTTGGTTCCCACGATGGTTTCCTTGTGCGAGTCGATGCGGGCCTGCTTACGTGCTGCGGCCTCTTCAATACGCATTTTCGGAACGCCGGTTTCAATGGCTTTAGTCATGCCACCCAGTTTTTCAATTTCCTGAATGTGTGCCCAGGCCCTGTCGGCGATATCTTTCGTCAGGCTTTCCACATAGTAAGAGCCAGCCCAGGGATCCACAGAGCGTGTAATCTCGGTTTCTTCCTGCAAGTAGAGCTGTGTGTTACGTGCAATTCTTGCAGAGAAGTCGGTTGGCAGTGCGATAGCCTCATCCAGTGCATTGGTGTGCAGCGATTGCGTGTGGCCAAGCGCTGCAGCCATGGCTTCAATGCAGGTTCTGCCCACGTTGTTATATGGATCCTGCTCCTGAAGACTCCATCCTGAAGTTTGCGAGTGTGTACGCAGCGACATGGATTTAGGATTTTTTGGATTAAACTGTTTGACCAGTTTTGCCCACAGCATACGGGCGGCACGCATCTTGGCAATTTCCATAAAGTGATTCATGCCAATGGCCCAGAAAAAGCTCAAACGCGGTGCAAAACTGTCGATATCCATTCCGGCATCAAGTCCGGCGCGGATGTATTCCAGTCCGTCGCAAAGGGTGTAGGCCAGCTCAATGTCCGGTGTGGCACCTGCTTCCTGCATGTGATAGCCCGAAATCGAGATGGAGTTAAATCGCGGCATGTTCTTGGAAGTGTATTCAAAGATATCCGCAATAATTTTCATTGAAGGCTTTGGCGGATAAATGTAGGTGTTTCTCACCATGAATTCTTTCAGGATGTCATTCTGAATCGTACCGGTAAGCTGATTTAAAGGCACACCTTGTTCCAAACCTGAAACGATGTAGAAAGCCATAACCGGCAATACAGCGCCGTTCATCGTCATGGATACCGACATCTTATCAAGTGGAATCTGATCGAAAAGGATATTCATATCCAGGATAGAGTCGACGGCCACTCCGGCTTTTCCAACATCCCCAACCACCCTGGGGTGGTCAGAGTCGTATCCGCGGTGTGTGGCCAGGTCGAAGGCAATGGAAAGCCCTTTCTGTCCGGCAGCGAGGTTTCTTCTGTAAAAAGCATTGGATTCTTCGGCGGTGGAGAATCCGGCATATTGGCGGACCGTCCACGGACGAGTGGCGTACATCGTAGAGTAGGGGCCTCTCAGAAACGGAGGGATACCTGCGGCATAGTCGAGGTGCTCCATATTCTCAAGATCCTCCTTGGTATAGGCGCTTTTTACATTGATTTTTTCAGGTGTTTCCCAATCAGCAGCCACACCGTTTCGTTTTTCCCATTCTCCGCTGTCAAGCGTTGACTTTGGAGCGCGGTTGATATTTATATTTTTGAAATTCGGTTTCATCTGTTTAAAATTTTCAGTGACGTTTTAACTAATGCTGGTTTTTCATCATGTTCCTTCTTGTGATGATTTATTCAATCCCAAGTTCACGTTGAAACTGATACAGTGTTTCCAACACATTCGATTTCATATGAATAAAGTGCTTGATGCCTTTTTCTTTTAAAGCATCAATGCTGTCTTTCGGATATCCAGCCACTACTACGATGGCGTCGTTTTTCAGGGCGTCGTATGCTGCCGGGCCAATTTCCGGATACGCATCATCTGAGCTGCAAAGTACCACGATATCAGCCTTGACATTTTTCGCTGCTTCCACACCGGCTTCTATTGTTTCAAATCCGTTATTGTCAATGATTTCATATCCCGCGCAAGCGAAGAAGTTACCGGAGAACTGCGAGCGTGCTCTTCTCATAGCCAGATTTCCGTAGGTCAGCATAAATACAGAAGGGCGTTTGGCTTTCGCCGAATACTGGTCGGTGTGATAACGCATCAGCTCGAAAGCCTGGGCGCCACGGTAGGTTGTGAGCGGTTCGGCCTCAGTGTTCTCTCCGGTCATTTGGTCGGCCTCAAAAACTTCCGCCGGAATTTCCGTTTCTTTCTTTTCGGTGTAAGAAGGATACTGGTTGGTTCCGAGAAGGATTTCCTTGCGGGTGGCAATGGCCATGTCGTGCTTGTTGGCCGCCTCCTTGATGTGTTTTTGAACAAAACCTTTACGGAAAGCCTCAATAAATCCGCCCTGGTCCTGAATCTGCATAAAGATATCCCATGCATTTTCAAGAATTGATTGCGTGAGATTTTCGATATAGTAAGAGCCTGCACCCACATCAGCTACTTTGTCGAAATAGGCTTCTTCCTTCAGCAGGATTTGCTGGTTGCGTGCAATTCTCTCAGAAAATGCACCCGGCTGATTAAATACTTTGTCGAAAGGCATGACGGTAATGGAGTTTACACCACCGATGGCCATCGACATGCTTTCGGTTTGCGTACGCAGCATGTTTACGTATGGGTCGTAGAGTGTCTTGTTCCATGAGGCGTTGGTGGAGTGAATCGTCATGCGGGTATGATCTGCTTTACTGGGGCCGTAGGCATTCACGATGTTGGCCCAAAGCGTTTTGGCAGCACGGTGTTTGGCAATTTCCATAAAATACACCGGACCGGTGGCCATATTAAACCTGATTTTCGGCGCGATTTCATCTACTGTAAGCCCTTTTTCGGTGAGCTTTGTAATGTAGTCTGCTCCCATCGCCAGTCCGTAGGCCAGCTCTTGCACGATAGTGGCGCCGGCATTTTTAAACAAATCAGCATGAACAGTAATCGCGTCGAAATTAGGCAGCAGTTCAGTGGCGGTAATCATGTTCTTGGCTGAGTCCATCACTTTTTCTTCTGATGGATTGAAATTGCCATACCTGACCAGGTCGCCAATCGGATCGTACGCAACCGAACCGTAAATGTTTTCAAGTTTCCGGTTGTATTTTTTGGCCAGTTCTTCAACAATAGCAATGATTTTATGAGAATCGCCATGGATGAAATTCATTTCAATGGCCTCGGCATATATATTTTCCAGCAGCGCCTCAATTTCGTTGGTGGTAGGGTGATAGTCTTCCTTAAAAACAAAACCCACCGAATCCACTCCTTTCATCAGGATGTCCAGGGCTTTTTTGTTGGCATCTTCAATGCTTTCGACCTGCACTTCCTGACGGATGCGCCATTCGTTTTTCTTTTCTGCATTTCCGCGAGTGTAAGGGAAGTCGCCCGGATAAGTGTCCAGATGATCCAGATCCTTCAGATCTTCCCTGCGGTAATATGGTTTTACTTCAAAACCTTCGGGAGTGCGCCAGATGAGCTTCCGGGCATAATCAGCTCCCTTTAAATCTTTATGGATTTGCGCTTCCCACTCTTCGGTGCTTACCGGTGGAAATTCTGCAAATAATTTTGAATCCTTTTTTTTCTGATTCATGATTTATTGATTTTAGATTATCAATTCTTTTCGATTGTATTACAGATTAGTCTGCAATCGTTTATCATTGAAGTTTACATATCTGAAATAATAACCTGAAAGAGCTTCACTTTCCTCATTAACAGGCTATCTGTTAGTTTGCAAAACTACAATAAAAAATAGACTGAGGTAGTTATAACGAGTATAAATTGTTAGTGCGGTCACAGTGTTTTTGAGATAACAAAAGAATTCAAAACATCTGGAAAGAGAAGATTGTTAGTTGTTTGGATTTGCAAATAAATTTTCAGCAAAAACTATTATTATCACATCATGAAAAAAACAATAGCCATCAGCGGAAGCACCGGATTTGTAGGTAGTCATTTATCAAAAGCCCTTTTAAACGAGGGGAATGACATTATCGCGATTACCCGAAAGGATTTTGGCTTGCCGGCAAGCGAGCTGGCGCAAAAACTGGAAGGGACAGATGCCTTGATTCATCTGGCAGGGGCACCTATTATCAAACGCTGGACAAATGAACACAAAAAGGAAATTTATCACAGTCGTATTGATACCACCGATAAACTTGTGGCCGTCATGAAAGAGATGAAATCCAAGCCGCAGGCATTTATTTCTACTTCAGCTATTGGGATTTATGCAGACAATAAAGAGCATACCGAACAAAGCGAGGATTTGAATGACGGGTTTATGGGACGTGTTTGTATTGATTGGGAAGCCAGTGCACGCGCCGCCAAGCCCCTGACGCGAGTGGTGATTTTCAGGCTGGGAGTGGTGCTGGGAAAAGGTGGTGGAGCCATGCAGCCCATGCTGCCGCTTTTCAAGGCTGGCCTCGGAGGAAAAATTGGTTCAGGGAAGCAGGGTTTCTCATGGGTGCATCTCGATGATGTGATTGCTGCTTACTTGTTTGCCCTCAGAAATGAAAAGCTGGAAGGACCATTTAACCTGACAGCTCCTGAAGCGGTCGATAATGCCACCTTTACCAAAACATTAGCTAAAGCATTGCATCGTCCGGCAATGTTTCCAGTGCCTCCATTCGGACTCAAACTGCTCTACGGTGAAGGAGCACAGGCACTTACCTCAGGATCTTTTGTCCGGCCGGAGCGGCTGATTACAAACGGTTTTTCTTTTCGTTTTCCGAAATTGAAAGAGGCGTTGGAGGATATTGTTTAGCGGATGATTAAAAAAAACCCGAAGCTTTCACTCCGGGTTTACTAATGATTGAAGTTTTTTATTCTACAATGGTCATCTCATCGACGAGGTGGCCGGCACCGGCAAACTTATCTATGATGAAGAGTGCATAGCGCACATCAAGTGTGATGTTGCGGCACATGGCGGGGTCATACATCAGGTCGCTCATGGTGCCTTCCCAGTTGCGGTCGAAGTTCAGCCCTATGAGGTGTCCGTCGGCATTAAGTACCGGACTTCCGGAGTTTCCTCCGCTGGTGTGGTTCGAGGCGATAAAGCAAACATGCATCTTGCCGTCATCACCGGCATAACGTCCGTAATCCTTTTCGCGGTAAAGCTCTTTCAGTTTGTCTTCCACCACATAATCGTAAATATCCGGATCTTCTTTTGCCATCACGCCTTCGAGGGTGGTAAAGTATTCATACTCCACTGCATCACGTGGTTCGTAGCCCTGGATTTTACCGTAGGTCACACGCAGGGTAAAATTAGCATCCGGATAAAAGCGGCGGTTTTTCTGATACTCTTTCAATCCGCGGATGTAGATACGCTGCAGACTGTCGAGGTCGCTGTCCCATTGCGAAGTTGCCGGAAGAATGTTTGAGAAATAATGGTTGTAAAGCGCTTCGCCAAGTACATAAGCCGGGTCTTTTTCAATTTTTTTGGCTTTGCGCGATTTGTATTTATCCAAAAACTCATTGAGCTCTTTTTCTGAGCTCATGAAAGAATCCTCGAAAAGCTCTTCGGCGTAAGCGGTGAAATCAGCATCATAATCCTCAATAATCTCAGTGATGATTTGTGGTTGCAGGTCGCGGTTGAGGCGGTGGAAATACATATCCAGCATTTTAGCCGTGATTTCCTTGTCGATTGGAGCGTGGTAGTTTTTGAAATGGCCTTTTGCTGCATTCCTTATTTTCTCAACCTGCTCTTCGATGGCTTTTTCATCAGGATCATCGGCATTGCTGAGGTTTACCAGTTTTTTGAAATTCCGCGCAAAGCGACTGATCTCTATTCCAAAAAGGGTTTCCAGGAGGAAAGCTCTTGCACGGCTGTATGGTTCCAAATCGGTGTAGATTTCTTCGAATGCGGGCACCAGTCCGCCATAAAGCTTGGTACGTTGGTCGTTCATGGCAGCCCACTCCATAAAGTGCTTTTCAAGATGTTCCTTTTTCCCGATGGCGTCCATGCGCTTGATTCCGCGATTTTCTCCCTGCCACTTCTTCCATCCGTTCGATGTGCCAGCATATTTAGCAGCGTATTGAATCCTGATTTTCTGATCTTGCTCCATGTACTTATTCATGATGTCCAGGCGCTCAGTACGCATATTAATACGAATCGGGTTCACCTCATTAACGATGTTGTCGATGGCATACGAAGGGAGGTATTGTTCGGTGCTTCCCGGATATCCGAAAACAAATGTAAAGTCATCTTTCTCATATCCTTTCAGGGAAATTTTGAGATGCTTCATTGGCTTGTAAGGTACATTCTCTTCACTGTATTCAGCGGGGTTGTTATCCTTGTCAGCATAAATTCTGAAAACACTAAAGTCACCGGTATGGCGGGGCCACATCCAGTTGTCGGTGTCACCACCAAATTTACCAATATTTGATGGAGGGGCGCCAACGAGCCTAACGTCATTGTATTCTTCATACACGAACATATAATATTCGTTTCCGTAATAAAATGGCTTGACAACCGCTTTGTAGTGCGTGTCTTTTTGCGCTTCCGCGATAAGCTCATCTGTTTTCTCTTTTACTGCAGCTGCTCGTTCTGCCTCCGTCATGTTGTCGTTTAACTCTGCCAGAACTTTTTCGCTCACATCTTCAATACGGACAAGGAATGTAGCCTTCAGTCCGGGGTTGGGGAGTTCTTCCTCTTTGCTCATGGCCCAAAACCCATTCGTCAGATAATCGTTCTCTACAGAGCTGTGCGATTGGATAGTGCCATATCCGCAGTGATGGTTAGTGAGCACGAGTCCCTGGTCAGAAACCACTTCTCCGGTGCATCCACCACCAAAAATGATGATGGCATCTTTGAGGCTGGCCTGGTTGATACTGTAAATTTCTTCAGCCGTTAGGCGCATTCCCATCTTGCGCATGTCTTTTTCCACAAACTTATTCAGTAAAGAAGGAATCCACATCCCTTCCTTGGCATGCAATAGTGAGGGGAATAAAACAATTATGATTAAAAAGCTAATGACTCTTTTCATTGGTAAAAGTTTAAATTTATTTAACATCCTTTTCGCAAAAATAAGAAATGATTTAATTTTTTTAGTTTATGAGCACCAGTACTGTCGAAAAGTCTGCCGCACGGCATTTCCTGGCCATCTCCCCCTATGTGCCTGATCCATAACACAATTCATTTCCAGGAATTTTTTTCAGATTGTTTTTTCTCTTGCAACCAAAATTTAAGCAGTAATCAAAAAGCAAGAATTATGAGGAAAAACTACTTAAGTATTCTTTCAGTTTCAATACTCCTTTCCCTTGTGATGGCAGGATGCAGCGGTTGGCTGAAATCTGCTGCAAGAGATGATTACAAAGCAGCAAAAGATAAGTTGAACAATAATGAGTATGCCGAAGGTTTACTTCTGGGTACTCAATCGGTTTTAGCAGATCCGGTACAAAAGAGGCCGAAAAAGTTTATGTATAAAAACTTTGATGAGGCCATGGAAAAAATCCGGATGTCGCTGAAGAGCAGCGAAGGAACTCAGAATGCTGACGAATCAGCCAGGCGCCATGATATCTATTCTTATCTGGTAAAGATTTATGCCAATATTGGTAAAATGAAATTGCCGCTTAAACACCCTAAAGGAAAATGGAAATGGGAAACGGAAATCATAGATTATACAGATGAATTGGAAGCCTCACGCATTAAAACCCGCAAGTTATATTATGCCCGTGGCGAGAACTTTTTGGGGCAGTTTAACAGTAAACTGGCGCGAAAGGCGTTTAACTCATCTATAAATTATGCCAATCAAGAAGAGAAGGATGAGTTTAAAGAAAAGATATTCAATACCTATGAAACGCATGCAAACACTTATGACAAGTCGGATGTGATAAATGAGGCTTACAGTGCCTACATGGCCTATGACTATGCCTTGGAAATAAAAGAGAATCAGGAGATAATAGATCGTAAAGCAGCAACAGCACTGCATATTTCTGATTTATATGTGGGCAGAGGGCAGCAGCTGGAAGCTGAAAACACCCTGGAAAGCCTTAAAAAAGCTTCTGTAAAATATGAATCAGCCTTAGAGTGGAACAGCAAAAACGAAACAGCCTCTGAATTACTTGCAACCGTGAAGGACAAAATTGCCGAGAAATATTATCAGAAAGGCTTAGCCGCTCAAAATAGTCATAACAGAAACCTGACGGAGATAAAATCCTACTTTGAAAATGCTAATAAATGGTCGCCTGGCTATAAAGATGCCAACAAGCGTTTCCATGTTTTTAATATCCTGCTTGAAATACAGAACACACAGGCCAAAATAGACAAGTCGTTGGCAGAGCATGCAAAGATTGACCGAAAGGTAAAGGTTATGACAGGAGATATCAGAAAGTTAAATGATAATACCCAAAAGCTGGTGGCCATAACCACAAGAGTTGATGATATGCAGAATGCGCTACAAAAGACTATCTATGTATTACAACCTCTGAATGTAATTCCTTTTGTAAATGTAGCTTCAAAACCTATGAGTATTATGTTGAAAGGTATCAACACTCCAATGAAAGCAACAAATAATGTCATGCAAAGAGGAGAAAAGGTTACCATCCGGCCTATGATCGCGACCATTGAAAAGGCTAATACCTTAGTAAGCAATACCCAGGGAGTGGTAGATGAAACCGGCCGTACTTTTAAAGGCACAAAAACAACTTTTGCCACAGCAGAGCAATGTTTAATGGCGATGGAGAAGGAAGAGGATTTTGAAAAGTACACAGGAACATTGAAAGAGTTTAACTCCATCATCAACCCTATGAACAAATCGCTGGCAGAAATCAACACCCAGCTTGATAAACTGTCTAGTACCTCAAAGACAATGTCTCAGCTTGGAAACTCATTTGATCAACTGGATCAGCAAATGTCTTCCATGGATCCGGCATTGCATGAGATTAACAAAGTGACGGATAAGATAGATGATGTCCTGAAAAAAGAGGTTTCTTTAGGGCCTTGGAGCGTGAGCGCCGAAAAAGCGCTTAAGGAATTTGAGAAGCTTGAGGGGCTGGCTATGGATCTTGTTAAACCATATCTGGAGGAATTAACAGGAATTCAAGTTCCCCAACCTCCAGGAAAAGAGCAGTTTGAAAAAATGATGGCTATGGTGGAAGCAGAAAAAGAGAAAATAGATGATCAGGTTCGTGTTGTTCAAAAGCAATACAACAAATGCAAAAACTATAAGGACCGGCTGGTTAGACTGAGTAACCGATTAAATGAGCCCTGTTATCATCAGCAGCAATCAGAGCTGATTATTCCTGAGTAGACAGACATTTTTAATCAGAGCAGAACTAGTTAATCAAGTTTTCTGGATTTATAAGCTATAATACGAATTGACTTATGGATAATTGCATTGAAATTGAATCATTTTTATAATACTTTTGTTTAGTACAAATAACTTAAGTTAATACGAATATGGCACTTATCACAGTGAAAATAAAAGACAATAAGGTGAGTTTTTTCCGGGAGCTTATTAAGAATTTAGATTTTGTTCAGGAGGAAAAGGTAGAGGAATCTGAAATTAGGGATGACGAATACCGCGAGCCCACAAAAGAAGAGATCAAAGAAAATATTCGTAAGGGCCTGCGGGAAGTAAAACTTATTGAGGAAGGAAAGATGAAAAGCAGGCCAGCTAAAGAATTTCTTAATGAGTTATAGAGTTGACACAACAGAAAACTTTGAAAGAGAGGCTAAAAAGCTAATAAAAAAGTATAAATCTCTCAAAGGTGAAGTTGATGAGTTAGTTGACTCACTTCACCACAAACCATTTCAAGGCAAACATTTGGGAGGTAGTGTTTACAAAATCCGCCTCAAAGTCAAGTCTAAAGGAAAAGGGAAGCGTGGTGGTGCCAGGGTGATAACGAAAGTGAAAATAGTAGATGAAATCGTTTATCTTTTTTCCATTTACAGCAAAGGTGATAAAAATGATATTTCTGATGATGAAATACAGGACTTGCTGAGAGAAGTTCCTTGACCGGCCCGAAAATCAGTCAATCGGATTAATAAACAAATTGAATACGCAGTTGGTAAATTTATATAATTGCCAACTGCGTTTTTGCTGATTGCCAACTGTTTTAAAAACAGAAGATAACCAAACAACGAAAAGGTGTTTGTTTTAAGGAACGGTTACAAAAACTTGTCCCTGCTACCCTTTAACCGCAATGGTTTCCACTTCCACCATCACCCCCAGCGGAAGCTTTACCACCTGGTAGGCTGCGCGGGCAGGAGGGTTTTCAGGGTAATATTTTCCGTAAACTTCGTTCATGGCTTTGAAATTGTCCATATCGTTAAGCAGACAGGTCGACTTGATAACATCAGAAAAACTGTAACCTGCTTCTTTCAGAATGGCTCCGATATTTTTCATTACCTGCTCCGTTTGCTCGTTAATGCCACCTTCCACCACTTTTCCCGTTGCCGGATCGATAGGCACTTGCCCGGAAATATACAAGGTGTTATCAATTTCAACAGCCTGGCTGTATGGGCCAATGGCTTGCGGTGCTTTGTCTGTGTTTATTATCTTTTTCATGATTTTGTTGTTTATTAAATTCGTATGTCAAAGATAACAAAAGCCTCCGTTTTTCGCGGTTCTAAGTGTAAGATCATTGGCTGTTTGCCAAACAAAGAGGTTAAACAATTTGTATGAAAGAGAACTTTATTCCTTTAAAGGGATTTGTTACCTTAGTTTAGGAAAAGGAAATTTCTGAGTTTTTTGCTGATTTATTTGCGTCATGTGGTGAAAAGAAAAACACTTGTGAAATCAGAAGTTTCCCGGCCCGTCTCTTTTTTGTAATATGCATTGTTTTTATGGATTTATCATTAGCCATAATTTTATTTTTTGTTTCAGCCCTGATAATCGCCACCGTGGGAACCTACCTGACGAAAACGGCTGACCAGCTTGCCGACCTGACCGGTCTGGGCGAGGCCATGTTTGGTGCGATTTTTTTAGGAGGTGTTACCTCTTTGCCAGGAATTGTAACCTCCGTGGTTGCAGCCTATAATGGTCATCCTGAGCTTGCCGTGAGCAACGCCATTGGCGGCATTGCGGCTCAGACGTTTTTCCTTTCCATAGCTGATATTGCCTACAAAAAGACGAATCTTGAACATGCCGCCGCCTCTTTTGCCAACCTTATGCAAGGGGTTATGCTTATCGGATTGCTTGCTTTTGTATTAATTGGCATGTCAGGACCCGATATCGCTGTGCTGAATGTCCATCCTTTCTCCATTATTTTGGTGGTCGGTTATATTATGGGTTCCAAAATGATTTCGAGAGCAAAAGAGCGTCCGATGTGGAGCCCCAGGATAACAGGGGCAACCGTTAGCGATGCCCCCGATGAAGAAAATGTGAGGCTCAGCCTCAAAGCGGTGATGCTGAAGTTTATTATCTCCGCCATCATCGTGGGGTTTGCCGGATTCGCCATTGCGAAAAGCGGGATTGTCATTGCCGCCGAAACCGGTTTGTCTGAAAGCTTTGTTGGGGTTTTATTCACTGCCGTGGCCACCTCTTTTCCTGAGCTGATTGTAGCTGTGTCTGCCGTTAGACGTGGCGCGTTGACCCTTTCCGTTGGAAATATCATCGGAGGCAACTCTTTCGACGTTTTATTTATCGCTTTCGCAGATGTGGCTTACGGGCAGGGAAGTATTTTGCATGCGATTACTCAAAACCAGGTCTTTATCATGGCATTGACCATGCTGATGTCCAGCATCCTGATTTTGGGGCTGCTTCACAGAGAAAGAGAGGGATTTGGAAAAATCGGGTGGGAGAGCCTGGCAATTATCATAATCTATTTTATCGGAAACGGGGTGATCTTCTTTTTAACCTGAGAATCCGGATTGTAAAATCCAACTTATTCGGATACTTTTTCCAAAGCGCTGGTCAGCGACAAAAACTCCTCTACTGACAGCTGTTCCGGACGCTTATCCATAAATGGAAGTTCTGGTTTTGAGGGCGGTATTAAAGATTTCAGCGAATTACGAAGCGTTTTGCGGCGCTGGTTAAACCCGGTTTTCACGACCTTAAAAAAGAAAGCCTCATTACATCCAAGATGCTGCTCTGACTTGCGGGTCATTTTTATGACGGCCGATTTTACTTTGGGAGCAGGACTAAAGACATGTTCGTGGACGGTAAATAAGTATTCGGTGTTGTAAAATGCTTGCGATAAAACACTTAAAATACCATACACTTTGTTTCCCGGTTTTGAAGCGATACGCTCAGCCACCTCCTTCTGAAACATACCTACAAGCTCGGGAATGCGGCTGCGGTTTTCGAGCACCTTAAATAAGATTTGCGAAGAAATATTGTATGGGAAATTACCGATAACAGCGAAAGGCGATTGATAAATTTGTGATAAATCGGCTTTCAGAAAATCCTGTAAGAGAAACTGGTTTTTGTTTTCCGGAAAATGTTTTTGCAGGTAAGCCACCGATTCTTTATCCACATCCAGCGCAACAAGGTTTTTGTCGGGATGGCTCAGAATCAGTTGTGTAAGCACACCCATTCCCGGGCCTATCTCCAGGATGTTTTGCTGCTCATCAGAAAGGGCCTCAACAATTTTTTGCGCAATGTTTTTGTCAGTCAGAAAGTGCTGACCCAGGTGCTTCTTCGCTTTCACCATATTTTTCAAGTAGTTTCCGGTATTTTTTTCGGGCATCAAACACATAAATGCTTCCCGGGTAATCGGTTAGTATTTTTTTATACAGCTCCATGGCTTGCTGTTCCATATCCAGTTGCTCATAGCGGATATCCGCCGCACGCAGCAGTGCATCATCTGCCAGTAAATCGAAAGCGTAGCTTGTGTATATCTCCTTGTAAAGGCTGTCGGCCTCCTCAAACCTGAAATTCTCCTTGGCGATAGTGGCCTTTTTCATGAGAATATTATCAATTAAGGAGTGGGTCGGATAATTCATCCGGACCGAATCAAATAAAGCCGCTGACTCTTCGTAGCGGTGCTGGTAAAGCATCAGGTTTCCTTTGGCATACCAGTTCATGGCTTTGTGAATGCTGTCCTCCTCCAGATTTTCCTGCAAAAGAAAAGACATCTCCATTGCATCATTGGCGATGAGCTTTGAGGTGGCAGAACGCAAGACATCAAATTTCGCTTTGGCCCAATCAAATTCTCCAATGTAAAAAGAGAGCATGGCATTTTGGTATTTTGCCTCATGGCCCACGGGCTCGTTAGGGAATTCCTTTTCCACCTGCGAATAGAGCAGGGTGGCTTCCCAATACTCGTCATTAAAGAGCAGGATGCTGGCGAGCTTCATCTTTGCTTCGGCGCGGGTAACGGGGTCGATTCGCCCCATTGAAGGAACCTTTTCGAGCAGCGCTATTGCTTCTTGTGGCTTTTGCAGGAAGTAGGCCTGTAAATGCGCCAGGTTGATAGCCAGCCCGAACGTGTTTTTTTGCCACCCGGTTTCTTCGAGTGTATTCTGATACTCCTCCTCCAATGCTTCAAACTCTTCCTTTTCAGGAAGCTGCTGATGGGTGAGCTGTTCAAAGCGGGCTTTCAGCCTCTCGATTTGAGCGGAAGAATAGGTCCTGCTGTTTCTGCGCGATTGCTTCATGGCATAGGCAAAAGCATCGGCGGCGATACTGAATTTCTGGTTGCTCATTGCCAGCCTGCCCAGCTCAAAAGCCTTTTGTCCGCCCAGATTGAAGCGCCGCTCCAGTGCTTTGGTCTGGATAAAAGCCATATCGAAATCGCGAAGCTGCACTGAAAGCCACAGCAGCAGCTCGGCATACATGCGTTCGTCAGGATTGGCCTGCACTTTTTGAAGTAAGGCATTTTTCAAATAGTTGGCTTTTTCGTTGTCCGGATCATCGTTCAAGGTATTCTGGATGCGGTATTTGACCACCTGGGCGCGTTCGTCGTTATGTGCCAGCACTTTTAGATACTCCGAAAACATAAGTTCGGTTTTGCCCATCCGGTCGTAAAGCTGCCCGATATCGATACTGAATTTCACAGGGTCGTCAAAAATTTCCTGCCCGCGACGATAAGTTTTCAGGGCATACTCGTTTTCGCGACGCGCTTTGAACGAGTTAGCCACTTGCTTGACAGCCATCTCATTTTCAGGTAAATCCTTCAGCAGGTCATCATAAATGCGGAGCGCTTTTTTCGTTTTGTTGAGGTTACGATACACGTAGCCCAAATCCACCTGGTAGCGCGATTGGTTTGGAAACTGCCGCACTTGCTTTTTCACCACCTCTTCGGCTTTTTCAAAGTCTTGTATCCCGAAAAGGCTGTAGGTGTAATAGATGTAATTGCTGTGTGAGGGCTGTTGCCAGTATATGTCATCGAAAATGGCAATGGCTTTGCGGTATTCGCGATTGCGGTAGTAATGCCTGCCCAGTTCCTGTTTTTCTTTTACCTCCTCAGAGCTTAGCTCTTTTTGGCCTTTCGCTGAGGTAGAAGGGGCGTTCGACTGGGTGAAAGCCGCACCCATCCCACAAAAAAACTGTATCAGAAATATTATGATGATTTTTTTCTGCATAGTTGCACAAAGATAATGCAAATGTGGTGCATGTACATTCGTCTCCGTTAGCGCTTTTCTGTGGGATGGATGCCCTTTGCTAATTGATGTAGTCGAAACCGGTGTATGGAACCAATGCTTCCGGAATGCGAATTCCTTCGGGTGTTTGGTTGTTTTCCATCAGTGCGGCCACGATTCGCGGCAATGCCAGTGCACTTCCGTTGAGGGTGTGGGCCATCATGGTTTTGCCTTCTTTGTTTTTAAAACGCAGCTTCATGCGGTTGGCCTGGTAGTTTTCGAAGTTAGAAATCGAAGAGACTTCGAGCCATTTTTTCTGTCCTTTTGCATATACTTCCATGTCGAAGGTGAGGGCGGAAGTAAAACTGAGGTCCCCGCCACAGAGCCTGAGCACGCGGTAAGGAAGCTCCAGGTTTTTGAGCAACGACTTAACATAGTTTACCATGTTGTCCAGCGTTTCGTAAGATTTGTCGGGGTGCTCAATCTGCACGATCTCCACCTTATCGAACTGGTGCAGGCGGTTCAGGCCGCGGACATCCTTGCCGTAGGAACCTGCTTCGCGGCGGAAGCAGCTCGAATAGGCAACATTCTTTATCGGGAAGTCCTTTTCTTTAAGGATCACATCGCGATAGATATTCGTAATAGGCACTTCGGCAGTAGGAATCAAAAACAGCGGTGCATTTTTCAGCTCATACATTTGTCCTTCCTTATCGGGAAGTTGACCTGTGCCGTATCCTGAATCTTCATTGACGAGCAAGGGGGGCTGAATCTCTTCGTACCCTGCGGCTCGTGCCATATCGATAAAGTAATTAATAAGGGCACGCTGTAAACGGGCTACTTTTCCTTTGTATACGGGAAAACCGGCGCCCGTGAGTTTTACTCCCAGTCCGAAATCAATGACATCATACTTTTCGGCCAGCTCCCAATGAGGTTTCCCTGTCTCCTTAAAAATTTTCTGATCATACTTCTTTTCTACCACCTCATTATCTTCATCAGACTTTCCGGAAGGAACACTGGGGTGTGGGATATTTGGTATTTCGGTAAGCAGCGCCTGCTGTTGTTTTTGCAGTTCTTCCAGCTCACCAGAAAGTTCTTTTGATTTTGCCTTGAGTTTAGTGGTTTCTTCCTTTTTCGCATTGGCTTCTTCTTGCTTACCTTCTTTGAAGAGTTTGCCAATTTCGCGTGCAATTTGCTTCGATTGGGCCAGCGTGTCGTCCAGGTTTTTCTGCACGGTACGGCGGTTTTTATCGATTTCAAGGATTTTTTCGATAGTGTCGCCTGCCTCGAAATTTTTCACTTTAAGCATTTCGATAACAGCTTCGGCGTCTTGTCTGATGAGATTGATGTCTAACATACTCGGTTATTTTTTACAAAGATAGATTTAAACAAACAGGCCTGTATGACCAAATAAAAATCTCCTGATAAAATGAATTTTACCAGGAGATTACAACCATAAACTACCAATAATAAAACGTTTATGCCTCCGGTTCGTTCGGAATAACACTTACAAACGATTTATTCCCTCGTCTTCTTTTAAATTCCACTTTTCCGTCTGACAATGCAAACAAAGTATCGTCTTTTCCTTTGGCAACGTTGAGTCCCGGGTTGTGTCGGCTACCACGTTGTCTTACGATAATGTTACCTGCTTTTGCGAATTGTCCTCCGTATATTTTGACTCCTAACCGTTTACTTTCCGAGTCACGACCGTTTTGGGTACTACCCATTCCTTTTTTATGAGCCATATGTCAAAGTTTTTTTGTTTACTGTGTTAAAATTATGCAGTGATGTCTGCAATTTTGATTTTGGTCAAATCATCACGATGACCGGTCTCTTTTTGAAAGCCTTTTCTTCTTTTCTTTTTGAAGATTTTCACTTTCTTACCTCTGGTGTGTTCCAGAATTTCAGCAGAAACTTTTGCGCCGTCGAGGCTTGGTTTTCCAACAGTTACTTCGCCATCGTTATCGATGAGCATAACCTTATCGAAATCAACCTTGGCGCCTTTTTCTTCTTTAAGGCGGTGTACAAAGATCTCCTGATCCTTTTCTACTTTAAATTGTTGTCCAGCTATATCTACTATCGCGTACATCACTAATGTTTTTCGTGTATTCATCAAAATTGGGCTGCAAATTTATAAAAAAAATTGTAAAACAAATACTTGTTAATCAAAATTTATTTCTCTTTTGATACGAAATCAGCTTTTTTCTTTGCCATGAATAACTTTTTGGTATTCACCAGATAAATCCCGTAAAGGATAAAAGAGATCCACAGAATGTAGGATGCCTTGAAAGTCTCCCCGTCGATCACGCCCCACATTACAGCAACTATGGGTATTAAATAAGTGACACTGGAGGCAAAAACTGTATTGCTTACTTGTATCAGGTAGTAAAAGATAGTGAGTGCCAGTGATGTGCCCACCACTCCTAAAATCGCAATATACCCCAGGCCGGCCCAGGCCCCTTCGGTTGTTTGCATCGTGCGCATGAAAGGCGTAAAAAACATCAGGTAGATGGTGGTGGGAATCCCGGCAAGGATAAAGCCATAAACCACTATTGTTTTGTTGTTCAGGTCTGACAGTTTGTATTTAATGACATTCACATTAATCGCATAGCAAATAGTGGCAATCACTACGAAAGAGGCGTAATAGAAATTAAACGAGATATTGCCATTTCCGCTGACGGCAATAAGGCCGAGGGCTCCCGAAAGGGCAAGGATTAGTCCGGCAACATTAAACCAACTTGCTTTGTATTTGAAAAAGGCAAAGCTGATAAGGAAAGTAAAAAGAGGGGTGAGCGAATTTAAAATCCCGGCAAGGGCGCTGTCGATACCGGTTTCGGCAAAAGCAAACAGAAAGGCCGGGGCGGTGCTGCCAATAATCCCTACGACAGAAAGGTAGAGCAGGTGTTTCTTTTTTAAGTGTTTAAAATGCGCAAAAGCCATCGGGATAAAAAACAGGAAGGCGATAACAATTCGCAGTGCACCTACTTCCACCGCAGAAAAGTAATCCAGGCCCCGTTTTATCAGGATAAAAGATGAACCCCATGTTACTGCTAAAGCAAACAGAATGAGGGCTGGTAACCATTTAGAATGTCCATTCTGAGTCATGCATGCAAAAGTAACCTAAATTTTGTGGTGCTAAATAAAGAAAATGGTTGAACGGTTTTTCAAAAACACTTGTTATCATCAACTAAATGATGATAAATACTGTCATATTGATCAAATAAAACGATGAA
This sequence comes from Bacteroidales bacterium, assembly GCA_041694335.1. Taxonomy (GTDB): domain Bacteria; phylum Bacteroidota; class Bacteroidia; order Bacteroidales; family JAIPAH01; genus JAIPAH01. The sequence continues at coordinate 38,791 of JASMTJ010000103.1, forward strand.
TTAAATCTATTTTGTATATTAGTTGATTGTTTTACAAGTCATCGTTTTAAATTGATTTTTAATTCAATTAAACTCTGAAAAAGGTTGAATAAAAAGGAGCAGGAATATAAAATCACACTAAATCAACAGGACAAGCAGTTGATAGAGCGCGTGCGCAACGGCGAAGAGCAAGCTTTTGAAGTGCTTTTCAAGCGGTATTATAAGAACCTGTGTGTTTTTGCCTTGCGTTACATTCCTGAGGAAGATGTGGTGGAAGATTTAGTGCAGGAGATGTTTTTCAAGCTTTGGGATAAGCGCTCAAACCTGTTTATTACCACTTCGCTGGAATCATACCTTTACCGCTCGGTTCATAACCTGGCCATAAATTTTTTGAATCACGAAAAGATTAAGCGCGGATATAAAGATAAGGTCATTCAGGGTTTCAAGAATAAGCTTTATAACGATGACATTGCCTATTGGGAATTTGGATTGGAGGAAGTAGTAAAGAAGAATATTGAGAAACTTCCCGAACGACGAAGAAAAATTTTCAAGATGTCGAGGTTCGAAGAACTGAAGAATCATGAAATAGCAGAAAAGCTTGACGTATCGATAAAAACTGTAGAAGCTCAGATGACGCAGGCTATCAGGTTTTTAAGAGACAAACTCAAGGATTATACGCCCTAAAATCAGAATTAAAGTTAAATTAAAGTAGGGGTAACCTGCAAGATGTTTGTCATAGCTTATGAATTTGAGGAGATAAACTCATGAAAGAGGAATTAATACTAAAATACATACAAAACGATCTGGGTCCGGATGCACGCGAAAAGGTGCAGGAATGGATTGCGCAGTCGGAAGAAAACGAGCAGCGTTTTCACGAATTGCGTGATGCTTGGGTGGCTGCGTTGTATTCCTCTGAGTCGGATAGTTTTAGTGCCCACAAGGCATGGGACACCTTTATTTCTAAGGTGAAATCTCAAAAGAAACAACGAAAGATGGCGAAGGCGCTGAAGTGGGTTTCTGCATCGGCTGCTGCCGTGGCCGTTTTCGCCGTTGGGCTCTTTGGGCTGATGAACAATACGCCCGATTATCACACACATTCATTTGCAGATAATGAAAATTTAGAGCTCCCCGATGGCTCCTCCGTAACTTTAAATGAAGCGTCTTCAATAAAATATCCTGAGAAGTTTTTGGCGTCACAAAGGGAAATTACTATTTTTGGCGAGGCCTTTTTCGAGGTTGCACCCGATAGTGAGAAACCTTTTATTGTGAAAGCAGGCGATTACCGGGTGAAAGTGTTAGGCACCAAGTTTAATGTTAAAAAAGTTCGTTCTGATATTTACGAGGTTTATGTGACCGAAGGAAAAGTCGGCGTTTTTCTTGAAGGAAAGGAAAATGATGCGATGATATTGTTGCCCGGAGATTTAGCTGTATTAGGTGAAAATAATGAAAAGCGATTGGCGCACCCCGGTAATAATTATCTTAGCTGGAAAACAGACGAATTAGTTTTCCAAAACTCATCACTCAAAGAAGTACTTGACGTTCTCGGAAAGCATTATAACAAGAAGCTGATTGCCGATGAAAGTATAAAGAACCAGAAATTAACTACACGCTTTAAAGATAAAACACTCAGTCAGGCATTAAATACCATTGAGATTATTTTTGATGCGAGTATAGAATATGAAGATAATTACATTGTTGTAAGTGCAAATTCACCACCAGATAATGAAAAGCAAAAAGAATAAAGAAACGGTAATAGGGATTTTCAAATTGTTTATTACCGTTTTTTTATTGCATTCATTAGCCTTTAGTCAAAGCCTAAAAGAAACCAGACTTAGTCTTGTCCACGAAAAAATATCCATGGGCGATTTGCTTAAAGACATTGAACAGCAATCTGATTTTTATTTCTCTTTTTCGCCGGATGACTTTGACGAACGCTTTTTGAAAGTAAGATTCCTTAACAGGCCTTTATCCTACATTTTAGATCAGGTTTTTGAAGACCAGTTTTCTTACCACAAAAACGGATACGAGATTATCGTTTTCAAAAACCGTGAGCCCAATGCAAACGAGGACCTTGCTTCCGGTGAGAATGTTCAGGAGGATACAAAGGCTGATGAGCCGCCTGCAGTATTACCAAATGAGATTTTACGCATTGATACTGTCTATCAGGTTTTGAGAGACACACTTCTACTGAAGGATACGGTTTATGTGATAGATACCGTCTTAATCAGAGACACCATTTACCGGCAGAAGATAGTAAAGAATGCCCATAAAGGAAACGTCTCTTTCAAAGGCACCTTGATTGATGATGCACGGCCTGTTTTCTATTTAGATATATTTTATGCCCCGATAATCGGAAGCACGGTGTTCGATGGTGGAAACGCACAACTCAGAAGTTTATACTCAGAAGCTTTTGAAGAGAAGTTTTCTTATGCAGCGGGAATTAACGGAGGCGTGGTGAAAAATGGCTTTATCGCAGAAACAGGCCTGGCGCTGAGAAAGGTAAGAAACGGGTTTAGTTACACCTATACCAAACCAGAGGAGTCTTTTTATGAAGTGGATACACTGGACAGCTATTATACCCTTACAGGAAGCGACACCTCCTGGTATTATGTCACAGATTCCTCCATGCAGGTTATTCCCGGATATGAAGAGTTTTATCAAAATACCAATGAGTATACTTTTTTGGATGTCCCATTGAATATCGGTTATCAGCTCAGAATTAATAATATTGATTTGGAATTTAAGGCCGGATTTTCATTGGCTTTTCTGCTATCGAAACAGGGCTATTATATCGCGGAAGAAGCACTGTATCCCGTGAAGGAAATTAAAAACTTAGACAGTAAGCTTGGCGTCAATGGGGGTATATCATTGGCAGGCGTATATCACATAAACAAAAGGATTGGCCTGTCGGGCCAGCTGAATATGCGTACGGCCTTATCCGATCCTTTCAGGGACTCGTATCCTGTTGAAGCAGACCGCAGTGAGTTTATATTGCGCTTTGGCATCAGGGCCCGGCTGTAACCTGTGAAATCAATTTTTGGTTCTTTTCAGAATCTTATATTATCTTAGCATTTGGTTGCTCGGGGCTTAAACTATTAACGGAAATTATGAAGAAGCTTTTTCTGGTTTATATCATCTCATTGTTTTCTTGCAATGTGCTTGTTGCGCAAACATTCATTGGAGGTGCGATATATCAGGATTTACGCTTGACCAGCGAAGATTCACCTTACGTTGTTACAGAGAACCTTATCATCACCGATACCGTGGTTTTGACCATTGAACCGGGAGTAGAGGTGCTGTTTGAAGAGGGCACTGCATTCAAGAGCCGAGGGGCAATAGTCGCTGAAGGCAATGAAAACAATCCGATTATTTTCCGCGCACGTCCGCAAAGTGCAGAGTCATGGACGGGAATTACCTTGTTGCTCCAGGATCAGTTTGATACGGTAGCTGATGTGTTCAGACATTGCGAGTTTTCAGGAGTAAACTCTACAACCATCGTCTCTTATCGGAGAAATGATTTGGTGGTAGAGAACAACCTTTTTTACGAAAACCCCAATTTTGCCATCAAACTTTTTGATAACATCAACACCAGGGTTCGGAATAATGAGATTCGTGATGGGGGTTACGGTGTTTATATCAGTTCCAACAGCATCAGCGACAGTCTGCTGGTAGAAAACAACACCCTGAAAAATCTCAGCTCAGTGGGGATTATAATCTTCGGACAAGACAGTTACACCGCTAATAATGTGTTTCGATACAATACGATATCTAACTGCCTTTACGGGATACAAGTGCGTGGAGGAGAGAAAACCTACAATAATTTTTTTGAAGACAATGTAATTTTCAGGAATGAAGTCGGGTTGCTTGTTTTTAATGGCTACAACCAAATACGAAACAACAAGATCTTCGAAAATCACCGGGGAGTGAACCTGGTGGGTAATGAAGTGTCAGGAGGGCAGCATAACGAAATCCGTAAGAATATTCTGTTTGATAATGACGAGGCCATTCGTCTTGAAGAACTCAGTACTGATAACCTGCTCGATTCAAATCTTATTTTCAGTAACAATATAGGCATCAAAGTTTATGCTCAAACGGTTGATGAAGAGGCAAATACTATTGTTTACAATACGCTCTATCAGAACGACTCTTGCTCACTCATCTTAAATGATTCTCCGCAGGATTCAATTGCGTTCAATAATTTTATTGATTTGCCACGGCCTTATTTTTTCCTGATGAATGAAGAAGATCAGTTGGCAACCCACAATTGGTGGGGCACCACGGATACCCTTTTGATCAACAAAAATATTTTTGATGTCAACGATTCGCTCGATTTGGGAGAAGTTATTTATCAGCCCATACTCCAGCAACCTTCGGTTTCAATGATCGAGCCTCCACGTTACCCCATAAAGCAGCTTATTGATGACACCTTGGTGGTGCGATGGAACAGAGCTTTATCAGAGAATGTGGCCGGATACAATGTCTATTACAGAGCCAAAAATGCATTTCAGTTCGCGGAAGTTTTTGATGCCGGAGACACTAATCTTATTAAAATCGCGGCAGGGGATATTTTAGAAGAAATAGCCATCACATCATACAAAGTGGCCGCTGACGGATATAATGATCAGCTCGAATTTAATGAAAGCTGGTTTGTTACGGCCGATATGTATCCTTTTGCAGGAAGACAACTTTTTGGTTGCGAAGGAAGCATTCTTGATTTTCATAACGCTACTGCATTTGAGTTTGACAGTGTAAAATGGACGACATCCGGAAACGGAAATCTTTTGGATGACAACCTGGTCAACGCAATCTACGTCCATTCTGATGAAGATGTGAATGATACAGTTTGGTTCTGGATTCAACAGTACGACTCTACCCTGGTTAAGTCAGACAGCATGTCGGTGTATATTTCTTCCCTTCCGGAAGTTAATGCCGGCCAAGATACGGCCATCATTGCCGATTCTGTTTTGAGGATAGAAACAGCTATCGCAAATCATGTCGACACAGTGAGATGGCAAACCCTGGGTGACGGAGTGTTTTCGTTGGTCGATTCTGTTGCAACCATTTATACGCCGGGAGCTACAGACATGGAATCAGGAGAAGTGGAGCTGGTTATTTCGGGAGCTGCAGAGTGCGGGGCGCAGCAGGATACCCTTAAAGTACGGATACTTCCTTCGTTTTCACTTTTTGGACGAGTAAACTACGATGGCATCCCTGATGGCGAAGTCATGGTTTTTACTGATGCGATAGGGTATTTCAGAAACATGAGTTCACAAGCTCTTGCACTGGAAAAGGAATTTGTTTTCCCGGGAGTGCCATTGGCTTCCGGATATCTTCTTTATATCCCCGATGATGAAAGTGACTATTTGCCCACTTATTACGTAAACAAAACCCGCTGGGAGCACGCGTATGAGCTCCAGGTCAATGCGAACACTTATGATTTGGACATTCATCCTCAGCAGCCTCCTTATCAACTTCCTGAAGGAGAGGGGGCGATTAGCGGACAAGTGCAGCTGGAGGGCAGTCGCAACAGCGGGATAAGCATTATCCACCTGACGGATACGGCAGCAAATGTTTTAAAGTGGGCCTTGCCTGATGGATTTTCAGAGTACAATTTCAAGGAACTTCCGTTTGGGTCATATCGACTGGGAGTCGAAAGTGTGGGAATCCCTTATTTTATAACACAAACTTTTACCTTGTCACCGGAAAACCCAACCATCGGGAACCTTAATGTTGTGATTGACGATAAAGAGTCTTTTATAAATCTTCCAAAGCCAAAAAGCCCTGTGCAGGTCTACCCGAACTTTTTCAACGAAAAGCTGTCTCTGCTCTTCAAGAATGATCATTCCCGGATAAACCTGCGGTTGTTTACGCTGGATGGAAGACAGGTGTATCATAAGGAATTTCATAAAATTGCAGCCGGACTGGTCCAAAACCTTAACCTGAATCATCTTGAAAGTGGTGTTTATTTGCTGCGGGTTGAATCTGATGGTAAACAAGTATCAACGGAGAAAGTCATTAAGAACTAATAGCGAGTTTATTATTGCAGGCCGCTAATACACATAAATCAACATTGCATATATGAATGTGAGTTTTAACAAAAAAAATCCGAAAAGTTCGTAGGGGTAAAGCAGGGTTTGCTTGTCAATAAAGCGAATCCTTTCTAAGGATTGTATTAGGCAATTAAGAATTTTTATTAGGCAAAGTTTACTAATCAGCTAGCGATTAGTTGGTTGTGAGCTTATTTATTAACTAAAATTATAAGTTTTATGCAAATTTTAAACAAGTTTAAGTTGCTTGTAATGGCAGCGACATTTATGGTATCGTCGCTATCATTATCTGCACAAGACCGGGAAATCTCCGGTTCTATTGAAACCAGCAATGACTACGTCCCTGGTTATACTATGGACGCTGAGTTTATTCTGGACTTTTTTTCACCCGACGTAGAGTATGTTGAGGAAGTTTACATTACTTTTCCTGAAGGATTTCAGTTAAACAGTGCTTCTGACATTTCTGCACTTGGTTTCACTGAAATTGATGGGCAAACTGTTGTTTGGACTGAAGACGATTTGATTTATTCTAATGGACCATTCGAATTTTCTGTTAATGTTACTGTACCTTCAGATGCTTCTGGCGAGTATACACTTCCATATGAAGTTAAAGGGGATGAATGGGGAAGTGAACCACACCAATTCTCTGGGGATGCTGTTTGGGCTATGACTCCAACCCTTCCGGTAGTGAACTTTGCCGCAATGGTCGACCCTTCTTCAGAAGCAGGAAATGCAAAAGTGATGCTCGAATGGGAAAACCATCCGGTTGCAGTTGCTGGTGACGTAGAGAGCTACAATATTTACCGTGGTGTTAGTGAAGATACTGAACTCCTCACTTCAACCACTGACATGAGTTATGTGGATGAAAACCTTGATGCTGGTACCACTTATTATTACCAGGTATCTGCAGTTTATGCTGAAGGTGAATCCATGCTTTCAGATAT
>JASMTJ010000104.1:0-1112 GCA_041694335.1 Bacteroidales bacterium
CGGTCAGAAGGGTTTCACCCTTATCGAGCTGATGATCGTTGTGGCGATCATTGGTATCTTGGCTGCTGTGGCTATTCCTGCTTACCAGGATTACGTAGCTCAAGCTAAAGTTAATGCTGCATATGCTGACATTGCTGGGGGAAAGACTGGCTACGAAATGGCTGTTGTTAATGGGGCAGCTTCAACTGCAGCAGAGTATTTGGATGCGGCAGGCTTGCCTAGCTCGACCGGTAACTGTTCAAATATTGCTGCAGCAACTCCTGTGGCAGCTGGTGGAGCGGCAGCGGCAGTTCTGACATGCACCATCAATAATCCTGGTCGTGTAGCTGCAACTGCAGGCACTGACGCGACTATCTCTCTGCTTCGGGATGGAGATGGTCTGTACACTTGCAAAACAACCAATGTTGTAACGGATTACCTTCCCGAAGGTTGTACCAATTCCTAATATATTTTTTCTCCCAAACAGCGAAGATTCGCTTATGGTTTGAGAAAATGCTGAAAGCCCGGAATTAGTTCCGGGCTTTTCTTATTTTATCCTTGGAGGTTATGCCTGCGACCTTGCTTTGAAGTTTTCAGTTTGATTGGCTTTAGCTGTTAAAATCTTGGAGGTGCAGAGTTGTCTTGCTCGCCCTATAGTTTCGACTTGAAATGATTTTTCGAGGCTGACATTGAGAATGAGGTTTGATCATGATTAGCGTCTGCTGTCAGGCCTTAAATATTCTGATGTGATCACGGGGAATGGAATGAATGACCTATCGGGACGGTGATGCAGCCAAGTTGCTATTAGTCGGCGCTGCGCTATTGGCATTGGTTCTAGTTCTTTTTTCTAGTTTTCTGAGGACCCAGCTTGGCAGCTATGCTGACCAACGCTTTCTTTTTACGTTTATTTCGGGCTTATTGATTTTAATATTTACCCTGAATTTTCCACGGGATTCTTCGAGGAACTATCGTGTTTCAGTCAGGATGCTAACCCCAGTCATAATCTTGGTTCTGGTTTTTTTCTTGTCGGCTGTGTTGTATATATCCCACCCCTATGCATGGGTAGAGCCTGGAATGTATGCATTTTTCTTTATGTCAGCGATAACTAGTGGGGTTGGGCTTTCTTTTTATAA